>CANGNB010000310.1 GCA_947454545.1 Oligoflexaceae bacterium
ATCGATAGTCACGTGCATATCGAAAGCAGTCTCATGACACCGGTTCGCTTTCAAGAGCTGGTGCTGCCGCGAGGGACGACGACGGCGCTTTGGGATCCTCATGAAATTGCCAATGTGCTTGGGCTCGAGGGGATACGTTGGGCCTTAGCAGAGGCAGAGAAACTGTGGCTTGATGTCTTCGTCATGATTCCAAGCTGTGTCCCGAGCACCAATCCTAGCTTTGCCTTTGAAAGTTCAGGGGCAGCTCTCTATGCCGCGGATCTACGCAGTTTTCGTCAGCATCCCAAAGTCTTGGGTCTTGCGGAAATGATGAACTTTCCTGGCTTGCTCAACGATGATGCGGATGTCCTTCAAAAGCTCATCGATTTTCAGGGGCTGCGCATGGATGGTCACTGCCCTGGTCTGGGCGGGAAGGATCTTAACGCATACGCCGTTGCCGGTATCCATAGCTGCCATGAGTCGACGACAGCTGCTGAGGCTTGGGAGAAGTTGAGTAAGGGTATTCATGTGCTGATTCGCGAAGGCTCCTGTGCAAAAGATGCTGCGGCCTTGCTGCCGCTGCTCAACGCCTATACATCAGCGACCATCGGTCTTTGTAGCGATGATAGAAATCCCCTCGATATCCTTGATGAGGGGCATATGGGAGCCATCATCGAAAAAGGCCTCAAAAAAGGTCTGAAACCTGAGGATCTGTTTCGAGCTGCAAGCTTTGCGCCGGCCCGCATGTATGGGCTTGGTGATAGGGGGGCGCTAGCACCCGGTTACCGTGCCGATCTCTGTCTGCTGCGGCCCAAAGATGCACGTACGTGGACGGCAGGCTTTACCTTGGAAAAGGTCTGGAAAGGGGGACGTTTGGTGCAGGCGGATGCGCTGCGAGCCTGCTCGGGACAGCGACCGAAGCAGCCCCCCAAAAATTTAAATCTGCCTCCGCTACGTGCCGAAGATCTAGTCCTGCAGGCGCCACATGGCCCCTTTCGGGCCCGTGTGATCGAAGTCATTCCTGGTCAGATCCTCACGCGATGCCTGTGGGCTCAGCTTCCACTTGTGGCTGGGGAAGTTCAGGCGGATGCTGAGGCCGATATTCTCAAAATTATGGTGCTCGAACGACATAAGGGCACAGGTTATCGAACAGTCGCATTCGTCAAAGGCTTTGGTCTCAGCTCTGGGGGTATCGCGACGAGTATCAACCATGACTCGCACAATATCATCGCGGTCGCTTCGAGCGATGCTCTGCTCAAGGCTGTGATCGAAGATCTCCAAGCGATTGATGGCGGCATCTGTGTCCGAGCTGCCGATGGGCGCACGGAGGCATTGCCTCTGCCCATAGGTGGTCTCATGACCGATGTCGAGCCAGAACAGGTCGCGCAAAGCCTGCGCCGTCTTAAGGCGCTCACGCATGCGATAGGCTGTCGTCTCGAGGAACCCTTTCTGCAGCTTTCCTTTTTGGCTTTGCCCGTGATACCGAGTTTGAAAATCACCGATCGTGGTCTCATCGATGTCGATCACTTTGCGAAAGTGCCGGTGTTTGAAGCCTGAGTTGACCAAGCTGGGCGACTGCGCTAGCCTCAGACTCTAAGTGTCGAGGTTCTCACCTCGACCTGATGAGGAGAGTTTATATGCAAACGCGTTCCAGCATTCGCTTTGCTCTGAATGGACAGATCCACGAGGTCTCAGGGGCCGACGCCTTTTTGATGCTCGCAGATTATTTACGAAAAAGCTGTCAGCTCACCGGCACTAAGATCGTGTGTGCTGAAGGCGATTGTGGCGCTTGTACCGTGCTCAAAGCCTTCTCGCTGAAAGCGACAAGGGATGAGCTGGTGTTTGAGCCTATCAATGCCTGCATCGCTTTGCTGGCGCAGATGGATGGTGCCCACCTGGTGACCGTCGAGGGTCTTGCAGAACCGCATGCAGGTCATCCCGTACAAGAAGCTATGGTGAAGGCGCATGCCAGCCAGTGTGGGTATTGCACCCCGGGTATCGTCATGGCCTTGACCGGCTGTATCAGTCAGTGTTCCCAAGCACTCGATGCCCAAAAAGCCAAGAACGCTCTCACCGGAAATCTCTGCCGCTGCACGGGCTATACGCCTATCATCGAAGCTGCTTTGGCGCTCGATCCGCAGCAGTGTCCGTCGCTCCTCGAAAAATTTCACGTGCTGGAGCTGCAAAAGCAACTGCGCAAGACCCAAAAAGCCGAATGCAGGATCGAAGCCGAGGGTGTCAGTCTCTGGGCTCCAACCGATCTCGATCAGCTGCTGCGCCTTCGCAAAAAGCATCCTGATGCTCTATTGCTCTCTTCGACGACAGATTTAGGTGTGCAGATCAATAAGGGTAAGCGCGAACTCAGCAAAGCTATTAGCCTGCACCTGGTGCCAGAGCTCTATCAGTGGAAAAAGCAGCGTCAGCGTCTGCTCATCGGAGCTCGGGTGAGTCTTGAAACTCTCCGCCAGCTGAGCCGCGAGACTATCCCTGAGCTCAGTCGCCTCCTCGATGTGTTTGCTTCCCCGCAAATCAAAAACACAGCGACCTTGGTGGGTAATATCGCGAACGCTTCACCTATCGGTGATACTTTGCCTTTTCTTCTCGCCGTCGATGCCTCCGTCATCGTCGCCAGTGTGAGGGGAGAACGTGAGGTGCCCTTGAGCGAGCTGTTTGTGGGCTATCGGCGCCTTCAGCTCAAAGCTGATGAGCTGATCACAAAGGTTCACATTCCGATCCCTTCGGCGCAGGAATACCTGCGCCTCTATAAGGCCGCAACGCGCAAAGATCTCGATATCGCCACAGTTTCAGCCGCCTTTCTCTGGAGTCTAGATCCCAAGAAGGTTCTTTTGCAAAAGGTCCATATCGCTCTTGGCGGCGTTGCCGCGACGCCTATCCGCGCCCATAAAACCGAAGCTTTTCTGAAGGGCCGACGCCTGACCCGAGAGGTGCTCGGCGAGGCTAGCACCCTATTGCAAGAAGAAATCCAGCCGCTCTCCGACCTGCGGGGTTCGAGTGCCTATCGGCGCCTGCTGCTCCAAAATTTTTGGGAACAGTTTACCCGTGAATTCTTTCTTGCTCAGGAGGTGCAACATGAGCGAGCAAGCCTTTAAGTCGAGCCAAAGCTCCGTCCATGAAGCGAGCGCTCTGCATGTGCGAGGTCAGGCTGAGTATGTCGATGATCGTCCACCCGAGGCGCGTGAGCTGCTGGTGAGCCTGATCACGAGTCCCCATGCGCGGGCCCGGATCAAGCTGATCGACAGGAGTGGGCTCAATGCTTTGCAGGGCAAAGTCTGGGTCTTTGATCATACAGCCCTGGCTCACAAGCATTGGGGTATCATTTTCTTCGATCAACCCTTCTTGGCGATCGATGAGGTGTTTTATGTGGGCGAAGTGGTCTTAGTCCTTGCCGCGACGGATGCCAAAGCCCTGCGAGCCGCCCGCGCAGCGCTTCGTATCGACTATGAAGTCTTGCCCGCTGTACGCGGGATCCCTGCAGCTCGCGCGGCTCAAAGTTGGATAGGAAGCGAACGGACGATTGCCCGAGGGGATTGGCAGAAGGCTTTGCAGGCCGCACCGCGGCAACTGCAAGGGACTCTGCGTCTCGATGGGGCCGAGCATTTTTATCTCGAAAATCAGGTGGCCATCGCCTATCCGCGCGAGTCTGGTGGGATTGAAGTCCACGCTTCGACTCAGCATCCGAGTGAGACTCAGCAGCTCGTCGCCGAAGCCTTAGGTCTAAGCTCGAAAGATGTGGTGTGTCAGACCACGCGCTTAGGCGGCGGTTTTGGGGGGAAAGAGACGCAGGCAGCTCCGATCGCCGTCTATGCGGCTTTAGTCGCGCAGCAGACGCAGCGACCCGCGCGCCTTGTTCTCAGCAAAGATGAAGATATGCAGCTCACAGGTAAGCGCAATCCCTTTGAGATCGACTATCAGGTCGGCTTTGACGAAGACGGTCAGATTTTGGCTCTCGATGCTGCCTTATTTTCGGATGGCGGAGCTTATGCTGACCTTTCGACCGCGATTATGGAACGAGCGATGACGCATGCCGACAACGCCTACTATATTCCTCATGTGAGGATTCGTGGGCAGGTATGTCGGACCCATGTGCATCCGCATACTGCTTTTCGCGGTTTTGGTGCTCCCAAAGGCGTGGCCATGATTGAACTCATCATGGAAAAGATCGCTCATGCTGTCGGCAAGGATGCTCTCGATGTGCGCCTGAGCAACTGCTATCGTGGTCCCGATCGCAATCGGACGCCCTATGGTCAAGAGGTGGAAGGCGAGACTTTAACGGAGCTCTTTTTGCAGCTTTCGGAGAGTAGCGATTACCGTCGACGTCGGGCCGAACTTTCGGAAAAACGGCAGGCGTCGTCCTCAGAGCTCTATGGGATGGCCTTGACTCCCATTAAATTTGGAATCTCCTTTATCACGCGTTTTTTGAATCAGGGTAATGCTCTCGTGCTTTTGCATAAAGATGGAAGC
>CANGNB010000311.1 GCA_947454545.1 Oligoflexaceae bacterium
AAAAGCCTCGACCTTCTGGCTTTCGCTGAAAGTGTTCGATGGCAATCGCGTCGTTCTTGGAAAGCTTATCGGTCTCTAGAGATTTCACAAGGTCAAGGAGCGGACTCACCATGACAAAACCTTTCCGAAGGAATCTGAGCTCACATTCATTCCGTCGAAATTTTAAAGGTTACAGGGTCCGAGTAGAGGGGCCCCGTGTGCAATTGTATGGAAACCTCTGAATCTTTGCCTGAAGGAGGACAAAGGGGAGTAACTTCAATCGTCGCGACGCCACATGAATCGGAACACCAGTTACTGCTCGGTGTCGGTATACCTATATAACGGATATTTTCATAAACGTCTGTGCCCTCGATCTTACCTGCATTGATCACATTGCGCTCAGAGGTCGATCGAGCTCCGTTGACGATAGGATCGAAGCTCAGGTTTGGCACAGGTCGTTGACCGTCTCCTGAGTTTGTCGCAACTTTTTCTGAAACCAAAAATTGAGCAACAATGGGGACCGAGTCCTTATTGGCATTTGCTGCTGAGCAAATGATATTGCTCGTAGACGATTGCAACTTGATAGACATCCCGGGATCATTGCTCCCGATGATCGCTTTACTGCAATTGAGTTTACACAAACCTGCGTCTTCGGGTTGATAGGAGCAAGATGTCAAAGCCAGCAAAGTCCAAATAAGTCTTTTCATGTCTGTCGTCCTCATCTTTGACTAAAACTTTGCAGTCTGCGATTGGGAGCGAGACTGAGAGATCCCAACAGGATCTTTGGTGTCGAAAAGATTTGTTCCTTCCGCTACATCTTCTTCCGAACCATTGGATTCCCCTGGAATGATCGTTGGGGTCACCATAATCAAAAGCTCTGTTTGCTTTTCTATCGTCGAAGTCGAGCGAAAAAGAGCGCCCAAGATTGGAATATCCGAAAGGAAGGGAATACCCGTCATGGTCGTCTGCCGGTTGGTGTCATAGATACCCCCAATCACTCCCGTATCACCATTGTTTCGGACCATTTGAGTATCGAGAGTTCGCGTATTTTTAGAGGCCAGAACCTCACCACTCGGATCACCGGGTGTATCACTTTTGATAAGCAGTTTCATGATCACAGAATTCAAGGCCGTAACCTGCGGTGTCACTTCGAGTGAGAGATTGAACTGAACTTCCGACAGCCCGGCTGCTGCACCTCCTGCTGCTCCTCCTCCCCCTCCACCACCTGGGGCCGGAATACCATTTCCTGCCGCCGGCCGAAAGAACTGTGAGCTACCAGAAAGTATCGTTGCTTTTTGCCCATCCAGAACCAAAACGCGATTGCTTTGCAAGACGTTGGTCGTGCCTTTTTTCTCTTCCATTTTCAAAAGGAGATCGAGGTCGATGAATTTATTCAAAGAACCAAAGCGAAAGCGTCCAACGCCCGTAGTACTCGCCTTAGCGACACCTGGATCGACCGCAAAACTAGATCCTAGAGAGTTCGGGAAATTGAGTGTTCCAAAGCCTAGAGCTCGCCCTGGATCAAAGTTCAAGTTATTGAGCCAAGACACCCCGAAGAAATTCGACTGGTTCTTTTGCACTTCGACTATACGCGAAGCGATTTCAACCTGCCGTGTTTCTGTGTCGAGCCGCCTAATAATTTCTTTGGCTTTAGCTATCGACTTTTTTGAAGCTTCGATAACAATTTTATTGGTCCTATCGTCTTCAGCGATCTTTACGCCTTCACCCAGCAGCTCCTTTAGTCGTGGCACCACATCTTTTGCGACAGCATGGTTGAGAGGATAGACAAGAACCTGTGTCGATGATGCTCTTTCGGCTTGATCTCGAGCGGCTTTTGTCTGGGTAATTTCAGAGATTTTATCGATGCGTACAATACTTTCACCGATCCGTGCTGACTCAAGTCCATAGGTTTGCAAAATGGCCTCGAGAGCTTCATCCCAAGGGACATTGTGGAAGTGAACCGTCACTCGAATCTGACCAACCGCTTCTGTGTAAATATAGGTATGACCCGTCTGCTCTTTGAGACTCGCGAGCACCAAACTCAAGGGAGCATCATAGAAGTCGAGAACGACCGCTTTTCCTGTGTATCCACCACTGCGCACAGGTTCAGGATTGACCTGTCCGACGACATCTTCAGCTGGAGCCACCGGTGCCTCCATGCGCGCTGCTGCCGGTTCAGCCGCAGGTTGGGGTGGCGGAGGAGGGCTAGGAACCGAAACGGCCGCGGCATTCATAGCGGAAGGTTCCGGGCTGCTGAGACTTGGTTCTGCAACGGATTCATCCTCAACTGTTTCCGTCGGAACGTTCTCGGGTTCGGCACTGTTCCCTACTGAAACTGCATTCGCTTCATCAGCAGCTACGGCCATCAAAGCTGAGCGTTGCAGATGAAGAGAGGATCGCATCCCTTCATTCCGCCGCGCCAGAGTTCTATCGAAACTCTCAGGAAGACCAAAGCGATCGACATTGGAATGAGGCCGCTGCTTGATCTTAGTTTGAATAGCGATGGTTTGCTCGGCCTTCGCAACGGACAAACGATTCAAACCGACTCGTTTGACTGGAGATTTTCCTTCTGCCAAGGCCTGCTTCGCCAAAGGAAAGCTCTCGTTAGCGAGCAGACTGACCGCGTGATCTTTTACGACCATTTGATCTGATCGCGTCTTCTTTTCACACTGAGGCAGTTGAAACACGAGTCGCAAAGAACCTCTCTGCAGACTACTGCCAAGAGCGCCCTCAACCAGCTGTCCTTGATCTGCAAACTCTCGGTACTGGGGAGCATGCTTTACAAACACATCAACAAATCCACCGTCCTGACTTTCGTGCATAGAAATCGCACTGATAGGAGAACAGAATTCGCTCGAATCGAGCGCATATTTCAATTTGTGGCTCAGACGTGACTGATAGAAGCGAAACAAAAACCCTGATTCTCGGCGTCTATCCGTTGCGGCAAAGACTTCGTAGTCAATCGGCAGAGTATTGAGAATCTCAACAGTCAGAAGACCTTTGGCTTCTTCGTAATGATAGCCAACCCATTTAAGCGTTGAAAGTTTCGCAGCAACCTCAGGAGCCCCTGCTGCTGCAGAGGTTTGTGAAGCAGCCATTCCTACCGATTGCGCGCCTGAAACCGCTGGACTGGGAACTGAAGCAACGGGATTCATGGGAGCAGACGTCTCAGCTGGAGCAGAGGCTCCCATCACTGCATTCATCCCGGCATTAGGAGCTGTGAGAGATGGATCTGGTGTCGCATTCAGTGGAATACCAGCATCCTCAGCAGCCTTTTGGGCCATTTTTTCTAGGTTCTCATCACCACTCAAACCTTCCGAGGAGGGAAGAGCTGACGAATCGGCAGAAGCTATCGTTGAGTTTTCAAAAGTACTTTCAGAAACTGCTGGCGACTCCCCTTTGCTTTCCGTCGGATCGCCCAAGAGATCTTCTTCAGAGTCTTCTGGCCTTGACGTCTTATCGGCCGAAGCTTCAGCGCTGGACTCTGCATCCAAACCTTCGGATCCTTCGACCGCATTGCCTTCGTCTTCTGCACCGAGTGACGTGAGCTTATCGGTTGCCCCCATCGATTCCTCAGGGTCCTTCGATTTGGTGGCACACGCCGACAAAGCTCCCAGCAAGACTAGGGAGGAAACCCAATGAGTTTGAAACCGATACTGAGCCATGACTTCACCTCGTCGCTCAAGGAAAACTTAGAAAAGCACACCTCTTATCGCGCTGCGCCTGGCCTTGAACTGCCAGAGGGTTTGGAATCAGCAGGTCCTACAGCTCCACCCTTGTTCATCTGGCCATCCATACTCGGCGCACCCATCATCCCCATTCCAGCCGCTTGGGCATTGCCTGCGCCGGGATTTGCAACTGCCTTCTGCGCAGACGCTCCCATAGCAGCAGCTGCACCCATGGCTGCCGCATTACCCATAGGGGCACCACCGCCAGCCGCTCCCCCCATTCCAGCAGAGGCTCCCGGCATAGGCATACCTCCGCCACCTCCCTGCATCGATCCATACCCCGCACCAGCGCTGCGGCTTTGAACTGTTCCTGCAGCCTCTTCAGGCTTGATAAAAACAGGATCCTTGCCCGGCTCCAGTTTAATCGTGCCTTTGACCGATTGCTTCGCAAAGCCAATTGATAGAAAGCGATCATCGTGCTCACGAACCCCGTCAGCTCTCAAGCGATACAATCGCACTGTCAGGCGCTCCGGTTCGATCTTCAAGACTTTGCCTGTCGAGATCGGATCTCCCTCGCGCACGATCTCACCCTCGCCTGTAGGCATCACGACCATGGCTCGCTTTTGACCATCTTCAAGCTGCCAATAGCCTTTGACAGCAAGATCTTGAAGTGTATACATCTGAAGCTTGGATTTGATGGAAAAACTCTCGCCGGGATTCAGCGGATCTTGAGGTCGATTCGACGATTCGATTTGGATATCGGGCTGTTTGAAGGGATCTGGGCGCCCA
>CANGNB010000312.1 GCA_947454545.1 Oligoflexaceae bacterium
GTCAATCGCGTCACCGTCGCTTTCTTGCGACGCAATTTTCAGGTCAGCGCGTTATCATCTTTAAAAATTACGACACTTACTCTGCTTAATGAATACAAATGTGCTTGTCTTTGGTCCTTGAGGACTCATAAGACAAGAACTTTTGTGATCGATTGAATTTCCCATTTGCCTAAAAGTTCAGCCTCTTGGCGTCTTGGCCTTCGAACCAAAGAAGCGCATCCCACGCAGGAAAGCGTAAGCAGAAACGAGCTGATAATCTTGCTTTTGTAAGTCAGGCCACTGCTCGATTTCATTGCGTATGCCTGAGCTCTTGGCGAGGTCCGAGAGATCCCCACTTTCAATATGTCCTTTCAGATCCGATTCTTTCCTAGCATTTTCGTTTTTTACTTCGAGCTGTTGCGGTGGGACGACCATGTCGGGCGTGATCCCTTTCGCTTGGATAGATCTGTCTTTGGGTGTGTAGTAGCGAGCCACTGTTATCTTCAAACCTGATTGGTCGGGAAGAGAAACCAAGGTTTGCACGGAGCCTTTTCCAAAGGAGGTTGTTCCCATGATGAGAGCTCGCTCATGGTCTTGTAAAGCTCCAGCAACAATCTCGGAGGCACTGGCACTGCCACCATTGATCAGAACTACCAAAGGAATATCTGCATAAGTCCCACGTTTGTGGGCGAATTCTCGCTCGACGTCCTTACTGGTTCGACCAACAGTAGAAACGATAACGCCGGATTCGATAAAAAGATCAGCAACCTTTACAGCCTGCTCCAGGAGCCCACCGGGATTGTCGCGCAGGTCAAGGATCATGCCGCGCATGTCTTTGGCATTTTTTTCAATGATGGCTTTGAGCTCTTCAGAAGTGTTTTCTTGAAAACTGGCGATGCGTGCGTATGTGATCTTGTTGCTGAGTTCATTGCTGCGGACGGACTTCACTTTGATGATTTCACGAATCAAAGTAAATTGAAGGAGTTTTTCTTCACCTTTGCGTTTCACGGTCAATTTGATCTTGGTGTCGGGTTTGCCCCGCATCATCTCCGAAGTATCACCATTTTTCTGAAGATCGAGGGGCTGGTCATCGATAGCCGTAATTTCGTCACCTGATTTTATTCCGGCACGGAATGCTGGTGTGTCTTCGATCGGCGAAACGACAATCATTTTTCCGCGTTCTGTTGAAACGATGATGCCAACACCACCGAATTTGCCTTGAGTGTCTGAAGTCAGCTGGTCAAACGCACGACGCGGCATCACCATGGTATGAGGATCGAGGCTTGAGACGACTCCTTTGAGTGCGTTGAAGACCATGTCATCCGTCTGCACCTTACCCGGGTCGACATACAGAGTTTCTAAATAGTAGAGGCCTCGAGCCAAAGTTTCGAGGGAGCGATAGTGTTTATCCTCCCCATCAGTTTTGGATTCGGCCGCAAGGGCTATCGAGCTCAAAGAAGGGGCGAGGAGCAGGAGCAGACTGAATCGTTTCAACATAGGAGCCCTTTCGATCCGTGGCGGACGGCGATGATGACGGATATGCTATCATTGTGCTGGTCCTGGGGCGAATCTGCCAGCTATTTTTCTGTGGGTGACCAGCGCAGCACTAAGTGAGTCAGTTGGCTCGACCCTCTCCTGAATTGGCTTTAGTTGTCGAGGAGATGATCGGATATCCGTTATTCTGGGTAAGTTCCGTGAGAAGTTTGCGCGCTTTGGTCCGGTCCGTATTTTCGAGCTCTCGGTCTGCGAGAAATTCTTGAATGAGAGCAACGGCCTTCGCTGGTTGCTTGGCCTTGGTGTACTGAGTGACCAGAGCCTGAATGGGATCGAAGCATTTGGAACACGCCTCGCGACCTTTTTGGTACTGTTCTAGGGCAAGGTCAGCGCGTTGCGTCGACTCATAGAGCTGTCCGAGGCGCATGATCGAGACGTAGTAGAAGGGATTGTCACGTAGAGCCAGCTTATAGTACTTCTCAGCCATTTTGGGCTTGTTAAAGCGCTCTGCCGCAAGGCCTATATTGTGTGAGATTCGTTCGGGATAGGGATACTCCTTGCCTTCGGGGCTTTCTCTGAGGTCGCGCAGGACTTTGATGGCTTTATCGTACTGCTTGGTTTCGATGTAAGCCGAGCTGAGATTGAGGGCGACCGAGGGGCGGGCTGCTAATCGATACGACTCCTCGAAATAGGAGAGCGCCGTACCCGGATTTTGCATAGCCAGATAGGTCAGGCCAAGTAAGTTCTTGAAATCGGGATCTTTGGGATACTGCGAGGAGAGTGTGCGAAGCTCGCGCAGAGCCAGATTGGGTAGCCCTTGGTTGATGTAATTGATGGCCACGTTTTTTTGGGTGTTCAGAAGCTCTTCTTCACGCGAGCGTTCTGCATTCTGGTTTTTGAGGGTTTGACAAGCTGGCATAGATAATATAAAAAGAGAGTTGATAGCAAGAACGAAAACACCCATGTAGCGATTTCGCATCGAAGGGCCCTCGGTGGTAAAAAGGGGAAAAGCTTGGACACAGGACTCCTCCTTAAGCTTAATATGCTTGCCCCGAGCTGGGAAGCCAACCCTACCTAAGGCTCTGATGATAAAGTGAATTTAGCTGCAGTTTTGGGATGTTTCGAAATACTCCACGATAGCCCAGGCATCACTGAGGATTCTCATGAAAACTGAACAGGAAAACTTAGAGGCCACATCCAAAAACACCGAGGCAGGCAAGGCACCTGCGCAAGTCTTTGGCGACATGTTGAAGCAGGCTCGGGAAGAGGCTGGCTTTTCCATCGAGCGGATAGCTATGGCCACACGTATCACTCAGCCGTTTATCGAAGCCCTTGAAAAAGGTGCCACGGATAAATTGCCCGGCGCCATCTTTGGGCGAGGCTTTGTGCGGAACCTCTGTAAGGCATATGGTAAGGATCCCAAACCCTACCTTTTAGCCTTCGAAGAATTGTTTGTTGAAACCAGTAGCAAGGATTCTAAGCTCCACAATCGGGATGAAAAGCGCCATCAGCAATTGCAAAAAGGCGTCCTCCTCATTCAACCCAATGAGTGGAAAAAGCGTCTGAAGGTGTTTGCCCCTCAAAACTACCTGCAGCTTAGGCCTTTAGCGTTTATTGCTGGTGGCGTATTAGCCTTGGTTTTTGTTGTCAATATCTGGCAGATGCTGCAAACGAATTCTGACGATGTGGTCCCGAGCGCAAGCAAGGAAAGTCCTGCCGCTGTTTCGAATACACCTACCCCAGCGGTAGCTCCTGTTCAGGTAGCCGGAACGCAGGTCGCTGGTACAGAGGCATCAGTTCCTGCAAGTGGAGAGTTGGATCTCGAACTTAGGGTTCACGAGCCAGTTGCTGTGACCTACACCAAAGACCAGGACAAGCAGGTTGTTGAAAAACTCCAAGTCCAGACCTACAAATATCAATTCCGTGAACAGTTTAAGCTTTACGTAGAGGATGCCAGTCGAGTCGAAATTTACTTTCGTGGCCGCCGTGTAGCCGAGTCTGCTGAAAAAGGTGAGGCCCGACGTCTAACCTTCTCAGCAGCCGAAAGCGAATTGGCCAAAAAGGCAAGTCCGACGAGCCTTTAAGGGGATCGCGCAGTTTTTTGCTTTTCACCAAGTAGATCCGAACGAATTTAAAGCCCTTCACTAAAGTTCCTCCGCTCCAAGCCGAATAATTCCCTATGAAGACACAGTCTTCATAGGATGGATAAGGACGGGGCCAGTGAAGGCCTCTACGGAGCCGAATAGGTCGCAAGACCACGTGCTGGCTTATGATGAGCCGAATCGCTAGGATGGCGGTTTATAGGGACTCCTAACCTATCGATCCAATTTACCTTTCTTCGATGTCTCCACTTCTCTCCAACAATTGCTCAAATGCCTGATAAGGTGTAAGACTATTCAGCTCTTTGCGGCGCTGCCGCTGCCGAGAAAGCAAGAGTATGGAGAGTTTTGCTATGTCACTCAGGACGGTTACCGATTTCAAAAGCATGCGAGAACAATGTCGCCTCTGGAGAAAATCAGGAGACAGCATTGCCTACGTTCCCACCATGGGCGCATTGCACGAAGGGCACCTATCTCTTGTCGATCACGCCAAAGCTCATGCTAGCAAAGTCGTTGTCAGTATTTTTGTGAATCCCCTTCAGTTTGGTCCCAAGGAAGACTTTGCAACCTATCCGCGCATGCTGGAGCAGGACGCAGCAAAACTAGCCACGAGGGGGGTTGATGTCTTGTTTGCGCCCCAGGCTTCAGAGATGTATCCCGAGGGCTATCAAACCTACGTTTCAAACAGTGAGCTCTCTCAAATCCTCTGTGGAAAGTTTCGACCTGGCCATTTTCAAGGTGTTTTGACAGTTGTCGCCAAACTTTTTCATCTTGTTGATCCCGATTTAGCCATTTTTGGCAA
>CANGNB010000313.1 GCA_947454545.1 Oligoflexaceae bacterium
CACGGCCTCTCGTCGGGTATAAAGTCCGCCGCGAGGGAGTGTTTGGCGTCTATCAGACATAAGGCGAAAGGACTGTTTATGCACAAGGCTCTCTTTTGTGGCGCATTCTCTCTGCTCATCTTGCAAACCGCTTGTGTTACGCGTGGGCACGACTTTTCGTCGGACCTTGGCTGGATCAAAAAGAACCAAACGACTCAGGCTGAAGTGCAGAAGTACTTGGGCTCCCCAAACTCCGTAGGAAATGCGGGCGGCATTGCGACGTGGACTTATGGTTATTACAACTACCGACTCTTTGGCGATAGCGCCACAAAAGAGCTGAAGTTCTTCTGGACGAGTGATTATAAAGTTCAGGACTACTCGTTCAATTCGAGTCTGCCTGAAGATCGACGTCGCCTGCTTTTGGATACTCCAAAGTAAGCTGCTCAAAAGTTCTCTCATGTGAGGTGGTGCGCATGGCTGAAACGATCATTGCTGACGAATTTGGCCGTAGCTTTCGCTATCTCCGTATCTCTGTGACGGATGCTTGCAATTTTAGCTGTTCCTACTGCCTGCCGAATGGCTACTGCAAGGATCCGACTGCGGACTCTCCTATGACCCATTCTGAATTCAAGCACCTTGTGGCTGGGTTTGCCGCTCTGGGGGTACGTAAAATTCGTATCACCGGCGGAGAGCCCACGCTGCGACGGGATATCGTTGAGCTTGTCCAAAGTGCCTCCGAAACCCCAGGCATTGAACAGGTCGTTCTCTCGACGAACGGCTATCGCTTGAAGGGACTTGTTCCAGCTCTTCGGAAGGCTGGTTTGCAGGGAGTCAACGTTTCTGTGGACTCTTTGGATCCGGAGCTGTTTCAACGGATCACAAAGACGAGTCTCTTACCGCAGATCCTGAATGGCCTTGAAGCCAGTCTTGACGCGGGACTTAGAGTGAAACTTAATGCGGTACTCATGCGGGATCTCAACAGCGAGGATCTTCCTCGTTTCCTCGATTATATTCGCCATCGTCCCATCAGCGTGCGGTTCATTGAACTGATGAGGACGGGTGACCATCCGGACTTCTTTGAAAGCCATCATGTGCGTGCGGAGGCTCTCGAGGAATGGCTTGTGAGTCAAGGCTGGCAGCTCAGGGAGAGAGGGCCTCTCGATGGCCCTGCGCGTGAGTATGAGCATGCAGCTTATGCCGGACGTATTGGGGTGATAGCGCCTTATAGCAAAGACTTTTGTGGAAACTGCAATCGGCTGCGCATCAGCTGCCGAGGTGAGCTTAAATTGTGTCTGTTTGGAGATAAACAGCATTCTTTGCGGGCTTTTATTCAAAATGAAAGCCAGCAAAGTGAGCTGCATGCAGCGGTTCATTATCTCCTCAAAGGAAAGAAAATTTCGCACTTTTTGCAAGAGGGAGAGTATGGAAACACCAGGCAGTTTGCAAGCATCGGAGGCTGAAGGCTTTCGGATGATCGATGTGGGTGATAAGGCGGTGACCGTCCGTACGGCTTGGGCTGAGGGACGGCTCAACGTGAGTCCTGAAGTTATGGAAAAATTAGCTCATAAAACCTTGCCTAAAGGGGATGCCCTGACTCTGGCAGAAGTTGCTGGGATTATGGCTGCTAAGAATACAGCTCAGCTGATTCCTCTCTGCCATCCCTTGGCGCTCGATTCGGTGAAGGTACGATGCTCCCTCGATCGAGACCATGGCTCTGTGTTCGTGACTGCGGAGGCTCGCGCTACTGCAAAAACAGGCGTTGAGATGGAAGCTCTTGTAGCGGTGCAGGCCGCCTTGCTTACAGTGTACGATCTCTGTAAGGGAACGGACCCGGCATTGACCATGGGGGATATCAAGCTCGTTCGTAAAGAGGGTGGAAAGCAGGGTGTTTGGATTCATCCCTCGCGGACAGCGCAAGAAAGCATGACGTCTTCTGCAAAGGCTGTCGTGCCCCTATCTGGACACACAGCTGCAGTTCTTACGATTAGCGATCGATGCTGGACGGGCGAAGCACAAGACAGCTCGGGTCAGTTACTGAAGGAACATCTCGAAAAGGCAGGAGCTCAGGTCCTCCGGCACGCGATAGTTCCTGACGAAGTCGATGCTATTCGACAGCAGGTAAGTCTTTGGGCGGAAAATGATCATGTCGATGTCATCGTCTGCACTGGAGGTACTGGTCTTTCTCCTCGAGATCGTACACCGGAAGCCCTGCATTCTATCTGGGACAAAGATATCCCTGGATTTGGTGAACTCTTGCGGAGCTCGGGAGCTCAGCACACACCTTATTCCTATCTGAGTCGCTCCGGGGCAGGAATTCTGGGACGAAGTTTAGTCATTTTGCTGCCGGGCAGTTCGAAGGCTGTGACGCAGGGGTTTGATGCCGTCTTGCCCCTCTTAAAGCATGCTTTTCATACTCTTCGTGGTGGCAATCACACTTAAGGCAAAGCAAAAGGAGTTTTTATGAAACACACCGAGAGTCTCCTGACGTTTCATGATGCTACAGCTCTTGTCTCTCAGAGTGCCCGTTCTCAGCGTTCCAAGTTTCTTTCTGAAGCCGAAGTGCTGCCCCTCTTGCATTGCCTCGGGCGTGTGTTGGCAAACGATGTCTATAGCCCCGAAGCTGTCCCAGCCACTGACAATTCGCAGATGGATGGATTTGTCGTCGAATCTCAGAGCGTTTCAACAGCTTCTTACGAACGACCCGTGCGGTTGCCTATTCGAGGGAGTATTGCGGCAGGGGATAAGAGGGTTCCTCTTGAAGCTGGGGGAGCTTACGAGATTATGACGGGAGCGGCTCTTTATTCTGGCTCCTACGATACTGTCCTCAAAGTTGAGGATGCTGTGATCGAAGCAAGTTCGGCAGGTCCAGTTTTAGTCGTACAGCAGCCATTGCCAGAAGGGCAGTTTGTGCGGCGGCGTGGGGAAGATTTTGCCAAGGGCCAGCACATCTCTCCCGCAGGGACTCGGGTGACTCCTGAGCTTATCATGGCGTGCGCGGCCCTCGGGATCAGCGAACTGTCTGTGTTACGTCCGGTGCGTGTTGCTTTATTGACAACAGGCAAAGAGCTGCAGCATCACAGCGAAAAAACGCTAGCCGACGGCACGATTCGTGATGCTTCAGGGCCTTACCTTCAGGCGGCTCTTAAGGATCCACGTTACGAACTTATTTTGCATAAGTTGGTGCTTGATGAGCCCGAGATCTTTGTCCAAGAGCTTCGCCGTTGCTATGAGCTGGGAGCTGATGTTGTCGTCAGTACCGGGGCCGTGTCGATGGGGAAACACGATTTTGTGAAGGAATGTTTGCTCAAGGAGGGAGCCCATCTGGTGTTTCATCGTGTCGCGATGAAGCCCGGAAAGCCTATCCTATTTGCTCAATCGGCTCAGAATGATGTGGCTCCTGTGTTCTTTGGTTTGCCTGGAAATCCAGTGTCAACTCTGGTCGGATGGCGATTTTTTGTCGAACCTTATCTTCGTGAAGTTTTGGGTCAGCCTCTGGAAGAGCCGATGGCTGCGAGCTTGATGCATCCCTTTCCAAAGCCTAGTGATGTGACCTATGTGCTGAAGGCTCGGGTGGAAGATTTCGATGGCGAATGGCAAGTCAAAATATTGGAAGGTCAAGGCTCTCATCAGATTAGCCCACTTTTGGAGGCTAATTGCTGGGCTTTGTTGCCCAATGGCGTCGATGCTCTTGAAGCGGGACAGCTTATTTCGATGTTCCCTCTGAGAGCCCAGGATACGGGTTTGAGTATTACGAAAGGGAGGGCCTAAGGTGCTGGAGATCACTTTGAGACTTTATGGTGCGTTTCGCGATGTCAGTGAGAAAGAAGCACTTTACTTTGAAATCGAGCCAACGCTTTCTTTGGATGCCTTTCGTTCACTCGTCGCAGCACGGCTCGAGATATTGAGTCCGGGACAGGGAACGACCGATCTGCTGTCTAAATCGGTTTTTGCTGATGCAGATGATATCTTGGCGGCCGATTATATCTTTCGAAAGAGTCAGACTTTATCTATTATTCCACCAGTTTGTGGGGGCTAGGTCATGAGCCAAGATGTGAGTGTTCGCATCAGTTCGGAGTCGATCTCTCCTGCCGAGATTCTCGCAGGAATGGCCTCAGAAGAGCATGGAGGCGAGTGCAGTTTTGTAGGGCGTGTGCGAGCCCACAACGTAGGGCGTCAGGTCAAAGGTATCGCTTATGACGTTCACGAAGTCCTTGCTGTGAAGAGTATCGAGCGCATCGTCCAGGAGGCACGAGAGCGTTGGGAACTTGATGCCCATGTTCGTGTCGTGCATCGACAAGGTCATCTGCATGTAGGTGAGTCGAGTGTTGTGGTCGCTGTTACGACCCGACATAGAGACGAAGCTTTTCGCATCTGTCGGTACGTGATTGATG
>CANGNB010000314.1 GCA_947454545.1 Oligoflexaceae bacterium
CTGACTTTAAGCACTACACCGTTTTTCAGAAGGCTTGGGCTGAGCTCAAAAATGCTGAAGAGCCCGATCTTATTATCGCTGAATGGAACAGCACAAAGCGCCAAAACGATATTTCGGCGATGCAGTTTCTGCAAAGAATTCGGGGCCATGGCTTCCACCAAGTCCCCCTCGCTGTCCTCGTCTCGCAGCTCCGCCCCCAGGAGGCCCAGCTGCTCAATGACCTTGGAACTCTGCAGCTTCTCCACAAGCCTCTCCGCGAGGATCCTGTGGTGATGGCCCTGGCCTTTGCTATCCAACAGGCAAAGCAGCCGACAGAACGGCGACCCATGGAGCAAAAAATTATCCAATCTTTGCAGGACGGCAATCGCTCTTATGCCTATCACATGCGCAAAGTGTATTTAGGGGATAAAAACACGCCTCCAAGTCGGAAGCATTATATTGAAGCCCTCTTCCTCTACCATCAGGGCGAATTTGAAAAGGCACGTAACCTGCTCATCAAAGCCTTGAAACTTGCTGTCCAAGAAAAGTCCGACAAAGAAGATGTAAAACCGAGCCTTGAGAAAACAGTACTCCTCGCCAAATGCCTCTTTCAGCTCGGCGACAAGACGCTCGCAGTTCAGATGCTTGAAAAGGCCAAGCTGGTTTCGCCCTTCAATATCAACATCCGCCTCGCGCTGATGGAGATGAATTACGATCTTGGCAATCTTACTCAGGCGACAGCTGCGATCGAAGAAGCCGAAAAAATCGACGGTGGCAATTCCGAGGTGATCGAGGCCGGAGCCAAGCTCTCGCTGCTTACGGGGCGCACCGAGCAGGCCTCCCATTTCTTTTCACACATGGAAAATCACAGCGAAATCATCACTCGCATGAACAATCAAGCCGTATCTTTTATCCAAGCGGGCGAGTTCCAACGAGGCATCGATCTCTATCAGTCAGCCATCAAAGCTCTTCCTAAGGATGAGAAAGACCTCCTCGGGGTCGTACACTACAACCTTGCTCTTGCATATCTTCGCCATGATGATATTGCTCAGTGCATCAAAGTTTTACAGGTCAACAGCAATTTCCAGGATTCCCGCGTACAGGGAAAAGCTGCCCAGCTTTCCAAGCGCCTCCAGGAATCCCTAGCTGCTGGCAAGAAAATTAAGTACAATGCCATGAGCACAGCAAATCGTGCGGCTGACAATCAAAAACTTCTGGGCCTCATGAGCAACTGGACCACTCCTCCTCAAGCGAGCATCGCCCTTATGGGGCTGTATCATGCCGGAGGCCGAACACCAGCAGCTTCCGCCGATGACTCGTCCCCGACTGAAGGCCTGTCTGCTTAAAGAATAAGCGAGGGTTTCCACAATGAAACTTCATATCCTAAATTGTGGAACTCTTTGTCCTGCCATGCCGCAGCGTTTGCTTTATGGGCGCGGCAGCCTCACGCAGGCGGGACGCATCCCCTGTCATTGCTTTCTCCTCGAACTCAAAGATCGACTGGTTTTGATCGATACGGGTCTCGGCTGCCGGGATATTGCTTCGCCCTACTTACGGCTTGGAGCCCTGACCCATTGGGCATTGCGTCCTGCCCTCAAAATCGAAGAGACAGCTCTGCATCAAGTGCAGCGCTTGGGATACAAGCCAGAAGATGTTCGTGATATCGTCGTCACCCACCTGGATCCTGACCATGCGGGTGGCCTTCGCGACTTTCCTCATGCGCGCGTGCATGTCCATGAACAGGAGTTTAAGGTCGCCGTCGGGCAATCTCCCTCACTCATCCGCTACAAATCCCAACAGTGGGCCCACGCCTGCTCCTGGGTCCGCTATGATCAGTGGGGAGAGGATTGGAAA
The DNA here is from genome assembly GCA_947454545.1 of Oligoflexaceae bacterium. GTDB lineage: Bacteria > Bdellovibrionota_B > Oligoflexia > Oligoflexales > Oligoflexaceae > Oligoflexus. Next base: position 1,834 of record CANGNB010000314.1, read on the forward strand.
GGCTTTCGTTGCGTCAAAGGCTTACGGGGAATCAAAGAAGAACTTTTCCTGGTGCCTCTCGAAGGCCATAGCCCAGGCTCGATGGGCCTCGCCTTTCTTTGGCAGGGACAGTGGGTCTTTCATGTAGGAGATGCCATCTTTCAGCGTGAGGAGCTCACGGACCGCTGCCCCCAAAGCTTCATGCAGGCCTTTGCTTGGCAGAACGCATTTGCTGATAAACAGCGCATCGCCAATCGCCAGAGACTTCAGCAGCTGCACCAAGAGGGACACGTCCACATTATATGCTCACATGACCAGATCCCCGACGGGCTCACACTGTAATGATTCGGTGGTGATGAAAGAGGGGGTCAAGGAAGAGAGCAGGACTGAGGCCAAAACCTCAGCTGCTCTTGCGTGTCGATTAAAAAGCTTGTCGCAGGCCAATCTGGAGCTGACGTCCCCGGACATCCGCGAGATCTGCAGGATAGGTCACTACTCGTGTGTCACGATTATAGAGGTGCACGCCCCCAATCTTATTGAGAAGATTTGCGACGCCAAGGTGCAGACTACCCTTCGCTGAATAAGACCAACCATAGCTCAGATCGTACTGAGTTTCGGGAGCGATGTAACCAAAGCTAGGATCGGTTTCAAAACGAGCCGATTCTTGACGACCGACTGTCGAAGCTGCAAGACTCACATTATGCTGGCTCGTTTGGAATGAGAGCGTTTGCGTCATCCGATAGCGTGGAGCCCGGTAAGATCCAATGTTTTCCTTTTCAGGGTCAGAGATGGTGTCTTTGCTTTTCTGCGAGATGATGAGAGAGTAGGCATTACGATAGCCGTAGGTGAATCCATCAAGTTTCGTACTAAAATCCGCTACGGCATCGATACCTTGCGATCGCAAAGTCCCGAGGTTGGCATACGAGCTTTGGATAGAAGCAATGCGATTATCAGGTCCTCGTGTGATCGTGGACGGAGCTACAGACTCTCCGCGAATCTCTTTTTCGATCAAACGATCGAGATCTTCCTGGCCAATAACGCCTTTGATATTTGCAGACCAGTAATCGACCGACACATTGAAGGCATCAATGGGCTGGAAGACAACGCCAAAGTTGTAGGCTAACGAGGTTTCCTCTTTGAGCTTCCCGTTCCCTGGACTGTTGACATACACTCTGTAGGTTTCACCGTCAGGCCCGCAGGGATTGTCTGCTGCCACCGAATTGTCACAGTACTTGCTATCCTTGACGCTCAGATAGCCTCCGTCAGATTGATTGAAGAGCTGCGCGAGAGTCGGCGCTTTAAATCCAGACCCCGCATTAGCTCTCAGCTTAAGGAAAGAGGCTGGAGCGTATACCAAGCTTGTCCCGTAGTTGAATGTCCCTCCAAAGTCGGAGTACTGATCGTAGCGTCCAGCGAGGGAAAGATCGACTTGCTTGGAGAAGGGCAGATCGAATTCCGCAAAGGCCGACGAGACATCGCGGCTGCCATGACCATCAGCGGCAAAACTCCCAAGATAACGGGCTCGGAAGATAGAGGAAGTTTCCGGGTACTGATTGAGGAACTGACTATCCTTAGAATCACCCCGGAGTATATAGTTTTCGTGAGCAGCGGACACACCGGCAGCTACACTGACCTTTCGCCCTTCTGGAAGCTGATAGATGGGTCCACTGGCAAACCATGTTGCGCTTGTGATCTGGTTAACCTCTTCACTATGAAGATCCGCAAAATAACCACTAATAACTGAGGTATCATCCTGGAAAATATTAAGTTTGGGAGCCTCATTTACATCAACAGGAAAGAGATTTTTCACAAAAGCGAGACTATCTGGAGCTTTTGCAAAATTTTTCACTCGCTTCGTCGTAAAATGCGAAACATCGAAGTTCCATTCCCAATCGGTAGCCAAACTTCCTTTGAGGCTCAGCATCCCACCCAAAGAGCTATCGGATGTCCTCGTATTGCCTTTGTACTCAGGAAAGAGACTGGGTCCGACGATTTTGATGAGCTGATCCGCTTGGTAGGATTTTCCGGCTGCGACAGCCTGAGCTTTGAGACTTTCTGGAGCACTTCCGTAAGGAAGTGCATAGTAACCTGCACGCGCCGGGTTGCTGGTGAGCGTACGGCTTCTAGAATAGCCCGAAGTATTCACTCCTGAGGCCAGAAGTGTGGCGTTGGCCTGAATGTCACCGAAGCTTTTTTCTGCGTTCAGAGCGACAAAGCGATCCTGCTTTTCGGGCATCAGTTCACCCGTGTCCACCTTGCGCGCATCTCCGCGACAGTAGGTGTTTGTGGCATCGTTGGGGAAAGCAATCTGATTTTCTACAGGACAGTTGGCGCTTGGCTGAAAGGTGTATTCAAGAAGGTTAGACGAAGGCTTTGCAGGATTGAGGAGTCCCCAAGAGTAAGTTCCAGCAGGAGCTCCCGCCGATGATTTATCATAAGGGCTCACCGCTTGCCAAAGCTGACTACGATTTTTTGTCAAGATGCGTTCCGACTTTCCCATGCCTGCAGCAAGGGTGACATCCGCTTCCGCAACCTGAAATCCTGTGACCGCACTGGCC
>CANGNB010000315.1 GCA_947454545.1 Oligoflexaceae bacterium
AGCCATCAGAGCGAGGGCAAGAGCTGTTGGGACGGCCGAAGCAGCTCCAAAAGAGAACATGGAGCCGAGGATAAAAACGCTTGCCCAAAAGAACGAGGGCGAGGTGAGGCCCCCAGTTTTGGCAACGATTAGGGTGAAGAAAGCTAGGGCTACGATCATTCGGAGGATGCGAGCCGGTTTGGTTTTTCCCGAATCGTTGAGTTTGATAGCGACGAACATCATGGAAATCGCACAAACTGCGAAGATAGTGAGGTCGTAGCGATGCAAAATGATGGCTGCGGCACTCCCCTGGGAGATGAAACCACCGATGGCACACCAGGTAAAAACACGGGCCATCCCTACTCCCCAACGGCGTTCTTGGGGGAAATTTTCGGCAAGAAAGTAAGAGGAGATGGTCTTTGGTATTTGCATAAGAACCTCTTGCTGAAGAAAAGACTACCCCTATTTTAGCAGGGGAAGAGGCAAAGCTAAAGTCAGCCAGAGAAAATGTGGAGGAGAGGGACGAGTGTTCGGATATTTCCGTTTTATGCTCGTTCTAAGAAAGCTATAGACCGCTCAGTTCGATCGGCTAGACAAAGGAGTGTGTATGCGGATTGCTTTGGGAATTTTGCTTTTAATGTCTTTTTCACAAGGGAAAGCTTCGCCCCTTCAAGTCCAGAGAAGAGGGACGGAATGGCGAAGCGAGCCGACTCATGTCGTCCTGGCGACAGAAGATTACCTTCTCACCCGGGCTGCCGATGCGAAGGATGACGACTTTCAGGATCTCTACTGGATCGATCTGAGCGATTCGCGTTTCGATGCCTTGACTCTCGAAAGCTTGGGACATGTAGAGCTGATCGTGCCGGAAGCCTTCGCTGTTGTGCGTATCGCACCGAGTCAAGTGCCCTATGCTGGTAGCTTTCTGCATGACGAACGCTGGTCCTGCGGGCAGCTCATTCGTCTTTCTGGGGACGAGGTTCCCAATCTGAGAGCCAGTAAGCCAGCGCAGCCCTCGATCGCCCTCACCCAAAAGCTGCCAAGACTTAGCGCGCTTCATGCTGAGGTCCGGGCAGATCGGATCGAAAAGACAGTCGAAAGCCTCGCGGCTATGGGTTCCCGCGCTGCACGTCTCAAGGATGGTGGTAAGGTCACGCAGGCTATGCTTGAGCTTTATAAAAATCTTTCGGCGAAGCGCTCGGATGTGAGCTTTTCGACAGTTCAGCACGCAGGCTATGCTCAACCGAGCTATATCGTACGCATCGAAGGTCAGGTCCGTCCCGAGGAGATCGTGGTCTTTGGCAGTCACATCGATAGTATCAATCGCAGCGGCACCAATAACGCTGCACCAGGGGCTGATGACAATGCGAGCGGCACGGCTTCGCAGCTCGAGCTCTTTACCTTGATCATGGAAGAAAATCTTCACTTTGATCGGACCATAGAAATCCATGGCTACGCTATCGAAGAGCTGGGGCTGATCGGCAGTCAGGATATCGCCCGTCGCTACACCGAAGCTGGTAAAAAAGTCGTCGCTATGGTGCAGAATGATATGAATCTGTTCAAAAATACCAGCGAAGACATGATCTGGTTGGTGACCAACGATACGGATCCTCAGCTCACCAAGGATGCAGAGGCTATGATTCGTTCGTATCAGTCGGTGAGTCTCGGTAAGAACCGCTTGACGGGTGGTACCAGCGATCATCGCTCGTGGAATCGTCAAGGGGTTCCCGTGCTGTTTCCGACAGAAAATCCCACCGACTACAATCATCGGATTCATACAGCTGAGGATACCGTAGCGAATTCGGGGGCCTTTACCCAAGCCGCCGAATTTGTGAAGCTATCTTTAAGCTTTGCAGCCTACTATGCTGGTTTGCGTTCGGAGTAAGAGTCTTCCGGTCTGCTCTGAGTCGAAAGACTTTTGGTTCAGAGCAGAGTCCCGCGTAGCAAAAGGCTCGCTATCGTAAAGTAAATGATGAGTCCCGAGACATCTACGAGCGTCGCCACAAAGGGGGCCGAAGCTGTCGCGGGATCAAGTCGCAACTTTTTGAGCATAAAAGGCAGCATGGAACCGCTGATGCTGCCCCATAGCACGACTCCAACCAGACTGATGGAAACCGTGTAGCCGACGAGCATGTAGTGAATGCCATAAAGTGTTTCCCGAGTCGGCCAGAGCAAAATTCGAATGAGCCCGATCGAGCCAAGAATACAGCCGAGCAAGGTACCAATCAAAAGCTCGCGGCCCAGGACCTTCCACCAATCACGCAGTCGCACTTCTTGCAAAGCCATCGCCCGCACGACAAGAGTGGATGCCTGCGAACCTGAATTGCCACCACTGCTGATAATCAGAGGAATGAAGAGAGCAAGCACAACAGCCTGTTCGATCTGCTTTTCGAAGTAGCCCATAGCCGTCGCGGTGAACATCTCGCCGATAAAGAGCACGGTGAGCCAGCCCGCACGTTTTTTGACCATGCTCAGGATATCCATCTTCAGATACGGCGCGTCGAGAACTTCGACACCCCCCATCTGCTGCATATCTTCGGTCGCTTCTTCTTCAGCCACCTGCACGAGATCTTCGGCTGTAACAACCCCAATCATACGCCCTTGTCCATCCTCAATAGGAATGGCGGTCAGATTGTTTTGGGCGAAAAGTTGCTTCAGAGCCTCTTGATCCATGTTTTCATTTGCGCGGACTACGCGTGTTTTCATGAGATCGCGAATAGGGTGGTAATCGGGGGCTTTGAAGAGATCGCTCAGGTTGACGATGCCGATGAGTTTTTGTTCGGAATCGAGCACATAGATGGTTTCGAGGTGCTCGAGATCCTGATGGGCCTGCTTACGGATATACTGCATGGCTTCGGCTATGGGCATCTCAGGGCGTACCCGCGCAAAACGGGGGTTCATGAGGCCACCGGCCTGATCTTCTGCGTAGGCCAGGAGGGCTGCGAGTTCGCTGCGCGTTCGCATGTCGAGAACAGCAAGTACGGTTTGGCGGTGTTCGAAGTGGAGTTCTTGCATGACGTCGGCAAGGTCATCTGGAGCGAGCAGACGGACAAGTGGGCGCCATGCTTTGTAGGGTAACTGAGCTAGGAGTTCGGCTTGTTCTTGCGATTTGAGGCTTTCGAAGAGGTCTTCCGCAGCACTGGCTTCCATTTGCCGGAATTGCTCACCTTTTTCTTCGATCGTCAATTCGTCCCAACGGGATCTCAGGACTTGATTTTCTTCGTGAACAGATGGTTCGATCGAATCGCTCGTTCGTGTCATGAAACATCTCCCTTGCGGAGCCTCTCCAGAAACTCCGATAAGCCCTCGTATGGAGGCGGCATCGGGGTTTTTGGAGAGCCTCTAGGTCATAAAAGCTATCCCGAGAAGGCTGCGGATATCGACCCGTAGCTTAATTTTGTCTTACGTGAGTGTCTCGATGGAGGGAGGGCGCACCCTCATGTTGCATCAGTCGCTGGGCAAACACAAGCGCCCCGCTCGAAAAAACAAGGAAAGGGCTTACGTTCGCTTCAGTTCTGCTGGGATCCAGCACCACCTGTCGCATTCCATAGGGGATGACTCCTGATCAAAGACAGGGCTATGGGTAGTCTTGTCCTACCTGAATGTCAACCCCTAAAGTGCGCGAAAAACGTGGGCGTATACGGGCTTACGCCCGCAAAAAGGTTTCAGAGGACACCCTCGGCATCGATCCCTAGGGCGCTACTTTGAATGTGCAAGCGGTCCCCTTTTTTGAGTGGGCCTACCCCTGACGGAGTTCCGGTATACACAATATCGCCAGCATAGAGGGGCTGGTGCAGGAGCAGATAATCCAATACCTTAACAAACGAGAAGATCATCTGCTCAGTGTGGCCCCTTTGTTTGGTCTCGCCATTGACGGCAAGGCTAAAGTCGATGGCTTCGGGTACTGACTGCAGACGCCGAAAGGGTTGGAGCAAAGCTGCTCCTGCAAAGCTTTTCGCTATCGTCCAGGGCAAACTTTTTTTCTTCAACTGATCCTGCACCCCGCGGCGGGTCAGATCCAGGCCCAAACTGATGCTGGCGATCGCATCGAGGCCGGCACTCGAACCTAGGGCGAGATCTTTTCCTATCAGCAACACGATTTCGACTTCGTGATGAAAGCTTTCTTCAGCGAAGGCCAGAGGGCCCTTTGCTAAAAGGCGCAGAGACGAAGGGGCTTTGAGGAAGATCACAGGCTCACTGGGAACTTCATTTTGCAGTTCCTTAGCGTGTTCAACGTAGTTGCGGCCGACACAATAGATATTACCAGAAAGAGCAGGTAAGCCTTCAGGACAGAGCTGCTGGCTAAGTTGGGAGAGCATGACCTTAGTCCTTTCGCTGGGCGTCTATGC
>CANGNB010000316.1 GCA_947454545.1 Oligoflexaceae bacterium
ACGGCCAAGGTAACCGTGATCGCGGTGGAAATCGCGGCGGCGGCTTCGGCGGCGGCGGACGTCCTCGCTACTAAGAAGCACTTGCTTCCTTGTTGTCCTCATCCGTTCGACACAGCCTTCGGGCTTGTGTCGACCTGATGGGGTTGCCTTCCTCCCTCTTTTCCGCACGTTCTTTCTTAATGAATTCGATGAGCCGGCTCGTTCCTTAGGCATTCAGGTGGAATCCCTCTACTGAGTTTAGCTCGTCCCCGAAACGCTAAAGGATGATTATTATGACTCTCTATCAAGAGATGCCGTTGCCGGAAGCTTTGCATAAAGCTTTGCACCTCATGAACTTCACTCAACCCACTCCGATTCAAGAACAGGCTATACCCTTAGTTCTCCAACATCGCGATGTGATGGCTTGTGCTCAGACAGGGACAGGTAAAACGGGAGCATTCAGCATTCCGATGCTGACTCAGCTCATAGACAAGCCCCAGATGAATGCTTTGATTCTTGCTCCGACGCGCGAGCTCGCGCTTCAGATCAACGAAGTCATCACGAAGCTGACAGCTTTTACGCCTCGCATTCGGCCTGCTCTTCTGATCGGTGGCCTCCCCATGGCCCGACAGCTTAGAGCTCTTTCTCTTAAGCCAAGGATCATCGTTGCGACTCCAGGTCGACTTGTTGATCATCTTCAGCAAAGAAATCTGAGCTTGCACAACCACAGTTTCCTTGTGTTGGATGAAGCTGATCGCATGCTCGATATGGGCTTCGCACCTCAGCTGAAAGAAATTCTTAGACATTTGCCCAAAGAGCGTCAGACTCTTCTCTTTTCTGCAACTTTGCCGACTGAGATCATGAAGCTCGCACAAAATTACCTCCAGGATCCGGCTCATATTGCGATTGAAACCACTGAACAGAGTCAGCCCAAAATCGCTCATACTGTCATTGAAACAACTGGCGAACATAAAAACGACGTGCTTCTCGATCAGCTCAACACTCGTATTGGCTCCATCATCATTTTTGCAAAGACCAAGCATCGCACGGATCGCTTAGCTAAGTATTTGGCGAAATTTGGCCATTCTGTGACAAGAATCCATGGCGACCGCAGCCAGAGTCAACGCGAGTCGGCCTTGCTGGGTTTTCGTAATGGTACTTTCCGCATACTTGTAGCTACAGATATTGCTGCACGTGGTATCGATGTTCCGCACATTGCTCACGTTATCAACTACGACCTTCCCCAAGTTCCAGAAGATTATGTCCACCGCATTGGTCGTACAGCCCGCGCCGGCGCAACTGGCGAAGCTCTTTGTCTACTGGTTCCTGAGGAACACCTTCAATGGCGCCGCATTGTGAAATTATACCTCAAGCATGATAATGATATTCATGCAGCTTGGGGACAACAGAGCCATGTGCGCTCGCATCGCTCCCAAGCACCCATGCCGGAAGTTACGCGCAAGCCGAGTCCTATGCGATCATCTGCTGCTCGCACTCCGAGCAGCAGTCCAAGTATTATCCGCCCCCGCAGCACACCATAAAGCTTAATGTTCCTATCTTCGGCAAAGGCAGGATCGTGGCCAAGCAGAGTCTCAGACCTGCACCTGCTTTTTCTGAAGAAAAGTTTGAAAGCTCAAAAGCAGTACACTTCCCAGTATACAAAGAGCCGCGACTCCATAGGTCGGTTTCAGTTTCTCATGCAAAAACACTGAGGAAGCTGCTGCTCCGATAAGGGTTTGCAAAGATATAAATCCCGAGACTGTACTCGCCGGCAAGTGTTGCAAAGACCAGAGGTTCAGAAAGTAATTGAGAACCGTCGGTCCTGCCACGATAAAACTCAGTACAGCTATTAGGTTCAGGTTACTAGGTCCCGTCGCTTTTCCTGCTAATGGGTGGACTGGACTATTCCACCAGAACTCAGTCCAGGTTTCGTGAGGTACTAGGAAGTAACCAAGTCCCAAGAAAATAACGACCCAAACTAAAGAATAGGAAAAGAGTCGACTCGTGAATTCCAGGGGCGGGATGCGACGAACCGAGTCCCGCGAAAGCACAAGATAAAGCGCGTATGCTAGCGCCGAAATAAGACAAAGAATATTCCCAAGTAAAGCCCGCGCGCCCATACCTGAGACCATCGTGTGCAAACTATCTCCCATGAGAACTAAGACGCCTACTCCTCCGAGACCAAGCGTGAAAGCTCGTGCCCAGGTAAATGCCTCTTTTTTCAAGACGATAGCAAATAGAAAAGTAAAGAGTGTGATGGAAGGAACCATAATCACAGTCGCCATTGCTTGGGTAAAGCTGAGAGCCAGGATTAAGAGAAACTGATTCGATGCGATTCCAAGAAAGGATAAGAAAAGGTATTGGCGTGAAGTGAGCAAACTGGAACCAGAGTCTACCCCGAGATCTCGACGGCGCCATCGCCAGACCTGATAAGCAATCTGGAAAACGAGAGCTCCTGCGAGACTCCTCAAAGCATAAAGAGTCCAAGGCGTCAGTACTGTTAGGCTGATCTTTTGCGCTACGGGTAAGAATCCAAAATTGCATTGCACGACGAGCAGGGCCAAAAAAGCAAAGATCACACCGCACCTCACAAAACTCAGGTTCGACTCCATGGCTAGTCCTCTGAGCCTAGTTGTGTCAAGATGAATTGACTGGGTGGGGTCGACTTTTAGATAGACGTGAGTGAGGATTTGCAAAACAGTGAGCACATTTCTAAGGTACGTCATGATGAAAGTTCTTTGGGGAATCATCTTGCTTGTATGTCACACTGGGCAAGCACAATCCTCAGCAGAGCCAAGGAACGACAAAGCTGCGACTCCCTGTTTAGGGCCAGAGAAAGCCACCAAGCATCTCATTTACTTGCATGGCTATGAGTCAGCACAAGCCTGGAGTCATGAGGAGAGTGAGAACCGCACCGTCCTTGAAAAGCTTGCCAGCATTCGCTCGGTGCGCATTGCCCTACCTCAATCGCCTTTTATCTGCAAAAATAACCAACGGTGTTGGGCAAGTTCAAACGGCGAGCAAGCAGCTCAAACCTTTACATGGATCCAAGAAGCTTCTCAAAGCTGTTGGCATGAGCCGCAGGCACCTTTTGCTTTGCTGGGATTTTCAAACGGAGGGTACTTTGCCTTCAAACTCTACAAGTTTCATAAGATCCCCGAGCTTGAGCAGATCGTTGGTGTAGGAAGCTCGGGCCTATGGGATGCCAGCAAAGATAAGCTATCACCTCATTCGAGCTTTCATCTGATCATGGGCCGAAAGGATATCACGCTGCCTTCAGCTCGAAAGTTTGAAAAGGAATTTCAAAAGAGCCAGAAGGATTTTCGCATCCTTCTAGCACCCGGGGGTCATCATCTAGACCTCGATAGCTTGCTCAAAGTGTTTCCGTGAAGAGCATTCCCTTACTTGAGGAGGCCTTCAGCTTTAAGGACTTGCTGAGTTGCTGGGCGGATGTTAACGCGCTCCATGAATCCTAGCAGTCGTGGCCAAGCTGTGAGATCAAACTTCACGTAGTGACTCCAGCTGAGGACTGTATAAAGGTAGGAGTCCGCAATCGAATATTGAGCTCCCAGCAAATAGTCTTTTCCTTCCAACTCAGCTTCGACAAAGTTGAGCCGTTGAGTCAGTTTATCTTTGGCTGCTTTTTGTGCTGCTTCCGAAGTGGATGGATCCCAGAGTGGGCCAAATCCTTTATGGAGTTCCGTCGCAATATAGTTCAGCCACTCAAGACAGCGATAGCGCGCGAGCTGCCCGACTTGCGGCAAAAGTTTTGCATCAGGTTTGAGCTCAGCTACGTATTGAAGAATAGCGGAACACTCGCTGAGCACTTCGCCATTATCGAGCTGCAAGGCAGGAACATAACCCTTGGGATTGATGGTTTTGAAATCGCCACCCGGAAAAGTCTTAGCTCTGAGATCCACAGGAACGAGCTGATAGTTGACCCCGGCTTCCGCCAGCGCAAAGTGGGGAGCGAGGGAACAAGCACCTGGCGTGTAAAATAATTTCATAAATTTTCCTTAAGTGGAGGTTTTCGTCTCTCGACAGAAATCTTGGCTTTATTTTCCAAATTTTTCCTTAAAAATCTCATGCAAAACTCGACCTTGACTGCCGCTGGGCGGTGTCGTTCCTGTCAAAAAAGACAGGGTGGGAGCAATATCAATAATTTCAGCTTTTTGTCCGTAACGACCTGAATTGATACCCTTGCCTGATACGATAAGAGGAACGTAGCGATCGTAGGCATAATCGGTAAAATGAGTCGTCGTAGCGTAGGAGTTGATGAAAAAAGGTCTCGGTATCATCATGA
>CANGNB010000317.1 GCA_947454545.1 Oligoflexaceae bacterium
AAGTTCCCATAAAAGCAACAAGGTTTTCAGGTTCGTTTTGGATAAATGCTTTGATCACTTCACGCGCGTGATTCAGGCGACCAACGGCATTGATTCGAGGACCAATTCTAAACCCAACATCCTTTTCATCGAGTCCTTCTTCAAGGGCACAAGCTTGGCGTAAGCGCTGAAATACGCGACGCTGACTTCTCAGCAAAGATCGAACCCCGAGATTGGCGAGTTTATGATTGACTCCATTCAAAGGAACCACATCACAGATTGTCGCCATTCCCACAAGACCCAAAATATCATTCCACGTTTCCTGGGAAACAGGAAACTCAGTACCCAGCTTGCGGAGCAATACAAAGGTGATGCCACATCCACAGAGCTCCTGGTACTGAGGGTCAGGGTTAAGCTTAGGGTTTAATATGATGCAATCAGGCATTTTCTGGGGTTGAATTTTGTGGTGATCGGTACAGATGAAGCCAACACCCCTAGACTTGCAATAAGCAGCCTCCTGGTTGGCTGTGATGCCCGTGTCCATCGTAATGATAAGGTCAGCCTTTTCCGACTCAATCAAATGCTCCATAGCCTTGAGATTGAGGCCGTAACCTTCTTCAAATCGACAGGGGATATAGTGGACAAAATTAGTAAATCCAATCGCCTGAAAGAACCATATCCAACTCACACAGCTCATCGTCCCATCGACGTCATAATCAGCGTACAAGGCAATGCGACGCTTTTCACGCAGAGCTCGAGCGATTGATTCAGCCGCATCAAGGAGACCATGATCACCATAGCGCAGTTGATCGATGGGCACAAATTGACGATTCTGTTTTATGATTTCAGTGAGTTGCTGATATCCTCGAGCATGTTCCTCACTCCTAGTGTGCCACCTCTTGAACTTGCGCCCCACGTATCACCTCGCCGAAATGTTCCAGAAGCGACACCCTACCCTTCCCAAAGCAAGCTCGCAAGCTTCGAAGGTGCCCTCCAGAGATCGAAGAAGGCGCCTTGCTTAAGTTCCGTAGCTTTGCACCGATAACTGCCTTCAGGACCAGCGACAGTATTGCGGACGTAACGGAATTGCGCCCGTCAGCATGTAATGCAAAGGACAGGATGTCATGCTCATGCCTCTGCGATCATTAGTTCCCGTGCGCTCATTATTCGTTCTGATGAGTTCTTTCATCATACTTACCGGGTGCTCAGTCGGCATCGACCCGACAGAGGACCCTGTGCAGCCTTCGAAAACTGAGACCAACGAAGCCGCAGAGTCTGAAAGCAATAATGCGAATACAAATGCAAATGCGGATGCAAACGAGAATATCAATGCCTCTGAGAATTCTGTGAAAGAGTCAGGAAAGAGCTCCAAAAAAAGCAAAAATTCTGAGAACCCCAATAATATCAGTGAGGAAAACTTCCTGAACGGGGGAGGTGGAGGTAACCTCTTCACCAATAATCAGGGTGGGAATAATTTGCTGAGTAACAAGGGAAACAATAATCTGGGACTCAATGATGGATCGGGAGGAGATGATGCCTTCGTGAATGGCGCCGAAGGGAATGATATCGCTGAAAACAATGCCCCAAAAAAATCTTCGAAGAAAAAAAAGTCTGAGGAATCCACAAACATAGAGGCTGCCGTCACGGACAGCAGCCTAAACGAGGCTACGCCAAAAGACGAAAACAGTGTGCTCACTCCTGAGAAAAGTGATTCGGAGTCTGCAACTACTGAAGGAAAACCGTCTGCTCCAAGCAACAGTTCCGCTCCTGGAGTTGTGCGATACGTCATGGTAGGAGGATCGAAGCTTCACGATCAACCGCAAGGCGATGTGGTGAAAGAGCTTGAGCAGGGTGATCATCCACTTGTCAACACGGAAGGCGAATGGTCTCGAACTTCAGACGGGTACTATGTGCCCACTCAAACCCTTACAGCTGAGCCTATTGGGCGATCAAAGATGCCGAAGGAATGGCGCTAAGATGAGAATTTCTTAGAATTTTGAGGGTTGACAGCTTAGGCAATAATTGGTTCCCTGAACAACTTCAGGCTTTTTAAGGTATACTACTGATCTAACCTTTCTCAGGAAATTATATATGGTGAAACTACGCAGCTTAGCTCTGATGACACTTATTAGCTCGGTATGGGCATGCAGCTTCAACCCTTCAAACCCTTCCCAAAAGGGTGCCTCTCCGCCTGGTCCGAATACACCTCTCGCGCAGTCGGAAAGCGAGCCTCGTCCCAGTGTATTTATCACTCAGCATGCCATCGTCCAAGGCTCCAGTATCTATAACATGTTAAAGCAAGAAGGCGTGAATCCCTCGACCATTTTGGAATGGGTAAATAAGGCTAAAGCCATTATCCAGCTCAAAGAGGTCACACCTGGGGCTCAGTTCAAACTCTCTTGGGACTCACCCGAGAAGAAAAATGTCACATCTTTCGAACTTAGATATGCCGCAGATGCGAGCCTCTTGATTGAAAAAGCTGCGAATCAGCAGGATTGGACGGCAAAAAAAGTCAATTTCCCCATCACTACCGTTCAGAAAACCTTTCATGGTGTCGTCGATAGTAGCCTCTGGGAATCTGCAGAAATCGTCGGTGTTGATGCAAGCTTGATTACAAATTTAGCTGAAGTCTTTGCTTGGCAGATAGATTTTAACCGTGCCGTCAAGCGCGGAGATCGCTGGCGTTTGACTGTAGAGCAGCGTTATGTAGAGGATAAGCCTATCGGTTGGGGCAATATCCTCGTTGCCGAATATGAGAATGACGGCCAAATGTTTACGGGCATACGTTTTCCTCAAAACGGTGAACAGGCCTCTTACTACGCGCCGAACGGACAAAGCTTACGTCGTATGTTTCTGAAAAGTCCCATCAAATTTGGTCGTATTACATCTGGATTTTCGACGAGCAGGTTTCATCCCATCCTTCGTGAAAACCGTCCACACAATGGCGTTGACTATGGTGCACCCATCGGCACTCCTGTGCTGGCTGTAGGGCGAGGCCAAGTAGAATTTGCTGCTTACAACGGGGGCTCTGGGAAAATGGTCAGAATTCGGCATAACGGCATCTATTCGACCGCCTACCTGCATCTCTCAGGTTTTGCTCCAGGCATTCGTCATGGGTCCCAAGTGGAACAAGGACAAGTAGTAGGGTATGTTGGGACTACAGGTCTCTCCACAGGTCCACATCTGCACTTTGCTTTCTTTGAAAACGGCGTCTATAGGGATCCTATCGGACTTCGATTCCCATCTGCAGATCCTGTTGCAAGCGGTGAGATGCAAGATTTCCAGAAGACAGTTGCCTCGACTCTACGAACACTGCCAGACTGGCAAATGGCTAATAATCAAGACAAGCCTCGTCAAGATTCTGTGAAGCCAACTTCCCCGATCGACCGACCCAATCAGGAAGCGTTATTTCACTGAACCTCTGACCTTTTATCAGGAGCTTAAAGCGTCAGCTTAAGCTCCTTGATCAGGGCCCCTGGTAGCTTGGAACTCTGTGTCGATCTCCCCTCATAGGTACTACTGCTTAACTGAAGCTCTTGCTCGGCTGTCAAACCTTCTAAATTTTCTCCAAACATCCGGAAAAAACTGTCATCAAATCGCATCACATTGAGTGGATTTTCGATGCGGCCATTTTTAACCCAAAAACAAGCAAAACGTGTCATACCCGTCATACGGCACAAGGGTGCATCAGAGAAATTCATGTACCATAAGTTATTGATATAGAGCCCGTCACCCAAGACACTTAAGATATTCTGCCGAGCCAAGTGACCCGATTTCATCGCTAAAGATTCGGGCTGCTCCCCTTCACTGGCACCCGTTGCATGCACCCCATACTCACGACTGCTGCGTGCTGAAGTTAGACTACCAACATGCTTGCCTTGTTCTATGAGTGGCACGCGCTCCGGTTTTAAAAAACCGTACCCATCAAAGTTGGGCGCTACCCCACCTTTCACATCCTCTTCAAGAAAAACGGAGGGGTGAAGTTGAACCGAAGCCTCTACCAGGCGCGTGATAGGTGAGCCTTTGGTCTTCTGACTTTTTGTACCAAAGCCTCGCCAGCTTAAGAGGCTCATAATTTCTTCAACGGCAGCGGGAGCAAGAAAAGCCCGATAGGAGCCAGGGCTCAGAACTTTCGCAGGCCTGGCAAGGTATTCAAGCTGCAGACGGGCATCATCCATCTTCTGTCGAAGCATCTGGGGATCCCATTCAAATCCTGCATATTGGGATTTCACTGCCTTGTCGTCTCTTAAATAGAGACTCCAGTCGAAATTAAAGCTATGAGTTTCAAACCAATTCCGCT
>CANGNB010000318.1 GCA_947454545.1 Oligoflexaceae bacterium
CGTGACCTGCTGACCTTTGTCGATCAGAAGCTCGCCCCCATCAAACGCAGCTTCGCCATTCTTGAAATAGCGAAACATGTCTTCGGCATCTTTCCGCGCAAAGCGGAGCGGATGCCAGACAGGGTTTTCAAACTGACCAATGCCAATGGAGAGAATAAATTTCTTAGCCCTGAGTCCTTCCACAATCGCAGCTTTATCTGCCAGGGCGAAGGTACTTAGCGTCAAAAAAAAAGCCACAAAAGTCATCTGTAAAAGGCGATTGAACACTTCAACTCCCTCGTATTCGCGTCCCATTATCCAAACGCTTAGCCTTTCGTCAAGACAATAAGCGCCCTTTCTGGGAGACATCATCAACGTGCTTCAAGGAGAGATAATTCGTAAACATCTTTAGAAAAATGCCCTACCGTAGTCGACCCCAAGCTTTTTCGAAGATCACCGTAGGTATCCGAGACCACCCACTGCTCCATATCCCACCGCAATCGCAAGGGAGCCCGCAGTTTATCGAGGCTCTGGAGAATCAGAGTGTGATCTTGCAGCATCGAGCATGCAATTTTCCCGAACAGGCGAGCAAGGACCAGCTGAGCTTGCTCGTCCGTAAAACGACGCGATAGCTGAGCCAACTCATACCAGGATTTTCTTTGCTGGGGAGAGAGAAGACGCAGCCAACGTCCAACTTTGCCTGTCGTTGGCGCCTCCATTCCTCGAGACATTCTTGGTACCAAGCTTTCAATTTGGTGATGAAGAAGACTCAACTGCCAATCCCATGCTGTCACCCCGCATCGCTGGGCGATGGCCATAAATAACAAGACCCACTTTGTGTCCAAAAGGCTTGCAAAAAAGGGCGGCTTAACATGCCACATCCCACCAGGATGCGTTGTGAAAAGCTTCTTTCCGTTCGGCAACCAAGTTTGGGATTCCAGCAAGCTGTGAATTTCCTCTTCCGCACTGGTCAAGCCCTTCCCTTTTTTGACAGGAGTAAGCTTGACATTTAAACTGGCCAGAAGTTCCGGCACCATCGGTCCTACCGACAAAAGAGCTTCCACCAATTTTCGATCACTGCCCTCAAAGCTTTGTGTGATCAATTTCAAATGGGAATCTTGAAGAGAGTGCAATGAGAACTCACGTTTTTTCTCGCCTGAAATCACCCAGCTTCTTTCAAGATCAGAATTGAGAACCAGACGATTTTTAGCAATTGTAGCGATGCGCCAGCACTGATCGTAGCGCTGTAAGGTTCCCGAGAGGAGCCACATACGCTCCAAGTCTTGATTTGTGTAATGGAGCTTGCCACATTTTCTTTCAAGCAAAAAGGCTTCTAAATCCGTCTGCCCTCTCTGTCTCACCAGCTGTTCAAGGGCGTGCATGACCTCTTGCGTTGGTTCGGTCACATTCGCGAGATAGCGTGAGATGTCAGCTTCTGTCACATCTTTCGCATCACCCATTAGCTTAACGACTAAGAGCAGGGTCTTCCGTCTATTTTCATCCATTCGACTGGTTTTGCTAATCCAATGAAGGAGAGCGTGCTGAAGTTCTGGCCAGCCTGGCTGCAGATTTTTTCCTGCCAGATCTTCTGCCTCTAGCAAGTGTTGACGCGAGCGCCATAAGAGTTCTTCTTTTTCACCCTGCGTCCAGGTGAACTCGTGCAGCAAACTGATGCCTCTCCAGTACTCAGAACGCAAGGGGTCTTGAAACTCATGCTGGCTCACTGGAAACCACAGAGCATGGTCAAAGACAGGCTTAAAGAATTGTGTTGCTCGAACCTTAAGACTACCCATCAAGTTTGGCAATAGATATTCTAACTGTTGATAGTCCAATAGAGTTTCGACAAGAGCTTGCCATGCCTCAGGCTGTTCTGGAAACCAGCGAAAGGGGTCTTTCAATAGCTCATTCAAAGCAGCTCTATCCTTGGGAGCGCTCGCTTCAAAACGCTGGATACGGAGCAAGAAAGAATCAAGGAGGGTCACTCGCCCCCTCCAATCCATTTCTTTTTGCAGCTTTTGCCCATAAACGCAGAAGCCCTGTTCATTTCTCTCGACACGAATATCGAGAAGAAGATCCAGAGCTTTCTGAAACTCCGAAGCATAGCGAGGAATGGCTTCAAGGAGCTGCAATGCCATAGGCTCATCATGCTCGGCGAGAGCTGCTCGACCCATCATATAGGCAAATTCACTCTCACTTTGCTTCAGGTGACCTGCAAAAGTTTTTTGAGCACTCCAAATTTCCTGATCATGCTGCCGAAAGAAGCGATAGGCCCTTGTGAGTTCTCCCGCCTGGAGGAAAGCCCAGCAACAGTAAAGCCTTTCCAGTGGCAAAAGTCGTAATTGAAGGTCTTTTCGAAATAAAAGTCCATCGAGCACTGTCAAGCGTTGGTTCGCCCATAGCTTGAGTACTATATGCAATCGCATCTCGGCATCAAGTGCACCATAAAAGTCGACGGCATCGCGAAGCAATGTCATCAGCACGTCTTCAAGCTCGGCAGCCGAGCCATAGAGAAATGCGAGCTCACAAAGGCGCGCAGCTACATCCGAACGTGGGTATGATTCATAGAGCAGCCAGGCATCTTTCCGAAAGGCATTCCAGTTCTGCTCTGCTTCTATTTTTTGGCGTAAACGCAGCTCAGCTTCTGCCGCAAGATCATGACTGAGCGCTTGACGAGGCGACGTCTTTGACTCAGAAGGCGCCGCAGGGGCCATGTCGCGCGGATTCGTAGCACTGAAAACGGGCTCGGCAAGAGGAAGGGTCGCCGTATAGCACTCGTCAATAGCGCCAAACCCCAGCAATGGCGGCTTTGATACGGTTGACTCCTCCAGGGACGAAACTGGAATTACAGATGATTTTTCTTCAATCAGCAGTTCGGCTTTCAAACTTGCAAGAGTATCGCTCGCAAGTCCCATGCGCTCTGCCAATTTCAATACACGTAGGCGCCGGACTTTGCTCTGAGCTGCAAGCTCACGCTCAGCATCATTCCTGGATTTTTGAGAATCCTGATCCATGGCTACTCCCTGCTCTAGGCTGACTTGATGTGAGGGAACTGAGGTTCGGCTTGCCTACCATTTTACCATGTTTGGGGTGAGGGACGGCAGATCAGGCTCCTAAATCCCGCAATTTAGGCTTAGCCCACCTATTGGATGTCTGATTGGCCAACTTCGCTTGACCTTTGCTCTCCTTTTTTATATTCCTGGGGCCAGTAGCGACATTAACTGGGACCGTAGGCAGGAAAAAATGCTACAAATTCTTGCACTTGATCTCGACGGACATATAAGCGACGGACTCGAACGCGTTTCGGGTCAGTTACCTTGCACCGTAGAATCGGTTCAAACCCCCTATGAAATCATACTGAAATGCCAAGAAAATCAGTATGATGCCTTGTTCTTTGATCTCGACCACCCACGCTCAGGAAGCATCGAAGAGATTGAACAGGTTCGCGCGCTAGCCCCACACCTCAAGTGTTTTATCGTAACCTCTCTGCCTCAATGGGAACAGGCTCTAGCAGCGTTGAAAGCTGGTGCTGACGATTATTTAGAAAAGCCTCTGCACCCGGAACGTCTGCACAGCATCCTCTCGAAGCTGAAAAAGCGGCACCAGCCACGTCCCGAGGAAACTTGTGGGAGTGGGCTAGACTTTCAAAAGTCTAAGCGCATCATTGGTCATTCTCACGCCATCCAGAAAGTCTATCAGCTCATCCAGAAGCTTGCGCGGGTTGATACCTCGGTGCTTATTCGAGGCGAAAGCGGAACAGGCAAGGAACTCGTTGCCCAAGCTCTGCATTACAACTCAGCTCGTAAAAACGGTCCCTTTGTCGCGGTAAACTGTGGAGCTATTCCTGAGAATCTGATCGAAAGCGAACTTTTTGGCTTCGAAAAAGGCACCTTCACGGGAGCTGACCGCAAACGCCTTGGCAAATTTCAAGTCGCTCAAGGCGGAACTATATTTCTCGATGAAATAGGTGATGTTTCCCCGCAAGTGCAAGTCAAACTTCTGCGCGTCCTTCAGGAACGTAAAATCGCCCCTGTGGGAAGCCATCAGGAAATCCCGATCGATGTCAGGGTCATATCTGCGACGAACCGTAAACTCGAAAAAATGATGCAAGAAGAGAAGTTCCGCAGCGATCTCTACTATCGCCTGAACGTCATGCCTATCTTACTCCCACCCTTACGGGACAGAGCTCAGGACATTCACGGCTTAGCAGAATTCATGATCGAAAAATTCAATCGCTTGCACAATCGTCGCATTGAGGGTCTCGAAGCAGCAGCCTTGCGCGCGCTCGAAACCTACGAC
>CANGNB010000319.1 GCA_947454545.1 Oligoflexaceae bacterium
ACGCTGGTCCTATCCAGAAAGGCCTCAGATAGCCATCGATACCTCAGGAGAATTGAAAAGTCCCGAAAATTTATCGGATTCTGAAGTTCTCAATTTCCAAGATTTGAGGCAATTGCAAGGACACTTGGCTCGGAGTCGCCGAGTCAAGCAGTGCTTTGCAAAACAGTATCTGCGCTTTGCTCTGGGACGGATAGAAGTTCCTTCAGATCAATGTGCTGTAGGGCGCTTGCAGAATGGTCTGGTGCAGGGGCAGAGTATCACGACGTTCATGGCTGAATGGATCGCCTCTGACAGCTTTGTCTACAGGAGATAGAGATGGATTCGATCGATTCACTAGCACGGCGCAACTTTATCAAAGCTTTAGCTGGGCTCGGCAGTTTTTTCTACGGCTATGAGCTTTTGGGTCGAACAAGGAGCTCTCACTCTCTTTCGCTTGAGACAGCCGAGCGGCTGATTATAGTTTATCATCCCGATGGTGCATTTTTAGAGCAATGGCATCCTAAGTCTGTCGGGGGCTCTATAGAAGAGTTGCCAGAGTCACTTTCTCCGCTTGGGGTTGTTCGTGATCAATTGCTTTTATTTCGTAACCTCAGTCTGTTAGATGGTCAGGGGGATGGACATGACGAAGCCGCACGCTCGCTTCTTACAGGTTCACGCGATCCTAGTCAGGGGTCGATCGATGTGCATCTGAGTGAGGGCTTTCAGCAAGCACTCTTGCATGTGGGCGTTTTAGCGAATAAGGCTCAAGGTCATTCCGTGAGTTTTTTTGCAGGTGGAGCCGAAAGACCTGCCGATGATAGCCCCTTAGCGGTCTATAGGCGATTGTTTGATGGAGGTCGTGAGACTCCAGAGCTATTGGATCAGGATATCCTTAGGACTGTTGAAAAAGATCTGGCTCTCTATGCGAGTAAGCTTAAAGGACAGCGTGAACAGTTAAAGCTTGAACAGCATCTGCGGCAGTTGAGAATGCTGATGAGCACAAGCTCGCGTTGTGGTGGCTATGATCTAAGTCTTTTTCCCTACGAAGAGTCAAAAAAGTGGGAAGATAAATCGGCGCCATTGATTTTGCAGATGCAGATCCAAAACCTCGTTGAAGCATTGAGCTGTGGGCTCTCTCGCGTAGCGACTTTACAAATATCGCGGCATACCAGTCCGCTCAAGATGGACTTTGACTTCTTGGCTCGTTGGAATAACCAGTATCCCATGGAGAGTCATCAAGCATCCCATAACAGTGGCGAAATTCAGGCTCAGCAAAAAAAATGGCTGAATCAGCAGTTAGTCCATTTATTTCAACTTTTGAAGGCACGTCCTGAGCCTCATCCCAATCGATCTGGATCAATGCTGGATCACACTCTTGTGCTTGTGGTCAGTGAGATTTCTCAAGGGGCTTCTCATGGTCGGAAGGATATGCCCTTCTATATTGTAGGAGGCGGTGGGCTTGAGCGTTATACGACGGGTCGAATTCTCTCGTGTGAGGAAGCCTCTCATGCCCAGCTGCTTTATAGCTTAGCAAGGATCATGGGGCAGGAGCCCCGAGGAGCCTACGCAGCTGCAGGAGAGCTGCGAGGCCTGACAGCTTCATGAAAGAGATAGACTGTGGCTCAGGTCCGGGAATGCACTCTTATAGTCAGCGTCAGAGAGGTCGATGACCTTCTTTGCTTCGTCAGCGCCATAGACGTGAGTGATTTTGATTTTACGTTCGCCAGCACCAGGGATATCTTTGTAGGTTAAGAAATAGTGCTGCACGCGATCCAGAATACGCACGGGACAGTCCTTGATATCTTTCAGATCCCCATAAATAGGGTCGTCTTTGAGGACGGCGATGATTTTATCGTCGACTTCTCCTCCGTCGATCATGCGAAGACCACCGATGGGCCGAGCTTTGAGAAGTAGATCGCCGTGAGCGATAGGGCGTTCTGTGAGAACGCAGATGTCGAGCGGATCCCCATCTCCCACCAAGGCACCAAGGTCCGTGTGCTGAGCGGCATAAGCTGCAACGCGGTCATGGCAATACGTGCGAGGGATAAAGCCATAAAGAGCTGGGATGATATTTGAGAATTTTTGAGGACGATCGATGCTCAAGTAACCCGAAGCTTTATCGAGCTCATATTTCACGGTGTCTGTTGGGACGATTTCGATGAATACGTTGAGGTAGCCTTCGACATCAGCTTCCAGTGGTATCCCATGCCAAGGGTGGGGCTTGAAATACTTTTTGAGAAGTTCGAAGAGTTCGTGTGGGGAATTCATGAGATCTCCTTTGTAGCACCAATGAAAACGGTCGGAACGTAAGAGCGACAGCATAGATATCTTTGAGGGGAAGCCTCTCAAGCAAACAGCAGAACCAGTGAAAAAGGAGGTCGCTTAAGCTGACCTCCTTTGGATTGTGACCTTTCGGTCACGTTCAGGGATTTGCTTTGAGATAGTTCAATAGCTTTTGGCCTTCAGGGCTATCTTTAAATTCAGGCTGGCCTAGGGGCATTGAGCCTGAGCTAACGGCTTCCAAAACAGCATCTTTATTCTTTAGTAGGAGGTCTTCCGAGTCCAGGACAACATTGCCATATGCGACGTCGCTGGCATGGCAGCTGTTGCAGGCATCGGTTAGGATGGGAGCGACATCCTTATAAGTCACAGCTTCAGCTGCTTGGCTCGTTGCAGACAGGGTTAACAAATAGGCAGATAAGGCAAAAAGACGTAATCCGGGCATACTCTGACCTCCTTTAGGTTTCGCCGGATATAAGACGGCAAGGAGGCCTTGTCAATACGGATTGTTGGAATTTTGGGTTTAAAGTTCACGGATTGTGGGTTGAAAGCTACGAATATGGCGATTGATGTCTTCTTTGCAGCTTGCCCCAAGCTTTTCACGTTCTGACATGAGGCAGGTTTGCTGAGCTTTGAGCTGCCGGTCTTTTGCCGCAAGATCAGGACATTGTTTGCTCAGCTCATCTTTGCAAGCCGACTGAACCTGGTGAAAGCTTTCGACAGTCTTGCGCCATTCAGCTTCTTCTTGGTGAAGAAATTCTGAGCACATCGCGTTTTGAACCGCATCGATCTGAAAGTGGAGGCAGTTCTTTTCGGTCTCCCCGTGAAAGTCCTGGCTGCTGCAAAGCTTCTTGGCATCATCATCACAAGGACCGTAGGCGAGGGCAGCAGGGGTGCTTAAAACAAGAGCAAAGCCAAGAATTTTAGGCCACATAGTAAGGACTCCTTTGAGTGTCGATCGTCAGTTTCGGACCGCATTGAGCTTTTCGCTCTTATCGGCCAAGTCCAAGAATTTATAGAGGGGGGAGGCTGTGGTACAATGTGGGCAAGCCTTGCCTAGCGATATCTTGAAGAGGAAGCGACTCATCCTATGAAAATGCGTTACCTCATGATTTTTTGGGTGCTTGTGACGGTTTTTTTGAGTTTGGAATATCTCGCTCTTCATGGGTTCGTGAAGCGCGATTCTCTGCTCCAGGCCCTTCTCTGTGGGCGTCTGAACCTTTGTCGGAAACTGCCGCCTGAGGCCGGTAAACCGCTGAGCTATGCTCTGGGGTGGTTAGGGTTTTGTGTCATGGCGCTCACGAATCTCTATATTTTGCGTAAGCGTATGATAAGTTTGCAAAAAGTTGGGTCTTTGCAGAATTGGTTGAATTGGCATATTTTCTTTGGAATGCTAGGTCCAACCTTCATCCTCTTTCACTGCGACTTTAAAGTGCGTGGCCTGGTCAGTATCAGCTTCTGGAGTATGGTCGTTTCGTTTCTTTCAGGCATTGTCGGGCGCTACTTTTATATGCAGCTCTTACAAGGTAAAGGGCTTTTGAAACAACGGATCGAAGCTCTGGAAAAGGGTTTTGATCAGTATCAGCAGATCGCAGGCCCTAAGATTCAGGGGCAAGCGATGCTGGCCGCAAAGGCTTATGCGTTTGCAATGGCTGGAGGGGTGCAGGGAGCTGATTTGAAAGCCATTGGTCCCATTCACTTTCTCGCTCGTTCGATTCTGGGTGAAGTGCGCATGGCTTTTAGTCTGCCGCCGACTCCCTGGCCGGAGTCGCGAGCTTTTCGCCAAAAGCTGAAAGAATGGGCGATTTTACGACGTCGCCTGCTATCGACTCATTACTATCATATACTCTTTGGGTATTGGCGGAGTTTTCATACGCCTTTTGCCATCTGGATGTATATCGTTGCGGTGATTCACATAGCGTCGTCCTTAGTCTTCAAGGTCTAGGTCCACCTGGAGGGATCTAAAGCTCTTAGTTCGAGAGGGATCTGTATGCTGATGAAGCTCTACTA
>CANGNB010000320.1 GCA_947454545.1 Oligoflexaceae bacterium
ATTGCCATCATTGCCGGGTTCGATACCATAGATCTTTCCCTGAAAACGATCGCGAAAACGCGCCAGATCCGAAAAGCTGCGCACGCCAGAAGCGGCAACATAATCCGGCACTGCTAGAGTATACTTGGCGCCGGAAAGGAGTGGGTGAGGCAACGTGTCGACAGAACCATCATCCGTATAGGGCTTAATATCAGCTGCCATACTAGGCATCCAATTGCCTAAAAATACATCAAGGTCTTGGGACTTCAGCGCGCGAAACGTCACGGGCACGGATGCTTGAGTCACTGTCGTTTGGTAGCCAAGGGCTCTTAAATAGGTGCTTACGACTGCTGTTGTTACGGTGCTGTCGGTCCAGCCGACATCAGCAAAGCGGACCAGGCGACACGGTGCTGAAGCATCCGCAAAAGGAACAGGAAACAAGAACCAAGAGAGGAGCAAAAGCAGACAGCGCATGGAAGACAACCTACAATGGGGAGAGATCTCGGTCCGACACAAAAGGTCCAAAATCGTGTGTTGCGAAATCTAACAGAACATCTGCAGGAGGCGCTAGAATATTTTTCCAGAAATGTGAGAGTTCGAAGAAGTAGGTGAGAGACAGCTCACCATGTCCGAAAAAAAGTGCGCTTTTCTGATTGTGGAACTTCAGACTCGAAAGTGGGGTGAAGCATCTCACTTTGTGAAGATACTTCCTTATCTGCAGAAGTATTCATAAGCATTGGAAAAAGACTCACGAGGCCTTACGTGTGAGTTCAGGAACAACCTTGGGTAGAGGAATCGCAAAGTAAAACGACAGATAGTCGCCCTCTTCTTTCAAGGGAACAACGATAATGTCTGAGCCAGCCTTTCGCAGAAAACTCCTGACAGCATCCATGCCTACACCGCGGCCCGAGATATCATCGGCTGCCTGCTTGGTGCTGACCCCTGATTCAAAAATCATCTCCACCAGCTCCTGAGTCGAGCCGACTTTGCGGCCCAAGCTCTGGGCTTTTTCACGCAGTTTGGCAAGAGGCAAACCGCGACCGTCATCCTGCAAAGCTAGGCGTCCCTGAGCATCTTGGAAAATGCGGATGCTGCCATGTTCGCTCAGGCCTTTGCTGCGACGCTCTTCTGGGGGCTGTATCCCATGGTCCAGGCTATTGCGCAGCAGATGGATCATCGAATCCGACAGAGCTTTGAAAAAAGCTGGCTGAAGGACGAGGTCCTGGGGGACTTCCACCACAAGGGGACATTTGATCTTGCCGAGATCCTCGGCCAGCTGATGAGCCACCGTTTGCAAGTCACGGCAGAGTCCTTGGACAGAAGTGCTGTCAGATTCGCCTTGCTCGCGCAGCTGTTGAGCGAGGTTGATCAGGGGCTTGAGGGCCTCTTTGTAGGCCTGATGAGACTCTTTGCAGTGGCCAAGACTTGCGGTAAGTCGCGACACTTCCTCAGCGCTCAGACTCTTTTTGCGGTGAAGGATGTCTTCGGTGCTGTGGATGTGATCCGTCAGCTCCTTGAGTTTGAAAAGCCGAGCTGCACCCTTGAGGGTGTGAAGATGAATGTAGGCTTCCCGAATATCGCTTTCGCCGAACGAGCCTTGAGATTGGGCACGAGCAAAGATCTCATCGAGCGATCGCCAGGTTTCACTGGCCGATTGCGAAAAGCTCTCAAAGCGCTTCGGACCGAGCTCGATGAGTTCGGCCATACAGCGCATGTTGCGACGCGTCGCCTCAGCTTCTGCGCGGAGCTTGAGGTTCTCGGTGACATCGACGACACTGATCAGAATCTTCTCGACGTTGCCATCGCGATCGACGACGGGAACCCAATCGATATCAAGGTTCTTCTTTTGCTGCTGGGGCAGCGCTAAAGTGAGCTCTCTGGGAAAAGCACTGGCATTTGCTTCGAAGAAAAGCTCATTTTCGCCGAGACTATACTCCATCGCAGTGACAATGCGATTTTTTTCGTCAGGTCCCAACTCCGCTCGCTGCAGGAGTACGCCATCAAGAGTTTTTCCACCAATATCTTTTAGTTCCAAGATGGTCTCGAGGTAGCGTGCATAATCCCGGTGCACAAGCATGTCGGGAAGCACAGAGAACAGTCCCAAGCGCGTGTTTTCAAGCATCGACCGGATATTGCGCGTGTGCTCTTCGACCTGCTCGGTGAGGTGCTCAGCTCTACGTCGAGCCTCTTCGGCCTCTTCACGTAGCTTTTCCGATTCTCTTAGGGCCGCGGCCTGTCTGTTTTTAAAAGTAAAGGCGAGGACAGCGACTAGGAGAACACCCGAGAATTGGGTTAAGGCATTAAAAATGGCATGGTTTCCACTGAAAATAGGAAAAGGGAAGTCCCAACCGACCACATCACCTTCGTGGGGTTGAAATCCGAAGCTGATCAAGGCTAGACAGCTACTGACAAAAACCGCAAGCAAAACACCTGCCCGAGCGGACTGAATCAAAAAAGTCGCAAGGACTCCAGCTATACACCAGACGATCTGATGACTCCACGCGCCCCCAGTGAGAATCGTGATGAGGAGAACGGTCGTGACACCGCCACTGTTCGCCCAAAAGGAGGAGGTATTTACGTCGCGCTTCTTTTTAAGATAATAGAGGCCCAGCAGCGCTGTTGGTAGACCAGGAAATAGGCAAATGGCAGCAATCATGCGACTGTTGAAAGCGAAACCATAGATAAAGAAGTAGCCAACCCAACAGCAGGTATAGGCTAGTGCGATAGTCATAACTGTTGCGGCATCCGTTCTTGCTCGGATATCGGGATAGTTCTCTTTGGTAACACCAAAGTAGTTGAGGACTGAAGTGAAGAGACGAATCCAAGCGCTGAGCAGTGAAGTATCCGGAGTCTTGCCTGTACCCATGATAGCCCTCGGGTAAACGAAACGCGTAAGCGTAGGGTCGGTCGACTCGAGGAGAGACTTTAGACAGGACGGAAAGAGCCCAAAAAAAAGCTAATTATATTAGATATCTTGAGTGTTTTTGGTGGTTTAGCGTCCGGTGCTCGAACCCCATGGTGGCTTAGCGAACTCAAGCCTTCCAGGCCTCCTGCGTAGACAGAAAGGGAATTCCTCCAAAGACCCTAAAGGATCGCGCCTCCTTAGCCGATTGTGCAGACTTAGGAAGGGTCGATTCACGAGACCCACCTGTTGAGTCGAGGAGATGGTGATGGCAAGCAAGCAGACACTGACACCGGAATCAAAGAGTGCACCCAACCGAGGTAATCTATTTGTCAACTTCGTTCGGACCCTGAATACGTTCTTTGGAGTGACTAAGACCAACTATCCCATCCTTCAAGACAGAACCAATGCGCTCACTCTCCTCTACATCGCGCTCTCTTACGTGTATGCATGGTCCAATTACGCAGTGATCTACGGGGTTCTTTTTGGGAGCAAGACTCTAGGGGCCATCTGCCTGTTTTGTGGCCTACCGACTTCTCTCTTCGCTCTCTGGATACTCAAAGTCAAAAGAAACGTTGCCTTAAGCTCAGCTGTCGCCAACGGAGGCGGGATTACAACCGTTCTCTTGGTGATGCTGATGACAGGGGGCGCCTGGAGCCATCAGATCGTCTGGTGTATCCTTGCTGTGCTGGCGACGTTTATCGTCCAGAGCGCAAGAGCCGGTATTTTTATGACTCTCTATGTGAGTCTCATGTCTTGTCTGATATCTTTACTTGTGCAGCCCCAGATCGGAGCCAAAGGTTTTTGGGAATTCCCCTTTGCGATGCTTAGCCCGGGCCATGCTTACTTCAACGCTGTGACCATGCTCACAGGTCCTATGCTGTCTGCAGCTTGTGCTTACATCTTTAAGTCTAGACAGGAAAATGCTCTTCGCGAATCGGAGGGTTTGAGGGTCGAAGCTGAGGCAGCTCGCACAGAGGCCGAGGCAGCCCGCAAAAAAGCTGAAGAACTCACCGAGCAGGTTCAAGAGCACGTGCGAGACATCAAGTCCATGCTCGAAAACACCAAAATCGGTCTGTTTTCCGTCACCAAAGAGCTCTCGCTCCATAAGGACTATGCCCGCTACCTTGAAACGATAGTTGAAGATAAGGATCTCGCCGGAAAATCATTCTTTGATACGCTCCTCGCTCACGTTCAGCTTGGCGATGATGAAAAAAATAAGATTGTGACGGCATTGGAATATTCTCTCGGCGAAGATGAGATCCTCTTTGAAGCGAATGCGAGTGTGCTCCCGCGTGAATGTGTGATGAACTTTGTGAGCACCAAGCAAAAGACCATCAACCTTGACTGGGTC
>CANGNB010000321.1 GCA_947454545.1 Oligoflexaceae bacterium
ACGTCTGCTTGATCTCGCACAAAAGCAATCCCTGACCGATCCCAAGATCCTCAGTCAAGAGATCGATCGCATGCTCCAAAGCCCTAAAAAGCAGGGTTTTTTGCGTAATTTTCTCGGACAATGGCTCGGCACCAAGACCCTTTCGCAAGCCCCTGCAGCAAAGAACCTAAACCCAGCTCTGGTGACCGCCTATCAAGATGAGACTTTAAGCTTTGTGAGTGAAGTCTTAGAGAAAAATTTGCCGTTCTCCCAGCTCCTAAGTGCCGACTTTACTTTTGCCAATGCAGCTCTTGCCACTCAATACGGACTCGCCTCTATAGAAGGAAGCACTCTGCGTCGCGTGGCTCTGAGCAGTCCCCAGCGAGGAGGCCTGCTGACCCAAGGGGCTTTTCTGGTGCAAAGTTCGAATCCCGATAGCACCTCACCCGTCAAACGCGGCAAGTGGGTCCTCGATCGCCTTCTCTGTGCCCCTCCGCCAGCACCGCCTCCTGGAGTATCGACGACGCTGCCTTCCACACCGGGCAAAAGCTTACCTATGCGCCAGCGTTTAGAAGCTCACCGCCAAGGCTCATGTGCCTCATGTCATCAGCTCATGGACCCTATCGGACTGGCTTTTGAAAACTATGATAGAACGGGAGCTTGGCGCGATGCTGATGACTTTGGCGCTATCGACGCCACCGGCGAACTCCCGAACCGAGGAAGCTTTGGGGACGCTCATGAGCTGGCGACTTTGATCGAAGCCGATCCGCGCTTTCCTCGCTGCTTTGCCAAGAAAACAGCTCAGTATCTTTTGGGGCGCGAACCGACGGCTCAAGAGCAGTGCCTGCTCAACGGCCTGGCTCAGCAAACTCAGACGCCTAGCTATGGTCTTAAAAATTTTGTCGCGGACATCGCGCGAACTCTCTTTGCCATGAAGGTGACAGCCCCATGAACCGACTCACTCACACCAAAACGCATCGACGGGCTTTTTTGCGGGGCGTGGGCACCTGCCTTAGCTTACCGTTTCTTGAGTATTTCGCTGCTCCTGCCTGGGCAGCCTCAGCTCGTAAGCGTATGGTCTATGTCTATCTTCCCAACGGAGCCCGCTGGAAACCTTCGCAGCTCGGTACCAACTTTACGCTTGAACATCCCCTTTCAGCATTGGCTCCCGTCCGCGATGCGATCACTGTCGTGAGTGGACTGCAGCTTGGTCCGGCCCGAGCTTCGATAAATGGCGATCATGCACGGGCTCTGCCGGCCTATCTCTCAGGCCAGACACCCCAATTCCCTGGACCGAATGTCTCGCCAACGCTTGATCTCACATTAGCCAAAACCTTGAGCGCAGGCAGCCGCTTCTCTAACCTTTGCCTCGCCGGGGAACAACACGCCAACTCCGAAAGTGGTTACACTGCTGATTACCAGGCCTGCCTCTCTTGGCTTGGAGGCGCGAGCCCTAACCCTCGAGATGTCGATCCCGCAGTTGTCTTTGATCGACTCTTTGGTGGCAATCTCCCCGCCGATCGCAATGGCCAGCGAGATGTGCGCCTTGCGACTGGCAAGAGTATTCTTGATGCTGTTCAAGGCGAGGCCCAGGCGCTTAGCAAAGCCCTAGGTGCCCAAGATCGCCAGAGACTCGACGAATATCTGCAATCGGTGCGCGAACTCGAGACGCGAATGAACACACCACCTCCCATGAGCGCTGCGACCTGCCCAACAGGAACACGACCCGCAGCTCAGCTGCCCTACGAACAGCGGATTGGGGTCTTCTATGATCTGATGTATCACGCACTATCCTGCGGAATGACCCAAGTCATCAGCTTTATTTTAGCGAGCGAATCGACCAATCAAAGCTACGAATTTATCGGTCTCCCGCAAAGCCATCACGAGATCTCGCATGATCCTTCTCCCAATGGCTATGCAAACATTGCCAAGATCGTCGCATGGCACATCGGCCAGTTCGCGAACTTCTGCCAAAAGCTCAAAGCTACTGCAGACGGTGACAGCAATCTCCTCGACAACTCCATTATCCTGATGGGAGGGGGCTTGGGGGATGGAGCCCGACACACGCACGACGAGCTGCCGATCCTGATCGCTGGCAAGGGCGGCGGTAGCATTCGCGGTGGGCAGCACCTCAACTTTGAAGGCAAGCCCCTCTGCAACCTCCACCTCACCCTTGCGCAATCCTTGGGTGTGACGATGAATCAATTTGGTGATAGCAATGGAACCCTAAATCTCAGGGGTTCCTAAGTCCCTTCAAACACTCACCAGGTGCCGGTATTCGGCATCGATAGCCAAGGTTCCGCGGGAGCTAGCGCGGGCCCTTCTTGCAAAAGTTCGATAGAAATCTGATCTGGCGAACGCACAAAAGCCATGCGTCCATCGCGAGGTGGGCGCAAAATGCTCACACCCAAGCGCTGCAGACGAGCACAAGCTTCGTAGATGTCCGTGACGGCAAAGGCGAGATGACCGAAGTTTCTGGCAGAGCCATAGCTCTCAGGAACATCCCAGTTGTAGGTCAGTTCTACTTCGGGTTCACCAGGCTCAGTCGCGAGATAAATCAGAGTGAAGCGACCCTCCGGCGATTCTTTGCGTTGAGTTTCTTGGAGTCCAAGACCTTCACAAAAAAACTTGAGATTCTCTTCGATGCTACGAACGCGGATCATAGAATGTAAAAACTTCATAAATCTCCTCTTGGCCTTAAATTCCGTTCAAGGGGTCGCGGATGGCCCGCAGCCTGAACGCTGACACTTTTGTTTCAATTCAACCCACCGGGAAAAATACTCACTCGCGCGCAGACCCTCCTGCGCTAAGATCGTTCCGGTAAAATTCCGGCGCCGTCTCGCCTGCACATCCTGACGAAGAGCCCCCCACGCCTGTAAAAATACCTGCATCGTGGCCTGATAAGAATAAAGGACTTGAAGGATGTGACTCCCAGCCTGGCTGCTCTGATGCCACAGTTCTTCGTCTGTATACAGACGAATCGCGGCCTCGATAAAGTCATCATAGGCGCTGACAACCACGCCGCCAAACGGCAAGTCTTCACTCATTCCTTCCGCCCCGACAGGACCTGTCACCACCGGGGTTCCAAACCACCAACCATCGGCAATTTTCCCTTTGATCCCTGCTCCAAAGCGCAGGGGAGCAAGGTTCACCCGGACTCCTTGCAAGGCTTCTGCAAGCGTTCGAGCCTGACCATGAACCCATAGGCCCTGATCAGGTGCATGCCAAGCTTTGTGCTGAGGGCCTGCCTGTGCCCCGTAGATGTGGAGATTCGCTTCAGGCAAAGCAGCGCGAATACGCGGCCAAAGCCTTTCACAAAGCAGCTGAAAGCTGTCTTGATTGGGCGCGTGCCGAAAATTTCCGATCATGGCGAAGTCTTTGCGCTGAGAATAAGCGAGGGGTTCAGGAGCTTTATTGTAAAAGAGTCGACAGAGCAGGAGCAGCGAGGCGGGCACCTGACACTCTTTTATCAGGATCTCATATTCGACATCTGAAACGACAAGACTGAGATCGCAGCGATAGATAGCCGCAACCTCACGGGCCGCAGCCTCCGGGACTAAAGGCAAAAGCTCTGCGGCTGGAAGGCTTCTCAAAGAAGTCTCATCGCGACTGAGCTCGCGTGCTACGCGCACAAAATGGAGATCGATCGTATCGAGAACACGAATCGCCTCGGGGCAGATGGCACGAACCCGCCATCCGTACTTTTCCTCGGTGGCAAAGCGATCGAAAAGGACCCAATCGGGAGGCGCATGTTGGAGGTACTCCTCAAAGCTCGCGTCGTTCGCCAGGAGACGAACACAGCTAAAGCCTCGAGCGCGGAGAGCTTCGCACGCTGCCTTTTCACGCCCATCGGCAGCTAGGACCAGATCGTACCCAGCTTCTCGGAGGGCTTCCGCAAGCTGAAGGCTCCGATTGCTCGCAGCAGAGGACTGCTCCTCGGGCCAGATCGATAGCAAAAAGAGCACGCGTCCTAGGCCTGGCATGGATCCCTCAATCGTCTCAGAGTTCGTAGATCACAGCATCTTCGGACTGGTAGAGCGTATTGATAAACTGCTCTTTTTGTCGCGAAACGACATTTCTCTTCACCTTCAGAGTGGGTGTGAGACTTCCGTTTTCTACCGAAAAGCCTTCGCGAATAATGCCGACGCGTTTGATCGATTCGAAACTCGCTAAGGGCTGATTCACCTGTTTCAGATGCTTTTTGATCTCTTCTTTGAACTGTTCGCTCGGCATCGCTCGCGCG
>CANGNB010000322.1 GCA_947454545.1 Oligoflexaceae bacterium
CCAAAGAGAAACCTGGCAAGTCTAATGCTTTGGGGTCGAAGGACCTGTGTTCGAACTGGGGATACTGAGTAGCCACCTCAGCTTCGCTCAATGAGCAAGCCGTTTTGAAAGGACGGAGCCTATCCAATCCCCGGCGTTTGGAATTCGCCAGTTTTTCACTCAAATTCAGTTCAATAGGCGTAGAGGAGCGGATAGAAGGCGAGACTATTTCGGCTGAGGCAGGGGTCATTAAAGTGCTAAGGTACAGAAATAAAAGCTTTTTCATGTTTCAAGAGAACCTTTCCTGGCGTTAAACTTCTTGTGGCAGACCTTAGGCACCCTCTAAGGGATATTTATTGCAGTGCTAAAACTCACTCTCGGACCCAAGCCCTCTGTCCAGGCCTGAACTCTGAGATCGTTCATAATTTCAGCAGCTCGCTATCTACCCTATCGAGACCCAGAGAAATCCTGTACAAAATCCGAGACATGGGATGGCCCCTAGGCGGGCTCCATGCGGCACGGCTCCTGCAAGGATAAGCGCACCCAGGGTCCGCCGAGGTTTCCCCGGGACCTTTGCCCTTTGCTGCTGCCGTTGCTAACCCAGTCGAGTAGAGTTGTTGCTATGCAAAAGATTCGTGTCTTTCTCAATCCTAAGGCTGCTCAGTCCAACGCCATTCGTTGGGAGGAGCTGATTCGTAAGCAGCTCTTTCGCAGCGAACTCGATTTTGTGCTGCCTCGCAATACGATCGAACTGCACGAAGCTATCCAGCAGGTTATCTCCGATAAGGTCGACGTGGTCATCTCGGTCGGGGGTGATGGGACCTTTCATACTCTGATTCAAAAGCTGGCTCCCTATCCCATACGCTTTCTCGTGCTGCCGGCAGGGACAGCCAACGATCTGGCGAGCGAACTGGGTCTCAACCGCCGTCTGCAAAGCTGCCTGGAAACCTTACGCCGCGATGAATGGAAGAACATCGATCTCATCACTATCAATGGCATCTATATGGCGAGTAATGGCGGCATCGGCCTAGTAAGCGATGTAGCGAACCATATCAATAGTTTGCGCGAACGCTTTCCGCTGTTTAAATCAGCGATGGCGGGACTCAAGCATCAGGTCTATGGCCTTATGGTAGGCTATGAGCTCATCAGTAAAAAGCAGGAGATGTATCGCCTCAGAGTGAAGGCGGAAGGCTTCGATCAGATTCTCGAAACGCCCCTCCTCATGATCAATAACCAGCCCATTATAGCCGGCAACTTTCTGATCGCGCCCGACACGCATAACAGCGATGGGCGCTTCAATGTGACGATTTTTACTCATAAGAACTTTACCGATCTCGTCGCAGCGATCTATCGCGTCCGTTGCCATATTCCCCCCGAGAATGACCCTCACATCATCTCCTTTGAAACCAATCATGTCGTAGTGGAGCGCTTGGATCAGCCCGAGGCACCGCTCTCATTTATAGGCGACGGCGAACTCTTGGCGAGCGCTCGCACTCTTGATATTGCAATCGCACCGAGCCAGTTGAAAGTCTATAGCCACAGCCTCGAGCATCTTCGCAGGAGGCAGGCCTGAAGCAGAAATTTTGGGAGAACATGAAGAATGTGCTCGCCAAACTACCCCACTCAGGCAGCCTTGGCTTGCCCGCTCGCCAAACTTTTTCCCGGAAGCGGTTCAGCATGCCGATTGACGACTTCGAGTCGCCCGGCATCAAGCACCACAAGCTCGATCCCATAGGGTTTCACTATGAACTGCAGATGCTTGAGAGTCTCAGGCTGCAAGCTGTCGGCGTGCTGACTCAGCGGTGCGTGAACCTGAAGAGTCAGACGGGGAAGACCACCCTCTTCTCGCCAGAAAAAGCTTAGTTCCATGCCTTGGGGGTTCTGTCGACTCCATTCTTTGAGAAGTCCATCGAAGGCAACGATCAGGGCAAAGCGATTACCGAGCAGATAGCAATGTTCCTGAAGGGGTTCTGTCACACAGATGAGCGAGCAACGATCGACTCCCACATCCGTCGCAAATCTTTCCCACACCTTTTCCCAAAGCTTTGAGAGATCAATTTTCTGTAGGTCGTAGCCATCCACACCACTCAGACTGCGAATCTCTGTGATCGATGCTGACGACTTTTGTGCGCCTTGCTCTATAATGTACAGCCAACGTTCCATCTCTTCGAACTGCCTCATAAAGTTC
The DNA here is from genome assembly GCA_947454545.1 of Oligoflexaceae bacterium. GTDB lineage: Bacteria > Bdellovibrionota_B > Oligoflexia > Oligoflexales > Oligoflexaceae > Oligoflexus. The sequence continues at coordinate 2,168 of CANGNB010000322.1, forward strand.
CGCTTCAGGGTCTGTCCTTCGGTATCATCTTCTTCTATGGCCCCCTCAAAGAGAGCCCGCGTCTCAGTAAATAGTTTTTGCCACACGGCTCTCCCGGCGTTGAGTCCTGTGATCACATAGTTGAGGGGATTATTCATGCGATGCGCGAGTTCTGATACTAAGGTGACGCGCGACTGCAGCTCCTGTCGCAGCTCAACCTGAAGTTGGGTACGATGCATTTCGATTTCATGGTTTTTGATCTGTAGCTGCTGATAACGATCTCCTAAGGCAACAGCAAGTAAAATAACTTCTGCGACAGCACCCAGCGCCATGGCGTTTTGAGTAAAAAGGTTAAGCGGCAAAACGTTGAATTGAGTGGACACATAGATGAAAGCACCAGCTAGATAGAACGACCATGCTAACAGGTAAAAGCGAGCCGTCCGATCCTGAGCCCAAAAGGCAAGTAGAATAGCATACGTGAGCATGAGAACGATGACCAAAACGCCGAGAACGGCCGCAGCACGGATATTAACTCCGTAGTTGAAGGCATGGCTTCCCACAAAGACGAGAGCGGCAACCAGGGGTATCTTGACCATAAGCTTGCGCAGTCCAAGAAAACGTTTTGTATGGCCGAGAAAACGCAATGTAAAGAGCATCCCCGAGGCCTCGATGAGAAAAAGCAAGCGCGGCAAAAGATAATTATTGAAGGCCTCTGACCATAGGACCTGCTGCGCCTCCCCCGAGCGGACTATCTCAAACAAAAAAAGCCCAGAGGTAAACAGAACGTAATAGAGATAGCTCCGCGAGCCCGTCTGGACAAATACAAATAAATGAAAAGCTGCCATAGCGAAGAGCACAGCAGCAATGCCAAAGGTCAGAGCAGCCTTTTCTTTCTCTCGCTGACCGAAAGCTTTCAGACTATGAATTTCTAGAGGAATATGCAGCGTTGAAGTGCTTTTGATCCGCAGGTAAAGATCGTACTGAAGAGGTTCCGTCGGCAAGACAAAGACGCCTGCCGCTCCTTGATCGGACGACTGATCCTGATCGCCGATTTCCGTTTGAAAAATGATCCGGCCGTCTGCGATAGCGAATACTTCGATCTTATCAAGAAGTGGATAGTCGATATGAAAGACCACGGGCTCTTTGGATTCTCTTCGAATCGTCCCCCGCAGCCAGAAAGTATCTGTACTGTAAGAAAAATTAGGATGCAGCGAAGTCAATGCTTGAAACTGTGCGGATTGGGCGTTTGTCAACGTCATCGAATCGCTCGGGTCGCGCAAGTATTCGAAAGCGAGAGCAACATTTTGTGTGAACTGATCTCGCACCACGATCGGCGTCCCAGCGGGGAGATCTGGCGTCCAAAGTCCCCAAAGCAGCAGCAAGAATTGAAAGTAAGCGCATTTGCCGCCTCTTCCTATCCTCATCGCTGTATGGTGCCCTACCCCCACCCAAAGCCCCCCTAGCGTCAGCTCGTGCCTATGTTCCCCTGTATACAGATCGGAAGCTCCTCGGAAGACTTTAGAAGAAAGGGATTACAGTTGAGAGATGATAATGCCTTTTTTTCCTCAATTATTTCTTATGTTTAGAAAACCATCCTGGGCTTGCCAGCGCCTCTCAGCCTTGCTACATAAGTGCCGAGCTATGGGAGAGCCGGTATGTCGTTAGAACCACGCACATTTGAATCTGAAGTGAGCCACCTTTCCAACCAGGGCTATGGGCTTGTCACAAGCCCCGAGGGTCAACGCTTTTTTGTGCGCGGGGTCTGGCCCAGGGACAGAGTGCGCGTTATCACGACCGAGGAAACCGAGGAGCATTATGCTTTCGCCGAGCTGCTCGAAGTCCTCAGCCCTTCACCAGAGCGCGTCCCCTCCCCGTGTCCCCATGCTGGCTTGAAAGATCACGACTGCGGCGGCTGCCCCTGGATGATCGTCGCCTATCCCGCTCAGCTGGACCAAAAGCAGCATCGTATCAGCTATGCCTTGCAGCGAGCAGGTTTTGCTGAGCCCCCGCTCAGCCCCATCTGGCCGGCTCCTCAGCCCCTTGGCTATCGCTCAAGGGCGCAGTTC
>CANGNB010000323.1 GCA_947454545.1 Oligoflexaceae bacterium
GATGGGGACAGCCGCTTTCAGTTGCAACTCGATGCCTTTAAGATTATCTCCGATTGGTATCACCTAGGCATTCTGGAGCTCATGAAGAGCAAAGGCTTCCGCCACGAACCGCGCTGGATCGCGCGCCGCCTCGGTGTGCCTGTGATTCAGATCGAACTTGCACTCGATCGTTTGATTCGGGTGGGCCTGCTGAGAAAAGTAGGTCCCGACTATGTCGCCACTCAGGATGATGGGTGGGTTCCGGGGGGAGTCCCTTCGGAAAGTATTCGTAAGTTTCATCGTCAGGTGCTGGAAAAAGCGATCCGGGCGATGAGTGAGCAGCCCGTGCAGGAACGTTTTTTTGCGACCCATTTTTTGACCATCAACCGCAGTGATTTGCCCGAGGCTTATGCTGCTATAGAAGATTTTCAGCGACGCTTTTGTGCGAAGCTGCAGGCTGATGAACCGAAGGAATTGCTCTATTGCATATCGATGCAGCTCTTTAAAATCATCGAGGAGGGGACAGCATGAAACGAATTCTCTGTGCTGCTTTGCTGCTTGGCTTCGCACACCAGGCTGGGGCCCAACGAATGAGGTACGCGCCACGCGCGATCGATACCGACATCCCCGCTATAGTCGGTATCAAGCCGTCTTTGCTTTACGCCCGTCCCGGAGGACCTCTCGGCTACTGGGGCGTAGGCAATGGGGGCGATTGGCTGCGCCTCGGCTTTGCCCACGCGCGCGATTATGCAAGCACGATCGTATCTCGAGTGAAGCCGGATTCTTTGCGGGGGATCGCTCAGCCGGAGATTCGCCAGTGGGTCCTCGACAATCAAAAGTTTCTAGCTGCTGATATCGCTCAGTCTGAGCATATGTGGGTGCTCGAGGAAAAACCCACCTGCGCGTGGACTCAATCTCCTGGAGCCGATGGCAAGGTGCCGACGCATTTTGCAATTCAGTTCTCCTATCCGAGCTGTCGTGGTCAGGCAGACTCTTTTCTGAAAGCCGCACAGATTCTGATTCATGAGTCCGTTCATCACTTCAATGGCGATGAAACCACAGCCGATCGCGTTGCGATTGGAATCTTAGAGGCTTGGCAAAAAGGCTTGATGGATCTGGATCCGATCGACCTGCAGCAAGCTCCCGAAGGCGCTATGAAGGTGGCTTCTGTTTGGACGGGGACGGAGATGATCACCTTTGGTGGCTTCAAGAATGAGGCGAATCAGGCGCTCCAAAACGCAGCCGCTTACGATCCCCAAACACGGACTTGGAGAGATCTCGAAGCTCCTTCTGCGCTGACAGCTCGCTACGATGCTCAGATGCTGTGGACGGGCAGCGAAGTTCTGATCTGGGGGGGATTCCGCTCGCACGATGGACAGCAGGAATGGCTGTACGACGGTGCTCTCTATAATCCCACCAGCAAGCAATGGACTTTGCTCGGTGCTCCGACATGGTGGGCGCCCAAAGCGCTGACCTGGGACCAAGATCCGCGGCAAACTTTGGTTTGGACCGGAGAGCAAGCTCTTATCTATGGCGGCATTGATCAGGCGAGCCAGCGAGCTCTAGGTGCTATCTTTGATCCTAAAACGCGCAGCTGGACGCGCCTCAATACAGAGGCGCAGGAGGCTCCCTTGCGTGTGGGTGGGCACTCTGCAGTTTGGACGGGTCAAACGATGATCGTCTGGGGCGGATACAAAGGCAGCAGCGATAGCTCGCGCGAGCTGACTGCTGAAGGCGCAAGCTACGACTTGGCTTCGAATACCTGGACGCCCATGGTGAGCCAGGGAGCACCCAGCCCGCGAGCAGGACATCAGGCGGTGTGGACGGGCCAGAAACTGCTCGTGCTGAGCGGGGGTGGAGTCAGTAGCCGCCCTGAGATCACAGGGACAGGTGGTCTGTATGATCCTAAGACCCAAGTATGGCAATCTTTTCAAAGTGAAATAGTGCCTGAGCGTGTTGGTCATAAAGCTGTGTGGAATGGTGAAGAGCTGCTTGTCCTTGGTGGGCGTTCGAATCGCTTAAAGACTTTCTTTGGTGAGATGTATGCCTTAGATCCTGCGACTATGCGCTGGCGGGTCCTTTCTTCAGGAAGCTCTCCGGTACTCAGGGCTTATCCAAGTCTTGTCTGGACGGGGAGTAGCGCGCTGGTCTGGGGTGGTTTAGGTGCTGATGGCCAAAGCCAGCGGTCTGGGGCTATGTACTTCCCTTAAGAATTCACAAGATGCATCGATACCTGTAAAGTAAGCGTGAGTGACTCACGGGAGTGGTATCGATGAATCTACCCTTGATGTTTTTTCATGAGCTCAAGCGGTCCCTACCAACGCATTGGTTTGAGGACATTGGAGCCGACGTTTATCAGCAGTATGTGAAGCTGCGCCTCAAACTCCTCAAGGCTGAGGTGAAGCGCACGAGCGGCTCACATCCCATCGAGTACATGGAAGTTAATTCGGGCAAAAGCCAGCGATTGGTGTTCTTGCCCGGATTTTCTGACAACAAAGAGAATTTTTTTGATCCAGCTCAGTTTTTGGTTTCGGACTTTGACCTTTTGGTGCCCGATCTTCCTGGCTTTGGTAAAAGTTTCAAAGACCCTGATGCCTTTTATAACATGGAGAATTACGGGCGCTGGATCTGTGAATTCCTCCTGGAAGTAGGCTGGACGGACTTTCATCTGGTAGGCAATTCCTTGGGGGGAGCCACGGCTATAGAAGTGGCCCTGATGATGCCAAAGCATGTGAAAACGCTGACGATCATAGATCCCGCGGGCATCGTTCTGCCTGAGGTGACGAACTCGCTTTATCATGAGTTTGTAGATGGTCGGAACATTTTTTCCATTCACACTCATGAGCAGTTTAAATACTTTCTGCAACGGGTGTTTTATAAACCTCCCGTGATTCCGCCCTTTGTTTGGGAGCATATCTATCTCGAGTTTTCGAAAAATGCGCAATGGAATCGCAAAGTCCTCAATGATCTGCTCGAACACATCAATGACATGTCGGATCCGAGGATGGAAGAGGTGGCGTTGAATCGTCGTCTGAAGCAAATCAAAGTCCCGACATTGATCGTCTGGGGCGATGAGGATTCCCTCTTTCCGCCTGAGATGGCTCAGTTTGTCAAAGAACAGATTCCCAACTCTAAGCTCTATATTTTGCAGGATCGCGGCCATAGTCCTCAGGTCGAGGCGCCGCTGCAGTTCAGTCAGCTCTTGAAAAAATTTATTCGGGATCAGGAACGGCAGCAGCACCTTGCTGATATGTATGCCTTCGCCCATGATTGAGCGATGCAGCCAGCTTTCTTATGAAACGGCTAGGGTGCGTACTGCTCGGCTTTGAGCGATCGAAGCTTTTGACTGAAAGGCTCGTAGAGCGGCATAGGCTCATGGCTTGCGTAAGGGAAGGGTGCCTGCAGATTCGGCAAGCCTACGCTGCTCTGGGGACCGGGTGGACTCTCGCCGGCTTCTTCTCGTGGAAAAAAAAAGTGCTCCAGCTTTTGCCATAAGAGCTTGAGGGAATAAATCCCCCAAAGGCTAATCACCCCAGCCGGCAGGCCCAAGGTGATCAGGAGCGTGCTCACATCGGCAGGATTGCGGAGCACAGCGAGCAAAAAGACTCCTGACATGCCGCCAGCAAGAGACCAAGCAGATTTTGTGAAATCTAAATAATCGAACTGGATATGCATAAGACCCCCTCTAACACGATCTAAGGTAGCCTTCGGTGCTCTCTTTCCAAAAAGTTAGGAATTCCTGAAAATCAAGTTGTTTCAGTTATTTACCAGATGTTTGCTAGGTTTTTAGCGAAAGTCATCCTGCCTTTTTTGTAGAATTTGACTTCGCGGCAGAAGTTTCAGGAGGACCTTCCTTCAGGGCCGTTGGCTGCTTGAGAGCTGCTCGTAGAATGATTTTAAAAAGCCATTTTTCAAATACAAAGTAGGAGCTCACCGACAGCAAAAGTGTAAGCAGAGTGACACTGGTGCAGTAGATCACAAAATCTTTGGCTTGGGTGAGTACACACACAAAAGAGACCAGACAGTTGGCGATATATCCAAAAACATAAAAGGAGAGGGAGGCTTTTCCAAGCTTTTCGAGAGGTAGGGTGAGGCGACCTCGGATCGTGAAGCTTTCGAAATGAGCGAGGACGAACATCACAGCGAGTGATGGCATGAGATGCTTAAGCCATTCGCTAGTTTTCATAGCTGTGGTCGCCGAGGCCGACAGATAGCTTTGGCCA
>CANGNB010000324.1 GCA_947454545.1 Oligoflexaceae bacterium
CCTTGTGTTCGCTCTGCAATTTTTGACCAAGGTAGCTGAGCGAGAGCCCCTTGTAGGTGACCCCCCGAAAGGGAACTGTCGGAATGAGACCTGCTTTGCCGCTGAGAGTTTTGCTCTCCAAACGCACCGCCTGACTTGCTCGCCCCATGTAGTCAGCGAAAGAGCCTTCGAAATCTTCGCTCTTAAAGACCAGCTGTTCGTGGGTCGCCTGCACCATAAAACGTGCGATCTCCGAGCGTCGCTGGGAAGCGACACGGGCAGCCTCGAACTGAACGACTGATTCGCCATAGATTTTTTTGAAGAGTTTTTCGGAGGGCAGACGATAACCCTTAAAATCCTCGGGAAACGTCGCTATGGTATCGGCCAATATATTCCGAAAAAAACTCGAACCTGTCTGTCCCGTTGGCAAACTAACGCCAGCGCTCGTCTTTTCAGTCCCCATCCTGTCTCCCCTATGCGCGAGAAAAATCTTGCTCATCACTCTAGCAGATTTTGGAAATGCAAAGCTGCAGTAAAAAAGGGGGACCGTTTCCAAACAAATCGGACTTCGCCATGGCAGACCTTCTCGGCCTGCACAGCCGCCTACGCAGTCCGCAAAGACCTCGCCTTCGTCTTCAAATCATGTTAGGACCCTTCCCAAAGTCCAGGCCGCCATGCGCGACCGTCTTCACACTTAGGGAGGCCTTTCTATGTCGTTTGGTACAGCTTTGCATCCCCAGGCTACTCGCGTCCTCATGCTGGGCAGTGGCGAATTGGGTAAGGAAGTCGTGATCGAACTCATGCGGCTCGGTGCCGAAGTGATCGCGTGTGATCGCTATGCTAACGCCCCAGCCATGCAGGTGGCTCACCGTTCTCATGTTTTTGACATGCTCGACGGCGATGCTCTGGAGCGCGTGATTCGCGCCGAACGACCGCACCTTATCGTTCCTGAAATCGAAGCGATTGCGACAGATCGCCTCCGCACTCTAGAAAAGCAGGGTTTTCGCGTCATCCCAACTGCTGAAGCGGCCTGGTTGACGATGGACCGCGAAGGCATTCGACGCCTCGCAGCAGAAGACCTAGGTTTACCCACGGCACGCTATCACTTTGCCGACAGTTTTGCTGAGTTGCAGAGCGCTGCTGAGTCTTTGGGCTACCCTGTCGTCATCAAGCCTATCATGAGCTCGAGTGGCAAAGGTCAGTCGATAGCAAGAAATCCCGAGAGTTTGCAGGCTTGCTGGGACTATGCACAGAGTGGAGGTCGAGCGGGCCAAGGTAAAGTCATCGTCGAAGAATTTATTCGCTTTGAAAGCGAAATTACCCTGCTTACCGTGCGCGCCGTCAATGGAACTCTCTTCTGTGATCCGATCGGTCACCGCCAGGAAGATGGGGACTATGTCGAAAGCTGGCAACCCCATCCCATGACACCTGAACAGATCAAAGCCGCCGAAGCCATAGCCAAAAAGGTGACCGATCGTCTGGGTGGTTACGGACTCTTCGGCGTCGAACTTTTCTTGCTCGAAGACGGGCGTGTCCTCTTCTCCGAGGTCAGTCCACGTCCGCACGACACGGGCCTCGTGACCCTTGCAACACAAAGCTGGAGCGAGTTCGCTCTGCATGCCCGGGCTATCCTTAGCCTGCCCATTCAAAGCATCTCGCGGCATAGCATAGGCGCAAGCGCAGCCTTTAAAGCCCCCGACCGGACCATCCACGAACCTGTGTTTGATGGGGTCGCCGAAGTTTTCGGAGTAGAGGGCGTCGATCTTCGCCTCTTTGGTAAACCAACCGCAAGCCCCAAGCGTCGCATGGCTGTCTGTTTAGCAACAGGTCCAACGCTTGCATCAGCTCTCGACAAGGCAAAAGCTGCGCGTGCGAAACTCAGTCTTCGCGACGGCCGTGGCTAGAGTCCCCTAGACTTTTCTCGAACATTCGAGCAGCGCCGCGTCTAAAGACCTGCGCTGCGCAGTCTGCTTTTTCCTTGAATTCCCATCCATTCAGTCGCACAATCGGGCCCATATCTTAGTTTTGCTCAAAGTTCGAGGATGCTTCATGACGGACACCACTGCTTCGATTTCCAGTCTTTTGCAAGAAGAGCGGAGTTTTTCGCCTCCTGCAGCATTTGCCGCAAAAGCTAAAGTGGGATCCCTCTTAGAATACGAAAAGCTGCGCAAAGAATCGCTCGATCATCCCGAAGAATTTTGGGCCCAAAAAGCTCGCGAACTGCTGACTTGGGATCAAGACTTCAGCAAAACCTTGGAATGGCAAGAACCGTTTGCGCAATGGTTCGTGGGAGGCAAGCTCAATGCCTCTGCCAACTGCCTTGACAAGCATGTGAAGGCAGGACGTGGCCAAAAGACAGCTCTCATCTGGGAAGGTGAACCCGGCGATCATAGGACCTACACTTATCAGCAACTCTTGGATGAGGTCTCTCGCTGCGCCAATGGACTTCTCAGTCTCGGCATTAAAACAGGGGATCGCGTCAGCATTTATATGCCTCTCGTTCCCGAGCTTGTCATCGCCGTCCTAGCCTGTGCCCGCATCGGGGCCACCCACTCTGTGGTCTTTGGCGGTTTTAGCGCAGAGGCTTTGGCAAATCGCAATAACGACGCACAGGCCAAGCTCGTCATCACATCGGACGGAGGCTATCGTCGAGGCAGTATAGTACCGCTGAAAGATAACGTTGATCTAGCGCTCGCTTCTTCCCCCAGCGTCGAAAAAGTTCTGGTCTGTCGTCGTACCAATCATCAGAATACTAGCACCTGGACTAAGGGTCGCGATATCGATTGGCAAGCATTGCTCGCTACCCAGAGCACCCACTGTCCTCCTGTTGCGCTCGACAGCGAGCATCCTCTTTTCATCCTTTACACTTCGGGCAGCACCGGCAAGCCCAAGGGAATTTTGCACACAACAGCAGGGTATCTCTTAGGGGCCGCCTGCAGCTTTTCGTACATCTTCGATCACAGAGATGAGGATGTGTACTGGTGTACAGCTGATGTAGGCTGGATTACAGGGCATTCTTATCTCGTCTACGGGCCCCTGTCCCAGGGAGCGACGGCCTTCATGTACGAGGGGGCTCCCAACTATCCGGATCCATCGCGCATCTGGGAACTGATTGAGAAGTATAAGGTCAGCATCTTTTATACCGCGCCGACAGCCATTCGTTCCTTTATCAAGTGGGGCGATGAGCATCTGCAGGGCAAAGATCTCTCTTCGCTGCGCCTGCTTGGAACGGTCGGCGAGCCCATCAATCCAGAAGCTTGGATGTGGTATCACGAAATCGTTGGTCAGGGCCGTTGCCCTATCGTCGATACCTGGTGGCAAACGGAAACGGGCAGCATCATGATCGCCCCCCTCCCAGGAGCTATTCCAACGATTCCTGGAACTGCGACTCGCCCTTTCTTTGGTATCGACGTCGATGTCGTCGATAAAAACGGTCACTCTGTTCCCGATAATGTCGGAGGCTTTTTGGTCATCAAAAAGCCATGGCCCAGCATGCTGCGGACAATCTTTGGCGACCCAGAACGTTATAAGCAGCAGTACTGGTCGCATATTCCTGGCATGTACTTTACCGGCGATGGCGCCCGTCGCGACGTGCATGGCAACTTTTGGATCATGGGCCGCATCGATGATGTCCTGAATGTCTCAGGCCATCGCCTCTCGACCATGGAAGTTGAAAGCGCCTTAGTGAGCCACGATAGCGTCGCTGAAGCTGCCGTAGTCGGACGCCCCCATGATGTGAAAGGGGAAGCGATCGTCTGTTTTGTAACCCTTGAGGGCAAAACGCAGGCTTCACCTGAATTGAGAACAGCATTGATCGAACATGTCGTCAAACATATCGGCGCCCTCGCTCGACCCGATGATATTCGCTTCACCGAGAGTTTGCCGAAAACACGTTCGGGCAAGATTATGCGCAGACTTTTACGCGATATCGCGGCGGGACGTGATACGGCAGGGGATATGAGCACACTTGAGGATTTTGCAGTCCTCCAACGCTTACGTTCCACCGAAGTAGAAAACTAAAAAAACTGGTTCCTTTAACTGTTGGCTTGTGACCAGGTTTCCCCTCGAGACATGAGATGTCTCTCGCAAAAATCCTCAAATAAGACACAATACCCCCGAACTTCACAGGGAGGGGGTATGGTCTGTCCTCATTGCAAAAGCCAAGAAAAACCAGCAAAACATGGAACTTACATCAGACACTCCGATGGAAAGAAGTGTC
>CANGNB010000325.1 GCA_947454545.1 Oligoflexaceae bacterium
CTTCTATCAAGGCAATACGAGTCTCTGATACGGTGCTGTTTATGATCAGCTTTTTGACCACATGCGATTTCATAACACGTCCTAACCCGAATGTGATCGGGTCTATGTATTTAGTTTAAGTCCAAACCCTGCATCAGCGAGATCAAAATCACGCTCATGCAGAGTCTTTCGACCCCTTAGGCCTTATTTAGAGACCATCCACACTATTCACCTTCTTCGCATGTTTCGAGATCTCACTCAGATCGATGAATATTTTTTGCAGAATCCTGTCACTTGCACCAGACTCTTCCTTTATCGCATTCCACAGGGCTTGATGAGGAGGTGACTCAGAAAACGAGAGCTCTTCAAACCAAGTCTGAAAGCTGGAGCCGTCAGTGACCACATGTGCCAAACCTTTTTTGACAAGCAAACGAGCCTCTTGACTGGTTTGATAGCGAGGTCCGAAACAAAGATATAGGCCCCAGCACGCCGGTTCAAGCACGTTATGCACGCGATGGTGCATACCTCCCCCAACCCAGGCAACATGAGCTAGTGAGTACAGTTCCGGCAAAACCCCAATCTCGTCAAAGAGGAGCACGTCGTCTGTACTTTTTGCTGCTCGAAAACCTACTCGACTTGATCGGCATACACTAAGGCCCTGAGCCTCTAGCATGCCTTGCATCCGCAGCGCCATAGAGTCTGACACATCGTGGGGGGCCACGATCATTGCCAGGTTCTGTGCTTTCTTAACCATCTCCGGATATACAGACAAAATTGCCGCAAGATCCTCTGGCCAAGCACTGCCTACCAAGAGTATGCGACGAGCTTCGCAGAAATTTGAAAGCGCCTCTCTCATCTGCTCTCGCTTCTCGGCACGCTCTGCAATACGCTCGAGGACCCTATCATACTTGGTATCACCAACAAGAGAAAGATCGCTCCCAGACCGGGCAAGATAGGATTTATAAAAGGCCACATCTTCGCTTCCAACGACAAAAATGTGGGAGATATAGGCAAGAAGTCGGATCCAAAGCTTTTGCGCCCAGAAAGACGAGGAGAGACTGGCTGACTGAACAGCATCAACCAGATAAACAGGACCAAATCGCTTTGCAACTGTCAAAAAACCAGGCCAAAGTTCGTATCGCACAATGACGGTGAACGAAGGCTGAAAAGCTTCATAGAGCTTCTCCCACTGCGACACACGATCCCAGGGTGCCAGGACATAGGTGTTCTTCTCCCCTTGAGCCTTTGCAAACCGCACCCCTGATGCGGATCCCATCACGTACACAATAGAAGCTTGATGCATAGCTTGCAAACGCTGCGCCAACGGCTTCGCTTGCTCGTACTCTCCAGCAGAAGAACAAAAAAACAGAGCGTTTAAGTTCCGTTGTCCTTTTTCCGATTTCAGTTGGGCAAGAAATTGTGCAGAAAAATTGCTTCGAATGAGCTGGGCACGCTGCTTTTTGCTCAAGCGTCCGACTAGCCCTAATAAGCTGGCAAGGCATATCCAAAGGACTTCATAGAACCACTTCAGCACAACATCCCTCTCTTATCAAGCATCAGGTCTCAGCAGTTTATGCACGATCATAGCTTTTAAAAAATCGACTATGGGAGGAATTTGGATCAAACCAAAACATAGCTTGTCATCAAAACGGCAATCTGCTTGTCCATGCTTTGAACAAGGCCGACATCCAAGAGGGGCTGAAAAAACCCTACTCTCAGCTCTCCAAGGCGCAAATCCAAACGCTTCTACTGTAGGACCAAACAAAGCTGCTACGGGAGTCCCAACAGCCTCAGCAATATGCAGTAAACCAGAATCATTACAGAGCAGACCGCACGAATCTTTCAATGCAAGTGCCGTCTCCCACAGACTCAGCTTACCGGCTAAATTGAGCGTCGGCCCGTTCCAATCGAGCTTATCAAGAATCCCAAGAGCTACATCTCGATCAAGATCATTCCCAACAAATAACAATCCAATCCCAGCCTCAGGCAATCGCTGATCGCGCTTAAGCTCGATTGCCAAAAGCTCTGTCACGTGCCTTAGCATCTCCAGCGGAGCCTTTTTGGACTCGTGAGCAGCCCCCGGCGCAATAGCTAGCCAATTTCCAAATTTCAATTCCTTTTGCCAAGGTTTTTGCCCTGCATCATGAACGGTTGGCAACAGCGGACGAGCTGGCAATCGCTCTAAACCATCGAGGACCTCGATAGGTAAATGGGCCTTCAGAGCCTCCCTCAAGGTATCGAGCATCATGTCAAATTGATATTCAGGACATTGACGTAATGTCTCGGGAAGGGCCCTCCGCCGTCCACGGAGACGCGCTGCCATTGTCATGGCCCCTCTATCTAGGCTCTTCTTTTTCGCACTGAAACTGGGAATCTTATATTCTCGGCGCAATGCACGACACAGCAGCTGAGAACGAAGGTTTGTCTGCAGATCTACGATAAAGTGAACGTCACGAAGTTCTTTAACAGCTTTTTCTTGGTAATTGACAACGTCAGGATCAGCTTCAATCGTACGAATTTCGGGAAAGGCCGCGGCAATCAATTGCAAAGCTGGCTTACGCCCAATCCACGTCACCTGAACAGGCGCTGAAATCTGTCGCAAAAGATCAATACATGCTGTGGCCAAAACCACATCCCCAATACTCGTACTTCTATAGATTGCGACTTTAACTAGTGGCGCTGTAGCGGAAGGTGTTAACACAATCTAAGAACTCCCAATTTTGACGGATCAAAACACCTTAGAGCAGCTCGTAAGGCATGGCAAAGCAACTCTTGCACCAAGCACCTACGAAGCGTTTGCACAATACCAGAATTCAATGTGCATTCTAACTCGGAATTTAACGTCGGCAGGATGGAAATTAAGACGAGTCGAAAGCTTTTTAAGATTTCGACATCCACAGCTTGCTCCAGGCAGCATTTTCCCAGTAGAGACCCGTACCCCACAAAGCCAAAGTGGTACAATAGGGACAGGGTAACTCTATTTTCCTTACTGAGGTTCCTCTATGGGAAACAGAAAAGGTAATGACCTTCGCGATAAGCCGACTCGGCCAGTGCGAGTCGCGCGCAAGCGTCTCCTCAACGTGATCTACTTCATCGATTCCAAGCGCACCCGAACGCTGCAAATTAGCCTCAAAACAGCAGCCCTTTCGGTCGGCATACTCGGCGTCATGATCACCTGGTCTTTGATAGCTTCGGGTCTTCTTGTGAACGAACTCGTCACCAATAGCAATCTCAGGGACCATACTCGAAAACTACTATCTAATATCTTCAACTATCAGATGCGCTACGATAACGTTTACGAAAAAGCTTATCCAGACCATGAGAGTACCGTGTCTGCATTTGCCAGCACAGAATCTTCTCTGAAATCTACTGAAACTGCTAAACCAGTTGAAGACAGTGCAGAAACCACCCCAGAAGAGGAAATTAACCAAGATTCCGACAATATCCTCTCCTTGGCAGCCAAAGAAATTCCTGAAAATACTGCCAAGCAGCCGCCCGTTGCGAAATCTATAGAGAAGCCCAAAAGCGAAGGAACTCCTCCTATCGCTATCGAAAATTTTTCGAGTGCGCTCAATGACCAGATACTTACCGTCCGTTTTTCATTAAAAAACTTGGAGAAACGCAAAAAAACTACTGGAACTGTTAATGCTCGCGCGCTGTTCGTAGACGAAAATAAAAACATTCGCTTCATTCGCATGCGCATCGAGAACGACACGGCCGAAGCTAGCTCTGAAAACGACAGTCCCAGTTCAGATCAACATTTTAATATTCGTTACTACAAGAATAAAGTTTTCCACTTTGACAAACCCACAGATGTTCAAGGCTCATTCACAGAGGTTGTCGTCGCAATAGAAGATGAAGCTGGGCGAATGAAAGAGTTCACCTATAAAATAACCCCTAGCTCATCGAACAAAACCAAATCCATTCAGGAATCGAGCAATCGCGTACGCAGAGAGGTAGCTGAACCGATAGAGGCAAATCCGCCGACCGAAGCACCTGAATCCACTGCACCTTATGCATTAGCCCCCGAACCGACAAGTACGCCTAAACCCCAGTGACAGAGGCGCCATTTCTCTAGCTCATAGGCTCTCCTGCCAACCGCCTTCTAGACTTGCTATACTGAATGTGGGCCTGGTATGCGAGGAGACGTCTATGATTCGTAATAATTCCAAAACCAGTTTATTTCTCATCATTGCTGCTATCCTAGGACTA
>CANGNB010000326.1 GCA_947454545.1 Oligoflexaceae bacterium
AAATACGCTGAATGCACCGATTGAAATCAAGAAACAAATTTTACTAAAAATACCCAATTTTGACGCTCAACCCAGCACTCTTGTGCGCAACCCCTTCGATGTCCTCCTAAAAATGACGCAAGACACCGGCATTCCCAAACTTCGGGAAAATGAACTTCAAGTCCACTGGCGTTGGGAGAGCCTTAGTGGCAAACGATATTTTGGACTCCCGATAGCCATCACTAGCACGACAACAGGGGAACGCCAGTCTCTACAAATAGAAATGGGTACGGCTGGTGATCTCAAAGTCTTTTCCATCGCAACCCTTGACCCCAACCAAACAGATGTTGCTCAACTTCAGCTCGATGAAATTCAAAAGCTTTATCTCTATCTCAAAAAATCCAAATCAGAATTACCAGACTTTGAAATTAGAGGACGCTTTAACCTCAAGGCAAAAGACTCTATCCTCAAACTCTCCACAGAAAACTTTGGTTGGTCAAATCAAAGCGTCACTCTAAATACCAGCAGCTTTGAGGCCAGTTTTGAATACCCTCATGTACGTCTCATCGACATCAAAGTCCAAGGCTCTATAGAATATCAAGAAGGCTCCAAACCGAAACGAGCTTTAAAAATTCAAGCTAAAAACAAACCCCAACAAGGCATGGAGCTAAGCTTTGAACTGGACTAACGCAAGACGCCGAAGCTATCTTTTCCTAGCCCTTTCCTTGCTGCTAGAAGCCTGCCAACACAAAAGTGCTTCGCTTTCAAATCTGGAGAAAGCTGAGCAATGGGTCAATGAAAGGCGCTTCCAAGATGCCATCACTCTCCTTGAAAATGACGTTTCTAAAGACGCTGATGGCCACCGCACCCTACTCTTATCTTCCGCTTATGCTGGAGCAGCAGGTATCAACCTGATAGACTCCTACAGCTTTTTCTCGGGATTCCTTATCGAATCCAACAGCCCTCCTCCCAAACCAAGGAAAATTCCATCTACACCGGACAAGCAAAAAGACAATCTTCAATATTTAGCTCAGCTCGTTCAGGCCTACCTCATGACCCTTGCCAATGAAAGTCACTTGCTCCTGAGTATACCGAGACTAACCAAGGAAAGTCGCCCTCAGCTCACCCAAGCTATCTTAACAGCCGAATCTATAGCAAAAGAACAATCAACCTATGTTCGAGCGCGACAGTATCTCGTCTTCTTGAATCTCATTCAATTCGGCAATTATATGAAGAATGTGTTCCCTTCCGTTGATTTTGCAGAGAATCCAAGTGC
This sequence comes from Oligoflexaceae bacterium, assembly GCA_947454545.1. Classification (GTDB taxonomy): domain Bacteria; phylum Bdellovibrionota_B; class Oligoflexia; order Oligoflexales; family Oligoflexaceae; genus Oligoflexus. The sequence goes on from CANGNB010000326.1 coordinate 1,256, forward strand.
TATTGATCTTATCTGCGGAATGGAACCACAGAGTTTTTTAGTGAACTTTGAGCAAGCGATATCGAGTTTCCAAGCTGCCGTCCTTGCACTCGGCGACATTCAATCTATGAAACCAATGAAAATGAGGACTCAAATCCAAGAGCTGACGGGATCTGTTGAATCACTCAAAAAGCAATTTGAAACTGATCGTCCTAACCTCAGTCAAATCTCATTAATGCTCAACGGCATGCAGCAGAGTTACTGCCCATGAAGAATATCCTGCTTTTCATAGCCCTGACGCTATCCGTTCACACACCCCTCAAAGGATTCGAGCTGCAACATATCGTCGAGCCCAGTGCAAGTATGATTTCACTTCAAACCCAAAATCTCTGCCATTCACTCTATGAGCAAAAGGGCCATTTGGTCTGTCTTCCCTGGTCAAATCCTATCGTAGATACAGGGAAAATATCTCTGCTAGCTATCGCCAAAACAAATGAGAAAGGACTTGGCATTTACCAACGAGCCCGAGACAAAGATCTTAACCAATCCTTTCTTGAAGAGGTTTTTCGTAATGAAAACTTTCAGGATATATCAGGATTTGCAGAGGCCCGAGCCCTTTACAAAAACACTGTCTTTAGCATTATTCCGCTGCATTTTGCCGCTGGATTTAAATTAAACAACCCCAGTTTGCCCGAAGTCCATTTTATTGAGCAAAGGCAAACGCAGATTAAACTCAGCACAACCTGGTTTCTTGACAATCCCCTAACAGAGGAGTGGATGTCTTATTTTATAGCTCCCTCTATCTATCATTTCGACAGAGCCTCGAGTTCCGGGGATTATGATGTGCTAGATTCTGCGACGACACCTTACAAAGACCTAGTACAAAATCGCTCCCTCAAGGGAGCAAATGCAGATCTGGCCTTGGGATGGAGCTCCAAAATCTTATGGCTGCCCTCTGTTACCGTGCACGGATATCGGCTCTTCAAAGAATCGAGCGATTGCAGTACATGTTTACCAACCTATATAAGTTTGGATTCGCTCAATGCACCCAAGGCGGATGCCTCCGTTTCTTGGACAATCGATCACAGCTTTGGTTCGTCAGTTTTTGGTGCCGTTATTCAGGGAAAAAGACTCTTTAAAAGCATTGATCAGGATCAAAGTGCCTTTGCTTATATCTATAAAATCTCACGCCTTCAGTCCTATGCATCCCTGTCACAAAACCAAAGGTCATTCGGCTTTCTCTTTGATGCCAACCTCTATCAGCTCGGCATTCAATACAGCAATGAAATACAGGCGACTGCCTTACAACCCAAAAGGATCAATCAATCCTATGCGTATACTGCTCTTGTCCTTTAGTCTGTCCGTTTTCATTGGCTTTTGGAATCCCAAAACATTGAAAGCGCAGAGCCCCACAGAGACTGCACCTTTAAGTCCTCTAGAAAAACGCTACCAAGAGATTCTTGAAGAGGAGCGGGAGCAGCTGCGGAAAGGTGAGTTCATCGAAGATCTCGCCTCGGGACTTGCCGCTCTTACGATTGGACTTTATGGCTACTACAACGACAACCGAGGTATATCCTCGAAGCTCATCTATAGCGCCACACAAACAGCTGGTGTCTTATTTATCTCTCAGACCATTCGCCGAGCTGACCAACCAAGCTTGCTCTTGAGCTTGGACAGAAGTCTTCGTCGACATGACACTATTGACCTCGAATCTTACAAACGCCTCGTCGTGCGCGTGGATGATAAGCTCACACGCTCCAATCAAAAGCAATTGGCCTACACCTCATTGATCTTGGGGAGCATCTATGGCTACAATGCCTTTCGAGAAAAAGACATCGCAGCCTTAAGAAGTGTCTTTGGTTTTCTGAGTTTCAATTTTTTTGTGGTTTCAGGGGTCAATTTTTTTAAGCTCAGCCAAGCCCCCGAGCTCTTTTCCAAAGAGCCTCAAAGAATGAGCAGCCTTAGCCTCTTTGGAGAGAGAGATCTCATTGGCATTCAATGGAATGCCAGTATCTGAGAGCTTAGTCTTTTTTGCCTTTTGAAAGCTTTTGCAAGACACCCTCAATGGCAGCCACTGTTTTGGGGTGACTGATGAGTTTCCAGCCATACTCTGCCTCTTGCACACAAAATTCTTCCCAGAGCTTTGAAAACCCTGCGCGAAGGTGCGCCTTGGTCGCCTGACGGGCTCCATCAAATGGAATCGTTAGCCTCTGAACTATCGCTTCTTCCGCATGAGCCAGGAGTTGATCTGCAGGAACGAGCCGATCCACAAGCCCCATACCGAGAGCTTCTTCTGCTGTTGGCAAGAGGCCATAGGGTAAGATGCGTTCCGCATGGCGTTGGCCGATCGTTCGTTGCATCAGCAAAGCCCAATATTCAGGCACCGGAATACCGAGCGCTACCTCATTGAGACCGATATTACCAAAATCAGTCATCACTCGGTAATCGCAGCAGAGAGCCAAGGCGCATCCACCAGCTGGGCAAGCTCCTCGAATCGCTGCCACCGTGACGAGAGGACTTCGATACAGGCGAGCAAAGAATTTATTCTGCGTAACCCAAAAATCTCTATAACGTTCCGCCGAGGATTTTGGGGCAAAGAGCTCGTTGATATCGTTGCCAGCCGTAAAGACATCGCGCTTGAGACCAGATTGAAAGATTACACCGCGAACGCTAGGGTCGGCCTCTAGCGCATCCAAGGCACTTGCCAGCTGACGCCAAAGATCGAGATTCATGGAATTAACAGGCTCTCGCGCCAACGTGAGGACAGCATAACCCTGAGCTTTTTTCTCTATATGAACGTAGGTTTCCATGTGCGTTGCCCTTGATTGTGAATTGTGTTGTCGAGTCTCGAACACAAAGTATGCCAAAATCAAGCTCGCAAGGCAAAGGCAGGCTAGAAGTAGGAAAATAAAAAAGCCCACTCCCTGAGGTGTGGGCC
>CANGNB010000327.1 GCA_947454545.1 Oligoflexaceae bacterium
AAGAACTCAATATGACCCCCTTGGTATGACGTGATTGCGATACCCTGAGCGTCCTCTTGAATGGCGCAATCGACAATCTCCGCTGCCGACCGATTATGCCCAAGATGGATAACCTCGGCGCCTGAAGCCTGCAAAATCCGTCGCATAATGTTGATGGCCGCATCATGACCGTCAAAAAGCGATGCTGCTGTTACGATACGAATCTGGTGCTTAGGTTTATAAGCGGTATCCTGCTGAGAATGAGACATGTCTTCTCCTTAAGCTCACCTGCCCGATCTCTTTCTCCTAGCACGATTTCCAGCTCATGGTCACGAGTATCCACCCAGAGCGTCACTTTGAATAAGGACGCCCAGTCTTGTCGACGTCTACAAGACTATCAGTCAAACAAGAGAGCAAAGAGCCATGTTCTCTCGATCCTAGAGATCGGGTACAATAAAGCTCTCTATTGATCACAATGAGGAGGCCTGTTCATGGCAAAAGCAAAGAAGAAAACGGCAAGCAAAACTAAGGCTAAAAGCCCCGTGAAAAATAAAGCCAGCGTGAAAAGTGGAGCCCGTAAGACCCTGAGCGCTCCCAAAGCTGAGCTCTCCAAAAAGGCCACGCCGAGCAGCCCTATTCTAGAATACAAACTTTTCTGCGAAGACTCCGTTCGGAGTCTCGAAGATCAGGTGAACTACTATATTGGAAAAGGCTGGTCTCCTGTCGGTGGAGTAGTTTTACAAGGCTCCGGTAACTATATGCAAACCATGGTTCGCCATCAGTAATACGAGAGACGAGATTTGCGTCCTCTTGTCTCTTGGTTTATCGCCCTTCCCTATCCCCGTTTCCTTCGTGCCATCGCTCCTGTTTTTCACCATGAAAACCAGGAGCGCGCGTTTTACCCACCTTTCATGGCTATTCCAGTCACAAAATTGGGCCCAAACCCCATAGTGGTCTTCGTCAGCCTTCCTCCATGTTTTGCCCCGAGCCACAGTCTGGTCGGCATTTCAAGCACCCAAGAGCAATTTTTTGCAAGTGACTGCGTCCGAGCAAAGAGATCTTTGTTGATCTTTCCACCATGGAAAATTTTCCATATCAACTTCAAGATCATTTTTAAAAATAATGTCATTTTTTCATGGCGTCATTTTTTTCAATAAACGAGATTTATTGAATCTTATTTTTTTACATTTTTGCTTTTCTTTATTTTTTATTAATTTTGTAAATATGTAATTGTAATGATTGATTTTCTTCGTGTGTTTGCAAAGTATTGGCTAAGCGAAGGATGAGGTCGTACAGTCATTTTCAGACATACGAGTTGCACAACAGCACAGAAACAAGCCTGATACTTTCCAAGATATGACAGTAAAAGCTTGAAATTCTTAAATTTTATTTATCATCTCAGCTCCCAGAGGAGCGAAATGACGCACCGAAAAGTGACTTAAGATATGTTGTTTTCTTACAAAAAGGCATCCCGTGCCTCGAATGGAGTCAGTAAGACACGATGATCCCCGTCTTACGGCCCGCCCAGCCTCGAAAGCACGCAACCCCCTATCCCCGATCATTCCACAGGCCAAATTGCTCGTTTGGCAGAACCCGTCCTTAAACAAGGACGGGTGCCCGTCTTTTTACTTTCTCGAGACTGAACTGTCGTCTGAGATCTGATCGCGAAAGTAGGCAATGGTTCGTAACAAACCATTCTCAAGATCTATCTGCGGGGTGAAATCAAGATGTTGACGCGCCAAAGAAAGATTAGGTCTTCGAACTTTAGGATCATCCTGAGGCAATGGCAGCTGAATGATCTTCGAAGAGCTCCCAGTCATGTGTATCACTTTTTCTGCTAGCTCTCTGACCGTGAACTCTTTGTCATTGCCTATATTGATCGGCCCGGTCACCCTATCTTGGGACGTTAGGGCGATAATTCCGTCCAGCAGATCGTCCACGTAGCAAAAGGATCGCGTCTGTGATCCATCACCGTAGATTGTAATATCCTGACCTTTGAGAGCTTGAACTATAAAATTAGAAACAACACGGCCGTCATCTGCCGCCATCCTTGGGCCGTAGGTATTAAATATCCTCACGATACGCACAGCAATTCCATGCATACGATGGTAATCCATGCACAAGGTCTCTGCGGCGCGCTTTCCCTCGTCATAACAGCTGCGAATACCGATGGGATTCACGTTCCCCCAGTACGCTTCTGTTTGGGGGTGTTCTTGGGGATCACCATACACCTCTGAAGTGCTCGCATGACCATAACGGGCCCCCACGCGCTTTGCTAAACCCAGCAAATTCATCGTTCCGATCACCGAGGTTTTCATCGTTTTGATCGGATTGGACTGATAGTGAACAGGACTTGCGGGACAGGCGAAGTTCAAAATCAAGTCCACTTCAGCATGATAAGGATTCACAATGTCGTGCCGCACAAGCTCAAAGTAGGGATGAGACAAGAGGTGCCGGACATTATTCTTGTTGCCAGTATGGAAGTTATCAACACAGATCACATCCCAGCCCATGCCAATATATCTATCACAGAGGTGACTCCCCAAAAATCCTGCTCCGCCAGCAATAAGAACCCTTGGCGCGCGTGCTCGAGACATGACTTTCCTCCGTGATTCTGGGTGCGTGAGGCAGGGATAGTATGATAGCCTATTTGCACGTGCAAACGAATAGTAGATGCTCCGGAGGAATATTTGGAATGAATATCCATGAGTACCAAGCCAAGCTTCTCTTCAGACAAAACGGAGTCCCCGTTCCTGATGGCTATGTTGCCCAAACCCCAACTGAAGCTGAATTTGCCATGCGCCGCCTCGGCACTGGCGTGGCTGTTGTCAAAGCCCAAGTTCATGCAGGGGGCCGCGGTAAAGCAGGCGGCGTGAAGCTTGCCAAAACACCCGAAGAAGCTCGCAAAATTACCGAGCAAATGATCGGCATGACTTTAGTCACCCATCAGACGGGACCAGAAGGCAAGAAGGTTCACAAAGTCTATGTTGAGGCTGGAAGTAAGATCGCCAAGGAATACTACCTTGCTCTGGTCTTGGATCGTGAAACAGCCACAGTGAGCTTCATGTTCTCCACCGAAGGCGGCATGGACATCGAAGAAGTTGCGGAAAAAACTCCCGAAAAAATCATCGTCGTACGAGTAGACCCGACTCTCGGCCTCCAAGGCTATCAAATTCGTCGTCTGTGCTATGGCTTGAATCTGCCTGCGAGCGAGCAGAAAGAGCTCGGTGCTATTATCAAAGCGACGTACAAGATGTTCCTTAAGTACGATTACTCCATGCTCGAGATCAACCCTCTCGTCGTGACCGAAGAAGGCAAAATGTTTGCCCTCGACGGCAAAATGAATTTTGACGATAACGCTCTTTATCGCCAAAAAGACATTGAAGTGATGCGCGACTTCCAAGAAGAGGACGAGCGCGATATCCAAGCGTCCAAGTACGGCCTCAGCTACATCGGTCTTGATGGAAACATCGGTTGTCTGGTGAACGGCGCTGGCCTCGCCATGGCCACGATGGACATCATCAAGTTTTATGGCGGCAAGCCAGCTAACTTCTTAGACGTTGGTGGAGGCGCAAGCCAAGAAACAGTAACCAACGCGTTCAAAATCCTTTTTGCTGACCCGAATGTGAAGGGACTGTTTGTCAACATCTTCGGCGGCATCATGAAGTGCGACATCATTGCTAATGGTATCGTCGCAGCTGCTAAAGAATTGGGTTTGCGGGTTCCAATGGTGGTTCGCCTTGAAGGTACTAATGTCGACCAGGGCAAAGAGATCTTGATGTCTTCGGGCCTCAATCTCTATGCAGCTAACGATATGGCCGATGGCGCAAAGAAAATCGTGGAAATGGCAAGGCAGTAAGGAGACCTCACGTGGCTATTCTTGTCGATAAAAATACACGCGTTATTACTCAAGGTATCACCGGTAAATCGGGTGAATTTCACACCAAACTCTCTCATGAGTATGCTCCCTGCTTTGTTGGTGGTGTGACCCCAGGAAAGGGCGGAACCAAGGGTATCTGTGACCTTCCGATCTTCGATACCGTTCACGATGCAAAGGCAAAAACCAAAGCCAATGCTTCGATGATCTTTGTTCCCCCACCTTTTGCTGCCGATGCGATTCTTGAAGCCATCGACGCAGAAATCGAACTGATTATTGCGATCACTGAAGGCATT
>CANGNB010000328.1 GCA_947454545.1 Oligoflexaceae bacterium
AGATATATTGCAATATGCTCTCAAGAAACTGTCGACGTTGTTGCCCAAGAATTGCTCGAAAAAGGCGCCAAAAAAGTTACGCCTGAATATGCAGCAGTTCATTTTGAAGCAGATTTGGAAACGTCGTACCGCCTCCACTTAACTTTGCAAACTGCCAGCCGCCTTCTGCTTGTTTTGCGTCAAGGTTCTGGCTCAAGCCTTCCTGTCATAACAAATCAATCTCGGAGAGTTCGTTGGGATGAGTATTTCAAAAAAGACAGCACTTATCTCATTGAGGGCATAACAGGTGATCGCGGCCCAGACAAACCTACCGCAACACTTATCAGTAAAGCTGTGCGACATGGACTAGAAGATTACTTCCAAAAAAATGGTCTCCCTATTCCCAAAGTTGACCTTAAGGAGCCCAAAATTAGAGTCGTTGCCTATCTTTGGAACGGAGAGCTGACGATTTCTATCGACTCGTCGGGGAAATCTCTACACAAGCGAGGCTATCGACTCGACAATCACCCAGCCCCCCTAAAAGAAAATCTTGCTGCGGCTCTCTTAAGGCTAGCAGGGTTCGATGGAAGCCAAAATTTTTATGATCCCATGTGTGGATCAGGAACAATTGCCGTAGAGGCAGCATTCATGGCTCTCCATAAAGCTCCTCTCATTCATCGTAAAAAAGGCGACTTTGGATTTGAGCATCTCAAGGAGTTCGATGCTAAACTTTGGCGAGATATCCAGGATGAGTGCAGATCTCAAAAGCAAGCAGAGCCATCCGCTCAAATCTTTGCGGCAGACATAGATCCACGCTATATTACCGCTGCTAAGGATAATGCTTTGAGAGCGAGAGTCGAGAAGTACATCCAGTTTAAACAGGGCTCTTTTTTCGACCTTCCTGCTCCTGCTGAAAACGGCATTATATTATGCAACCTCCCCTACGGAGAACGCGTAACCCAAAAAGGTGCCGATGAATTATTGAACTTTTATAAGCAAATAGGGGACACCTTAAAGCAGAAATATGCTGGATGGACAGCAGCTTTGCTTGTGTCTGAAGAGACGCCCTTCAAATTCATTGGACTTAAGCCGAAACGGAAGATTCCCATAGATAATGGTGGGATCCCCTGTAAGCTCCTAATATTTCAACTGTATGCTGGGAAGAAGTTCTCCCAATCAAATCAGGACGTTTAAATTCTCCCCATTTGACGCTGACGGAGGGCTTCATAAAGGATGACAGCCCCTGCCACAGACACATTTAGGGAGTCGGCCAAGCCATTCATCGGAATTTTTACGGGCACCGATTCCCATGTGTCCCAAAATTGACTTAGGCCCTTTGCCTCTGACCCTAGAACTAATGCTAGAGGACCTTGCAAATCCTCTTCAAAATAGTTGTTTTTAGCAAAGGGGCTCGCCGTTACTATTTTAAAGTTCCTATCTTTGCAAAATGTTGCAAATTCCATGTGCTCGCAGGTAAAAATTGGCCTCGAAAAAACAGCGCCTACACTTGAGCGGATCGCATTGGGATTGTAGATATCGGCGTTTTTATCCAAAACAAAAATCGCATCAACTCCAACACCATCAGCAGTCCTCAAAAGAGCACCAAAATTACCAGGCTTTTCAATCTGGTCAAAAACCAATATTATCGAGTGCTTGCCAGGAACGAACGTATCCAAACAGTGAGATTTAGATCTGAATAAGGCAAAAATTCCATCGGTGCCCTCCCTCAGGACTATCTTTTGAAATACAGCTTCACTTACCTCGACTTTAGGCACAGAAGAGTGCTGTCCCAGTAATATTTTAGCTTCTTCACTAAGAATCGATGTACAATAGAAAAAGGAGTCACATTGGAAACGGGAAGCGATAGCTCGAGAAATTTCTCGCGCTCCCTCAACAGTAAATTTATTTTCACTTCGCCTGTATCTACTGTTCTCTCTTAGCTTGACCAAATCTTTAACAGTTGCATTTTGAACGCTACTAATTATTCCCACACTTAATCCCTAAGGAAAAAACAAGAAGCACCGCTTGGGAGTGACCTTCCATTTTCATTCTCTTTTACAACCATTTCCTCAGAAATAAAGCGACCTTTCGCATCGCCAATGACTGGGTAAAGCAGATTTTGCATGGCCAATGGGGTGTATCCATGTGAGTGCGAGCTCAAGATTATAAATTTAAACTCTGGGTCTAAAATCTCCCTCAAGATCTCTAAAAGAGCAATGAGGTGTTCTTCAATTTTCCAAACTTCACCTTTAGCTCCTCTTCCAAAACTGGGAGGATCCAGGATTATACCGTGGTATTTCCGGTTTCTTCTCACTTCCCGCTGAGCGAATTTTTGCACATCGTCTATGAGCCAGTGGACTTCTTTATCGTCCAAATTATTCAACTCAGCGTTCGTTCGCGCCCATGCTACGCTTGTCTTAGAAGCATCAATATGAAAAACCTTGGCACCACCTTGAGCAGATGCCAGTGAAGAACCACCCGTATAAGCGAAAAGATTTAGGACTCGTGTTTCCAAACCATCTCGTGTTCTATCAGCACAAAGGTTCCTAATCCGCTGCCAATTTGTGACTTGCTCTGGGAAAAGGCCTAGATGCCCGAAATCCGTGAGCTCAATTTGTAAATTTAAACCCCCGTAATGAATCGTCCATGTCTTTTTCATAGACTTGTTCAGGACGGTCCATTTCCCGTCACCACCGCTGAAGCGATGAAAGCGCGCATCGACCCTCTCCCAAGCTTCGTTGGATAACCTGGGGCTCCATACTGCCTGAGGCGATGGTCTCACAATTCTATAGGGACCCACCTGCTCTAATTTTTGAAAGTTTCCTGAATCGATGAGAATATAGCTCGAGGACATGTGAAGGAACCCTAAGGCCTACCGGAGTAGGCCGTGATATTAGAAAGTTAAGGGACTGAAATCAGTTTTTAGTGCTTCTGCCACAGCTTTGTGAACTACACGCCCCTGGAAGGTATTGAGGCCTAGCTGAAGAGCTGGAGATTCTTTCATAGCTTTCTCCAGGCCTTTATTAGCCAGCTCAATTGCATATCTAAGCGTGACATTGGTGAGAGCATAGGTGCTGGTCTTAGGAACATCCCCAGGGATATTAGTAACGCCGTAATGGAGAACTTGTTCATCAACAAATACTGGATCGTCGTGGGTCGTCGGACGAATTGTTTCGATACAACCACCCTGGTCAATAGCTACATCCACCAAGACAGAGCCTGGCTCCATAGATTTCACCATTGCGCGAGAAACCAAACATGGTGCTTTGGCTCCAGCGATGAGAACCGCACCCACAACAAGATCTGATTCCTCGACCGATTGCGCAATATTCTCGGGGTTAGACATCATCGTGTCGACGTCAGTACCAAAAATATCATCTAAATAGGCCAAGCGAGCCGCGCTCACGTCAAGGATGGTAACGCGAGCTCCGAGCCCAATCGCCATCTTAGCAGCGTTGATCCCAACAACGCCTCCACCGATGATCGCAACACGTCCTCGTCTCACACCTGGGACACCCCCCAAGAGAAGACCCTTACCACCTTTGTGCTTTTGCAAGCACTGGGCTCCAACTTGAACAGACATGCGGCCCGCAACTTCACTCATTGGTGTCAGAAGTGGCAAAGAACCGTTTGAAAGTTGGATAGTCTCGTAAGCTATAGAGGATACACCGCGCTTGACGAGCTCATGCCCAAGCTCTTGGGCTGCAGCTAAGTGAAGGTATGTGTACAAAATGAGACCTGGTCTCAGGTGAGCAAATTCCGAAGCGATGGGCTCTTTGACCTTGATAACCATGTCGGCACTGCCCCAAACTTCGGCAGCTTTATCAAGAACAGAAGCACCTGCAGCCACATATTTTTCATCGGAAATTCCAGCGCCAAGACCTGCGCCTTTTTCAATAAAAACCTTGTGTCCCGCGTCAACGAGCATCTTCACGCCACCAGGCACAATAGCAACTCGATTTTCGCGATTTTTGATCTCTTTTGGCACACCAATGATCATGTGATTTTCCTGCAATTTGAAGCTTCAGGACTTCATTGGCCATCCCCAACGGATGCCCAAAGTAGACTTTCGAAAACACCTTAGACTTTAGCCTATTAACCCATCAATATCTGGGCCCTATCTCCATGTCGTCGGCGTCCTCA
>CANGNB010000329.1 GCA_947454545.1 Oligoflexaceae bacterium
CTGAGTGTTCTGGTTCACCATCAAGAATCCGAGCAAAAGGTTGATATTCCCGACGCCGTTATCCTTCAGCTTGAAAACAGTGTGGCTCATTGTCGTTTTCTCGGTTCTCTCCATACGGGGCGCTCTGGCCAGCTGCCCCTCGTTGCTGTCGAGATGGGCCATCCCACCATCAACAAGGCCAATGCGGACTTTGCAGATGTTCAAGCCTACATGGCCGAACAGGCCCAAGCACTAGGGCTACCTGCAATCAAGCGCGACTGGTCCCTGGTGTCCCTAAGCAATCGCCATCTCGTCATCAACATGGACAAGGTAGATCGTGAGCTCATCCTCAAGATTGGACCAGCTCTTCAAGTTTCCAAACTTTGGGATGGCATAAATGTCCATATTGTAGCTCCTAAAGCCGTAAGCGAAGCGGATCGTCGCATCTCAGCTCAGATATTGGGTTCGCCAATTGAAGAGCTTTACGAAGTCTTTGTTTGGGAAAGAGGGGCCGGCGAAACGCAGGCTTGCGGAAGTGGAGCCTCAGCTGTTGGAGCTTCGGCTTTTCACTCAGGGCTGAGCGAACGCCGCCATTGGCTGGGTATCGATATGCCTGGTGGTCGCCTTTATATAAAACAGGAACAGCCGGAAGACTCTGTGACCCTGGCAGGTCCAGGCCAAATGGTTTTTCGTGGTAAAGTGAATATCTGACGACAAAAGTCCTCCGCTAGGGACTTGCCGCCTTACCTTCAATGAAGAGGCTAGATATGGATGAAGAACTGACCATAAAGCTGCTGCCCATCATTGAAGCCTTGCGCGCTTATCACCAGCATGAAGTCCATGGCCTCGATAATATACCGACGCGCGGACCTGCTATCGTAGCCACCAATCATAGCCTTGCCACATACGATATCGCTCTGCTCATGGCTGCCGTCTACCTACACAACGGCCGCGTCCCACGTTCTCTGATTGACCGGGCATTTTATGTATTCCCCGGCTTAGGCGAGCTTATGGAACGTCTGGGTTGTATCGTTGGCAATCCAGACAATGCGTCGACTCTTCTTGAAAATGGCGAGATCATTTATCTAGCCCCTGGCGGCATGCAAGAATCCTTGCGCCCATCTTCAGAAGCTTACCGAGTGTATTGGGAGAAACGAAAGGGCTTTGCTAAATTAGCCATCGAAACAGGCGCTCCTGTAATTCTTGCCGCCTGCCCTCGCGCCGATGATATTTTCAAAGTTTACGAAAACACATTGACCAAATGGGTCTACGAAAAATTCAAACTCCCCTTCTTTCTTGCTCGCGGCTTAGGCCCAACAGTGGTTCCACGCCCTGTCCGCCTCACGCATTACCTAAGTCCTCCCATGTATCCGCCTAAAAAAGCTGAGGACCCAGCAGCCTTTAAGCGGCAAATCTACAATTTTCATCGCCGCCTGAACCAAAAAATGTCGACTATGCTTTCACAAGGTCTCATTCCAACCTAAGAGCACCGGGGAGCGCAATGAGCTGGCTATGGGAAAAATTCTGTCTTGTTATCCTTGGCGTATTCCTTGGTATTGTGACACTCACCGTATTCTACCCTCCCAGTCGCACTTGGCCTGCCGCATGGATTTACGAAAAATCCCCCGAACTGGACAAAGCCGACGCAATCCTTATCTTCATGGGCGATGCAGAAGATCGGACTCCCACAGCAGCCAAACTATGGAAACAAAAGGTAGCCCCTAAGATCGTTCTCGTCGAAACTGAACGCGATGAATTAGCCAAGCAAAACCTTCGAGCCACAGACAGCGAAATTACATTTCAATACTTGAAAAAACTAGGTATTCCCGAAGATGCCATCATCTTCAATAGAGCTACCCAAGTGAGCAGCACCCGCGAAGAAGCTGAGGGACTGTTGAAAACCTTGGAGTCACGTTTGCCTCAAGCTCGCCACATCATCGTATGCACCAGTTGGTATCATTCCAGCCGAACCCTGTGGACTTTGCAGCGAGCAAAAGCCAAAACCGCGAAAATTCGCTTCTATTCACAACCCTCGCCGCCCCCAGCGATCTGGTACAAAAAGGAACGAGATTTCCTTTCGGTGTACAATGAGTATCTCAAATGGCTTTACTATCTCATCAGTCCGAACCAAGCCAATTCCTGACAGGCTCGATTCAGACCAACTTATCATCATTAAGCGTCTTTTTTGGGCTTAGCTATCATCTGTTCCACAAGTTCACGCGGAACCATCGGTGGTTTAGCCAACCACTGTCCGCCATCAACAACGAGTGTTTCCCCCGTGATATAGTTCGCAGCCGAAGATGCTAGGAACACAGCAGCAAGCCCAATATCTTCCGTAGCTCCAAATCGCCCGAGTGGAATAGCTTTTTTGAGCTTTTCTCCTGCTTCGCCCGGAGCAAGGCGCCGCATCCCTTCGGTATCACCAATAGGCCCAGGCGCAATCCCACAAACGCGAATTCCATCAGGTCCCCACTCAGCCGCGAGATTTATCGTCAAGGCATCTATCCCTGCTTTAGCAGCTGACACATGACTCTGAAAGGGGGTTCCGACATAGTGAAGAGTCGCAGAGATATTGAGAATAAGGCCTTTGCTCTCTTTCAGATGTTTGTAAGCATAGCGGCACATATTGAAAGTACCATTTAGATCAATGTCAATGACGGTCTTAAAACCATTGGAGCTAAGCAGTTCAGGTGGACAAAGAAAATTTCCAGCGGCTCCATTCACCAGAATGTCAATGCGACCCAGATTTTGAACAGCTGCCTCAATAGCAGCCTCACAGGCTTCTGGACTTCTCACATCTCCGGACTTGAAAAACGTCTTCACACCCAGCCCAGCCAATTCATTGCAAGCTTCCTGCAAGACTTCTTCTCGCCGTCCCATCATGGCAATTGCAGCACCATGAGACGCAAGTGCCTTGGCAACACCAAAATTGATGCCACTTCCACCACCCGTAATGAACGCAACTTTGCCTTTAAGAATATCGCTTTTGAAAGGAGACGACTGCATAGACTGTTCCCTCTTAGACTAATGATTGATTGCTAAGAGGAGACCACGCACCAGGATCTCGGTCAAGAAACTTTCCTCAGGACTTGGTCACCTTGGCCAAATTTAAAAGCTGCAAGAGATAGCTAATATCCAATGGCTTAAGCACAACAAAATGCCCTTCGGCCTTCAACTGCTCACGCAAAGGCCCTACCAATTGAGGCTGCGAGCTCAGTAAGAGGAAAATGTTATTATGAGATCCCTTGAGCATTTTCAGGTAACGCTTTATCTTTTCGAGCTCCAGACCATCAATATCGACCAAAAGAGGTAGCTGCTGCTGGCAGGCCCGCTCCATCAACTCATCCGAAGTTCCTTCTAGAACCGGCTGAAAACCCAAGGCTTTCAAGATTTGGCGATAATGTTCCCGCGTCGTGACCTCTTCGCACACTATCAAAATGGATTGTTCATGCTTTCCGGATGCATTCTGCTCAGATGTTGTCCCTTTTCCAAACCATGCACTGGCCAAATCCGTTACCGTAACAATTCCTAGAATATCGTGGAGAGCGTGAGTCCCTTTTGTGACAGGAAAATGCCGTATTCCCTTTCCAAAAAATAGGCTCCTCACATCCTCTTCTAAGTGATCCACTCGAGCCATAACAACAGGCCTGGTCATAAATACCCCAGCCTTAGCCAGCAACTTATCCTGCACATCCAAAAGGGTAAATTTATGAACGATGTCTCTTTCCGTAATGATACCCACGACCAATTCATCGGAATTTATCACCAGAACGCTACTTACATTGGCATCACGCATCTTTCGCACAGCATCGAGTATTGTATCTTCTGTGGAGACAGTGAGAAGTCTTCTCGTGAGCATATCTTTCATGGGTTCTGCCTCACTCTTTGATGCTTCCAAGTTGGCTGAGAGATATTCTAGTTTAAGTCCGGGCTATGCGTTGGGTAAATGGGAAGTAGGTGAAGAGTTGGTTATGGTAAGAATGTAGGCTTGGTGTGCTGTGCCGCTTGCGGGGGAAATGGCAAAAGCCCTTGATTCGTAAGAACCAAGGGCTTTTGTATTTTTAAGGCTGCGCCGAGCTACTCTCCCACAGGTAAACCTGCAGTACCATCGCCGCTGAGGAGCTTGACTTCCGTGTTC
>CANGNB010000330.1 GCA_947454545.1 Oligoflexaceae bacterium
CCGAGTGGGAAAGCGACGATAGGGAAAAAATTCTGCTTTTGAACAATCGGTACTCGCAAGCGGACCGTAGGCGATGCGAAAGAAAGAGTATTCAGGCACAGCAAAGATGGGCTCGACGGTTACGCTATCCCCCGCATCAATAATGTTGATGAAGGGTTCGCCCTCGGGCGGGGTCTTATCGATCGTGAAGACTAGGGTACTTGGATTGGCCACCCGCTTCGCACTGAGATCGGCAGCCTCTGCAAAACAGACGAGATAGACTCCCTCTTCGGCTGGCAGCACGCCGCTAAAGTTAGGATCGGTGGCTCCCTTGAAGACTTTGTAGCCTTTGGGATCCTCACAAAATACCTGCCCTGCCAGGCCCCTTTTGTAGCGCAAGGTCTCAGGCTTCGGATGGGTGACCTGAAGATTCCAGCGAAGAGCTTCCCCGGTACGGTCCTTACCATTGTTGGGGATCAGTGTGGTCGATTGCACCCCGAGAGCGCTGCGACGATCCAAGGGACAGGCTGGCTGCGACAGATCCCACACGCCCGAAGCATTCCAGCATGACTCAAGCCCCGAGAGAGCGACGGCATAATTTTTGTCGTCGCGGCGCACGGCCCCTTCAGAGCTTATCTCGCAAGGATTTCCCATGTAACAGCTACGACTGTTGCCATCGCGCGTCGTCGTGTTGATGACAGCATAGACCTCACCCTGCGCGTTGAGTACAGGCGAGCCCGAGCTGCCTGGAACGATGTCCGCGCAAGAATTCCGGCGCAGCTGCGACCAGAACCAAAACCATTCCACAACATCCGTTGCACCCTGCTCTCGGCAAAGGTGCTCGCGGAGATACAGCTGCTCCTCAGCAACGGGCAACAGAGGAACCCCAAGGACACGAATATCTGCCTCGAGTTCAGGAATTGTCCGAGCCAGGGTCAGGGGCTGCACACCCGCTGCCAGGAGCTCGCCCTGCGTGGCATCGAGCTCAAGGATGGCTAAATCACGCCGCTTCATCGTACTATAAACGATCTGCTTGACCTTGACCGTTTTTTGCTGAGCGATCGTATCGAAAAAATACCCAAAGCTCACTGTCCACGGTTCTGTGACAGCTCGGTTGGTGTAGACCGTATCGCTGCCTTCGCGGGCCGTAAACTCCTGCGCACAGTGGCCATTGCTCAGAGCATAAACCGGAGCATCGGCACGCTCCGAAGTCTTAAGCCAAAAGGCGGTGCAACTGAGAGCGCCCCGAAAGCGTCCTACCCCGCTCCACTTCGCCAGGGATCCATCCGCGTTGCTTAAGAGCTGAGAGCCTGCTCCTGAACTCACGTTCTCCGTGAAAAGCCCCGATCCCTTGGTGCCGCTCGTCGAACGACAGCCGCCTATCCAACCCAGAGCCAATAACAAGCCGCCAGCAAAGACTTTACGGGAGTGTCGCATGGTATCATCCTTTTAAAATCGCCCGAAGCTCACTCCGTTCCTGCAGATTGGAGTGATTATTTCAAAAACTCAAATGCGCCGTTCTTGCCATCAGGATTCATCCGAATCGCGGCGACGTAGAACGATTTTTGCAGAACTTCCCCGTCTTTGTCAAAACTGATGGTTCCGAGAGGGGTCTCATAGGTCCCTTGACGCAGCTGCTTTAAAAGTGCTTGCCGCAGATCACTTGGCTTCATCTGGCTGATATTTTGTTTTTGCGCGAGGGCCTGAAGCGCCTCAACATACACCTGCACTGCTGTGAAAGCTTGCGCGGTGAACTGGCCTGGAGCCTTCTGAAAACGCTTTTGGGAGCCATCAAGCAGAGCCTTATTGATAGGTGCATCAAGAGCGGGCGAGTAAGCCTGGGCTATGAGGATTCCTTCGCAGTACTTTTGACAGACAGGAAAGACATTGGGCGTATTCAGGCCATTGCCACCGATGAGCACCCCTTTGTACCCCATCTGTCGCAGCTGCTTGACAAGATTTCCCCCGTCGGAGGCAAGCCCTGAGATGATGACGGCGTCAGGCTTTTTGCGCAAAATGTCAGTGACCTGGGTCGTGAAGTCGGTATCGGTGGTTTGAAACTTCTGCACTGCCGTCAACTGAAGAGCTGGATGAGCCTTTACAGCAGCTTGAAACACCTCGGCCTCCGAAGAGCTGTAGGCATCATTCTGCGCATAAAGGACCACGACGGTCTGAAGCTTAGGATTTTTCTGCAGAGCGGCAGCGAGAGCAAAGGGAGCTACCTGAGCAATCGGAGCCGAGACACGGGTAATAAAGTCACCAATTTGAGGAATGCCCTTTGCCGTATTGGATGGAGCCAAGACAGGGAATTTAGCTTTTTGAGCGAGAGGATCCGCAGCAAAAGCTTGTTGCGAGAGCGTAGGACCAATCAGTCCGACAACATCTTTACGCATGAGACTATGAAACGCATTGATCGCTGACGCTTCATCACCTGCTGCATCTTCGATCAGCAGTTTGATGGGTGTCCCTCCGATACCGCCCTTGCTATTGAAATAATCTTCGGCTACCAGCAGACCTCGGTTCTGCTCTTCGCCAAACAACGCGACATTTGAAGTCAGAGAAATAGCGGCTCCAATTTTGATGGGTTCCGGCGCCGAGCGTGCGACGCCACTCATCAAAACATACAGACTCACCAAGCATACCAGTCTTCGACTTCTCATTCCGTCCTCTCCTCTTATCTTGTGCCCACAAGTTCTAATATTTTAGCCCCGAACTGTTCACCTTTCACAGGTCCAATCCCAGAAATTGTCAGCAGCTGCTCGCGGCTCCGCGGAACCTGTTCCGCAATCTCTTCTAAACTTCTATCACTCAGAATGCAGTAGGCGGGGATTTTCCGCTTCTGCGCTTCGCCTTTACGCCAGACTTTGAGTTTTTCTAAAAGCCCCTGGTCTAGAGCCACAGCCCCTTGTCGTTTGGGAGTCTTAGCCTTGCTCTTTTGAGTCGTCTTGCGCGAAGCCGTCTTTGCTCCTGCCACCCGGAGATCGTCCCAAGCGACAGAAGGCTTCGATCGAAGGGCTTCTACCTTGCGAAATTCAATCCGCTCGTCGCCCTTTTGAAAACTCGCGTGCTCGATCTGGATATCTCCAGCCTGAGCGAAAGCTTCGAGCAGCTGTTCAAAAGCTCTTCGTTCGACACCCAGGAGTTCGCCACAGTCCCGATAGAGTCGCCCCACCGCTACGGGGTCCTTTTCGATCTGAAGGTATTCCCAAAGTTTTTGCGCACTCGCCAGCTCTAGGGCATCGAGGGGCCGTTCCTTTCGCGCCGCACTTCGCAAGCTTGGAACACAGACATCACAAAGCCCACAGGCAGCGCCTTGGGCATCTTTATCACCAAAGTGATCGAGAAGCTGAAGCATGCGGCAGCGTGCACTGTTCTCGACAAAGCGAAGGACTTCATTGATCTGCTTTTGCCGGTGCGACCTTTGCTCGGTATAGACCTTTTCCCAATCGCTCCTATCTTCCTTGCGTAAGATCAGTCCGTTGTGTTCCTGGCTCAGGGCTCCGATCATCAGCAGGCGATCGAGGGACGCCTCCTTTTCACCATTCTGAAAATCCTGGCGCGGACGCCCCTCAGGTGGAATAAGGCGCAAAAGAGAACGCAGCTCGCGAATGTCAGGGTAGTTTCGATTCAGAAAATACTCTTGGGTCTTCATATCAGCGTAAGAGGATAAGAGCACAGCGCGCGAAGCCTTACCATCTCGCCCGGCCCGCCCTATTTCCTGATAGTAGCCTTCGAGCGAACTCGGCAAGGCCAAATGCACAACGGTACGGACGTTAGGCTTATCGATCCCCATACCAAAGGCTATGGTGGCCACGATAATGTCCAGCCGATCTTTTTGAAAGGCGGTTTGGACTTCGGTTCGCTTGGCTGCGTCCATGCCGGCATGATAGGCCGCACAGGCAACATACGAGCTTAGCTCCTCGGCAGCCTGTTCCGCTTCGCGCCGCGTGGGTGCGTAGACGATTGCAGGGCGCATTTTGGGATCGCGCACGATATCCCAAAGGGCATCCAAACGTTCGCGTCGGGGAAGCTCCCGATGCTCGATAGCAATGTTCGTTCGCCGAAAACCATGAACGTGCCGTACGGGATCAGGCAGAGATAATTGATCGACGATA
>CANGNB010000331.1 GCA_947454545.1 Oligoflexaceae bacterium
AACACTTCGGGCTCGCGACTTTAAAAAGGCTGAAGAGCTTTGCAAACAACACCCACGCAGCCTCGAAGCTAAAGTTGCCCTGGAAGGTGTAAGTCACCGAACTGGCGGTTCAGAAGCCATGCAGGAAGCCATGAATGGTTACCTCATGCGTCAACGTAAAACATTGGATCGTGGACTCGTCGTCCTCGCCACCTTAGGTAACAATGCTCCCTTCATTGGCCTTTTCGGAACTGTTTTGGGGATTATCAAAGCTTTCCACGATCTCGGCCTGAACCCTGCAGGCGGTGCTAGCACAGTTATGGCCGGTATTTCCGAAGCCCTCGTTGCAACAGCCGTGGGACTCCTGGTTGCTATCCCTGCTGTTATCGCGTTCAACTACTTCCAGAGACGCATTAAGGTTCTCACAACTGACGCGCAAGCTATGGTGAACACCCTGGTCGCTGGCCTCGGTCAAGACTACAGACCCTAACATTTTGGTAAGCACATAAGGACTTCAAACTATGGCAGCTCAAGCGCAAGATAACGAAGACGAAATATCGGGAATTAACGTTACCCCCCTCGTGGATATCATGTTAGTTCTTTTGATCATCTTCATGGTGACAGCTTCCCTGGTCGCAAACAAAGCCATCGAGCTGAAGCTTCCCGAGTCGGAGTCGGCTCAGGCTCTCAAACCTGATGAAAAGACTTTGAACTTTGCTATCGATAAGCAAGGCAAGATCTACGTAGACGGTGAAGTGGTAGAGTTTGATGCCATCGCGCCGCGCATCCGTGCCGAGCGTGAAAAGAAACCTGGCGTAAACCTTGCCGCTGCCATCAGCGCCGATGCTCAGACTCCTTACGAGCAAGTGGTCAAGTTGATTGATATCGTTCGCAAAAACGAAATCATCGACTTTGCCATTCAAACGGATCCATCGAGCGGACCAGCGCCTTCGGCGGCCCCTCGTTAAGTCATTCACGACTGCATCTGACTAAGTATATAGTAAAGGAGCTAGGGATACCCAGCTCCTTTATTTTTTCCCTTTTTGGAAGGGTGCAGCATGCAAACCATTTTAAGAAAGAAGTGGCAAAGTTCGCCTTGGATCGGCGTCACACTTATCTTAGTCCTCCTATTCGCTTTATTTTTTGAAGATTACCTGGGGCTGATTGGCATCGGCATACTATGGAGTGCTGGTCTCGCCACAACTGGTTTTTTGGTCACCAAAAGACTCCCTCTCATCTTGCTTTTGCTGTTTATTGGTGGGTTGTTTCTCGCCTTTCATTTACCTTTGAATATTCGCCTCGTTGTTATCGATTCAAATGATATTCGAGAAGAATTTTTTGCACTCTACGCACTCTCTTTTATCTTAGCTGTGCTGATTCAAAAATTAAGAAATCAGGCCACAGAACTTCAGGAAAAAGAGAAAAAGACAAGAATCCTCTATGAATTAGCTCATCAGCTTTCTACAACTCAATCTTTACAGGCAAGCGTATTGATCCTTATGAATAGCTTCTCGCAATTAGGCTTTCCAAAAATAGCTTTTTTCATGCGCCCCGATGAAAAGCCTGATATGGCCAGCAAGATGCACCCTCTGAGCCTTTACGAACCAACTCCTGTTGAAATTACCGAAGCTGAGCACCTCATTTTACAACCTCGGCAACGTCCACTTTTTCAAATAAATAGCAATGGGCACTACTACTGCGCCCTTCAAGGATTGGCGGAGCAGGTGGGTTTTATCATTCTCGGTTCTCCCCCACCCTATCCTCTCTCAGAAGAAACTTTGCATTTTTTAGAAGCGATCGCAAACCAATTAGCGATAGGCTTAGAAAGGGAGCTACTTCGCGAACGTTCACAAGCCTTAGCCCTTATGGAGAAAGCGCAAGTCCTCTACAAAGCTCTCCTCAACTCTATATCGCATGAGTTAAAGACCCCACTCGCGACTATTACTGGCAGTGCGAGTGCACTTCTTGATCCCGTTACCTCTCAAGATCTTTCGGTCTGGCCGGCACTGACTCAAGAAATTCTCCAAGCTTCGCAGCGCCTCACTGAGGTTCTCGATAAGCTCTTAGACATGTCACGCATAGACTCAGGCATGCTCAGACCGCGTCATGATAAAGTGGATATGCGCGACATTATAGCCATGACTTACCAACGTCTCATTGTCGAAGGTGCTAAAAATAATTTTATGATCTCCTGTGAAATGGATCAGCCCATACTTGTCTGTGACCCTGTTCTACTCAGCCAAGCTCTCTATTATGTCCTCCAAAACGCTGTTCGTTACGGCAAACAGGACGCCCCTATAAGCATTGATATTCATGACTTTCGCAAGGAAATTATCATTAAGGTCCGCGACCAAGGCCCCGGCATTTCCCTTCAACATAAAGAAAAAATATTTGATCGCTTCTATCGCGGACATCCTGAGAAGACCGGAGGACTCGGTTTAGGTCTCTCAATAGCCCATGGATTTTTGGAAGTACATGGGGGTAGAATCACTGCTGACAACCACCCAAAGGGTGGGGCAGAATTTACCTTATTTATTCCAAAGGGAGGGGCAAGTGAAACCCCGTGATAATTATCGCCTTCTCATCATCGATGATGAAAGCTCCATTCGTCGCTTTGTAAGTGTCGCTTTGCCTCCACATGGGTACGAAATCCTCGAGGCTGAAAATGCCGCTGAGGGTTTACATCTTCTTCAAACGGCAAAGCCAGACGCCATCATTTTAGACTTAGGTCTACCTGATATGGATGGATTGGAAGCTCTCAAGAAAATCAGAGAAAGCCATACGCTGCCAGTCATCATCCTCTCCGTACGCGATGACGAAGAGAGTATAGTTACCGCGCTCGACTCTGGAGCTCATGACTATTTACGCAAACCATTTCTCCTTGGCGAGCTACTCGCTCGTTTGCGACTTGCGATGCGCTCCCACCAATTTCAACAGCTTCATCCCATCTATACTTCCGGGAACCTTACGGTAGATCTCAGCAATCGAAGGGTAGTTTTAGCAGGTAAAGATATTAAACTTACCCTTACTGAATACGAACTCCTGCGAGTTCTCATCCAACATAAGGGTCAGGTCTTGTCCCACGGACAAATACTTGGCGAGGTTTGGGGACCAAAATCAACTGAACACATTCAATATCTTCGTGTCTATATAGGCCACTTGCGCCAAAAACTTGAATCTGATCCGAACAATCCCCAGATGATACTGACCGAGCCCGGAGTTGGTTACAAATTGAAGGATTTAGGTGCTGTGAGAGAGCTCGAAGCAGCCAACAGCACAGTTTGAAGGAGAGTTCTTAGATCAAAGTCCTAAGGACTCATTCATTTTTTAAAAAAATGACCCGCATTCTATACGGGTCCACTCTCACGATATACAAACTTTTACGTATCAATTAAAGCCATAGATGTACGGTTTTTTTCTGCCTTCCTTATCAACTATCACCCAAAAAAAGTGATCCGAAAGTGTAGGAATATAGAGAGAAAAAACCCAGTTGCTATGGGGATCTTCACCATTTTCTGGTGGTACGCCGAGCTCAGGATTTTCATTTCCAGTATAGAGAGTGAATCGCGTTTGAGCACGATCGAGGTGCTCTCGCAAAAACTTAACAGCCGCTTCCTTCCGAGCTTCACTTGAGGACCAAGCTCCTGGTGCTCTAGGAATCTCCGCCATGGCGAGAGTAAAGGGTGCTTCCGGCTGGTTTTGTTCTTCAAAAATCAGGCCAACAGCGTAATTCACAGCCTTCGAAAAGCTAATACATGCATCCTCGTTGCACTCTCCAGCCTGTTTAATCTCATCAGTCAAAGTACGTGTATTTACCTTAAGCTGAAGGTCGGAGAGTCCCCAAGTTTCGCTCATCAGCTTTTTAGCTCGAGAGATTTCTTGTTCGGCACCCTCAGACACCTCTGAATCTTGACTTTCTACAGACTTGCCACTGCATTGCAAATCCACGCTCGCCCCTCCCAAACCTTTCCAATCACTGACCTGTAATACAGCCGGAAACTCTGTCAACTCTTCACGAGCAACTTTCTCCGAAACCAGAAAACGGACTCTCTTTGGGTCTTTCTTAGGATCGGCTCG
>CANGNB010000332.1 GCA_947454545.1 Oligoflexaceae bacterium
GAAGGGATCCGAGGTTTTATCGTCCCCCTCAAGAGCGAGGGCGTAACTGTGAAAGCGATGAAAGGCAAACTCTCGCTTCGAGCCTCGGTCACCTCGGAGCTCTACTTCGATAAGGTAAAACTTCCCCTTGATGCTGTGCTGCCTGGCGTGAAAGGCCTTAAGGGTGCTCTTTCCTGCCTAACACAAGCGCGCTATGGGATCAGCTGGGGGGCTTTGGGAGCGGCTGAAGCTTGTCTGAGTGAAGCTCTAAACTATGCAAAAGATCGCATCCTCTTTCAAAAACCTTTGCATTCCTTTCAGCTCATTCAAGCGAAATGTGCACGGATCGCCTCGGCGATCACCCAGGGCCAGCTCTTAGCTTTGCGGCTGGGGCAGTTGAAAGAACAAGGGAATATGGAGCCGGTTCAGGTCAGTCTTGCCAAACAGGCGAATGTGGAGATGGCCTTGCAGACCGCACGCACCTGTCGCGACATCTTAGGCGGCAATGGCATCATGCTGGAGTATGCAACGATGCGGCACATGTGCAATCTTGAGTCGGTCTATACCTACGAAGGTACCAACGACATTCACCTTTTGGTGCTCGGTCAGCATCTGACAGGAACACCCGCCTTTTCCTGAACCGAAGCAAAAAAAAGCAGCGATAGAAAAATCTATCGCTGCTGTGAAGGAAATTGCTCCTCACCTCTTATCGAGGAAGGTCGAAATTGGAGTTTAGTCTCTATCTCAGGACACCCACACATTGCATGATTGGCACCCAGAGGTCAAGTCCCTGTCCGAAATTCTTTCATCGGAGCTCTTATGCCCGCTCTCCATCGTGAGTCATTCCCACACCTTATGGCGGCCTTCGCCCTCCTGCGTACACCTGTCCTCCAGCTCAACACCGAAGGCCAAGTCCTATCTTGGAACGATGAAGCTGCTCGGATTTGGCCGGGTCAGACTCTGCCGCTCAGCTGGCAAAAGCTCTGGGACGAAGATATGCAGCCCCAGATGGAAGAGCTGCTGGCAAGAACCTTAACCGAAGGCACAGCGCAATCTTTGCAACGCCAGGCTTTGGGTTCGCTCAGCTTATCCTGGAAAGCCCAGCTGCTACGCGATCCCAAACAAAAGCCCCAGGGCTTTACCGTCGTCGGTATCGATCACAGCGCTGAAGAGATACTCGAACGCCAGCTCCAAGAAACCTACCGGCTGATTCGTGATCACAAAAATGCACTCGATGAGTCATCGATCGTAGCGATTACGGATCAAAAAGGAGTGATTCACTACTGCAACGATACCTTCTGCCGGATCTCTGGCTATTCACGCGATGAGATTATTGGTAAGACGCACGCCCTTTTAAAATCGGGCTTTCATGACGAGATCTTCTTCAGCGACCTTTGGCGCACGATAGCGAAAGGTCAGGTTTGGAAGGGCGAGATCAAGAATCGCAGGAAAGATGGACAATACTATTGGGTCGATACCACCATCGTTCCCTTTCTTGGCGAGAATGGACGTCCCTACCAATACATGGCCATACGCAATGACATCACCGAAAAAAAGATGATGCAAGAAAATCTTGAAAAAGAGCGCATGCGCGTCCTACACGCTGAAAAAATGGCAAGCCTTGGGGAACTGGCGGCCGGTATCGCCCATGAACTTGGTAACCCAGCCGCTTCGATCAATGCGTGGTTGGATGTGATCGAATCGCAGCACGAACGCGACACACTCGATATCGATCTTTTTATTCAGACCATACCCAAAGTGCGACGCGATGCTAAGCGAATCGCCGATATCATCCGTGGTATGCTCGCCTATGCCCGCGATGGTTCGCGCGATCCTTTTCAATCGGAGAGCCCACAAACCATTATGCAGCAGGTCATCGACTACTGCTCCTACAAGATTCGCAAATGCGGCGTGCAGGTGCAGCTAGATGTTGCCAACCCCTACGCAACCGTCGAGTGTCGCATCACCGAAATCTCTCAGATGCTCGTCAATTTTGTGCTGAACGCCTGCGATGCTGTCCAAGAGCTTGAAGAACGATGGATCCGCCTCGAAGCCAAAGAACTCGGAGACACTATCGAATTTCGCATTACTGACAGTGGCCACGGTATTCCCGCAGCCTCAGCCGAAAGAATATTCAGCCCCTTTTACACGACCAAACCTCTCGGCAAGGGAACTGGCCTCGGCCTGAGTATCGCCAAATCTATAGTTGATAATCACCGTGGCCAGATCACTCTCGACCAGGCCTCACCCAACACGTGCTTTGTGATTAGACTCCCCCGGCGCCATCCCCGAGATGACTACTGAGGACGAGGCATAGGAAAAGCTGGCTTCAAAGGACAGGAACGGCCGTTTCAGGGCGCTTGAGGAGGCGTCGCACCTCTTGGCTTAAAATCTCCAAATCAAAAGGCTTACGCAGACAGCTCTGTGCTCCTGCGGCAGCCAAATCTTGAGCAGGAGGCGGCGTAAACGCAGTGATCATGATCACGGGAATATGCTGATCTGCGATCGGCTGTTCACACATGAGGCTGAGGCCATCGCCATCGGGCAGCCCTTGATCACAGATCACCAGATCGGGATGGTAGGCTTCGATAGCCTCACGGCCCTCGGCCTGGGAACCGACACTGGTCACATCATAGCCCTGCGCCATCAGCTCGATGCGTATGCACCAGCTGAGGATCTCTTCGTCATCGACAAGAACAATGCGTGGGGGCCTCGTTGCTGGACTTAAACTCTGTTCTTTCATGATCGTATCCCCCATTGGTTGCGATCTTCCACTGACGAGAGTCTAAGCAACACTGATGCCAGTTCCCTAGGATGGCCAAAATAAATACAAGACTTTGTTTTTATTAATGTTTTAAATTTAATCAAAAAGATCAAGGGGTCTCAAAGCCGCTATCGCCACTTTGCGCAGCATTTGCCACTGCCATTGGAGGAACTTTTTGGAGACGTTTAGCAAGGCGCCGCATAAACCAGGCGTGCACAGCAGCTTGGGTCATACGATAGAGAGGCCAGGGCAAGGCTGGTCGAAAATCGTGAACGGCTGCCAGACAGCAGCGTCCCCCGAGAGTTTCTCTGAGCTCGAGGCGCCCTTTATCATTCCAACGACTGCAGAGCAGCCCACCTCGAACATAAAAGAGCTGCCTATCCTGAGCGCTGCGCGAGCGACTGTATTCGAGCAGCAGCAGGGTCCACCCGAAAAGGCGCAGCTGAAGGTGGATCCAATCCCCCTCGCGCAGGACCTTCACCAGGAGAGGAAAAATCGAGGGCAAAGCGAGCAGATACTGGTCGGCGACCCACTGCGCTGTTTTTCCAGCCGGTAGCGGCAAACGCTGGATCGAGCGCACAGTGTTCTGCTTTCTATGGAAGACTCCGAGGCGAAAGGCATGAGGATGATCGCGCTGCGAACTCACGACAGTGGGAAGCACCTGTGCTGCAGCTTCAGCAAAGCTTCGCAGAGGCTTGCCATCGGTGGGCTGCCAACGGTGCGAAGGCCGCACCACCATGGAAGCCCCCAGGCTGTCGATGAGAGGATAGATCAACTCGGGAGGAGCCCCAGTGATCATGCGCACCCAAATTTTAGAAAAGCCCATCGAGATCAAAGGTACGCTTAAAAATAGCCGTTTTTTGCCCAAAAGCTGCGCGGTCTGTTCGAGCATCTGCCGATAGCTCAGCGGCGGCTCGGCGCCAATATCCAAGGTCTGACCCGCTGTTTCAGGCTTATCGATACAGGCGCTCAAAGCTTCGATGACATCATCTAGGGAGACAACCTGCGAGAGATTATGTGCCCACTTCGGACAAAACAAGACCGGCAGTCTCTGCACCAAGCGGCACAGCACAGTGAAAGAAGAGCCCTTAGGACCGATCACCATACCCGCCCTCAGACAGGTCACTGCTGGCACATAGGAGCGCAGAGCCTCTTCGACTTCCAAACGCGAACGCAGATGTTCGGAGAGATTTTGTTTTTCGGGAATCAGACCGCTCAGATAAAGCACCCGCGGCAATGCATGCCCTCGCGCTGTGCGCGCAAAATTATCCGCCAAACTGAGGTCGAA
>CANGNB010000333.1 GCA_947454545.1 Oligoflexaceae bacterium
CTTGAAAAATTGGCTGAGCAATATGATGGTAAGGTCACTATTGCTAAGGTGAATGTCGACGAAAATCCTGAAGTGTCGGCACGTTATGGTGTGCGATCGATTCCCTATCTAGTCCTTTTCAAAGGTGGCAAGGTCCTGGAAAGTGCAATCGGAGCTCAGCCGCCTCAGAGTCTGCAAAAAATGATAGAACGCTCTCTCTAATACGTGCAGCCTTTTGTCGGTCCTCATGAAAAACAGCAAAGCCCGAAAGCTTTGCTGTTTTTTCATTTTTTGATTCCGTCTCTAAAAGAAATCAACCACCCATACTGTTGAGGCCATCAACGCCAGCGGAAGAACCCATGTCCATACCAGAAGAAGGATCAACGCCAGGGCCTGGAATGCCTGTAGGCATATTGTCTGTGCTGGGCATATCGATAGGAGAGCTCGGGACAGAAGTGCCAAGGGGAGCGACTGCAGGTACGAAGCAACCTTGACCACGGACCGTGTCAGCAGGAAAGAGATTGAAGTCTGTGCCACCGATTGAGGCATAGGCAATACCGTCTGTGAAGACATAGATCAGAGGACGGACAGCCCATTTACATCTGTGATCGATCTGAGCGATGCGAAGAGCTTTCGCCATGATTTCATTGAAACGGCCATCACGAGGATGACTTTTGCCGTCAGCATAGAGGCCAAAGCTTGCTAGGCTAGCGGCTTGATAACGGCGCGACTCACCGGTGTAGGTATTGTCCTTATTTAAGGGCTCCGTCACGGGAGCTTGAACGGAACGGCCATTGATCGAAGGAACAATACAGCCAAAGCTACGAACGAGCTGATGATCGAAGACATTGAGATTTTGCTCGTCGTTATTCGCATAGATCACACCATCTGGAAAAGCGAGAATGATAGGGCGGACAGCCCAGGTACACGCATGATACTTGGGATCGACGCGAACGCCGACCGCTTTGATATATTCCCAGTTAGCTGGAGTGGGTTGGCCATTTCCAAAGCTCACACCGAGGCTGGCAAGAGTGGGGACCTGATTGCCCCCGGTTCCCATCGAGTTGTCAGGGTTCATAGAGCCATTGTTGCCCCAACCTGAATTTGCTCCCATATCGTTTCCAACAGGCATATCGATAGGGTTGCGAGAAGAGTCAGACACTCCGGTGTTCATGTCCATGCCAGCAGGCATATCAGAGGGTTTAGGGGCAGGCAGGTTTTGCCAACGGCAGCCGAGCTCAGCTGTCACAGGTTTACGGTCACGGCATTGTTCATACCAGTTGCCGTGCGGATCACAGGACTTGCGCTGTCCAAAGGCGTCGAAGTCAACGATCGTGTGTGAGTACTTGTTGAAGTACCAGCAGGTTCCCCCAGAGTTATTGCCGTGCGCGAAAGCCTGTGCTGAGAAGAAGGCAAAGCTGCTGAGCAAAAGATGACGAAAGGACATGATAATCTCCTGAAAATTTACAATGACTTTGTAAAGTCAGTCGCTTTTCTGATCAAAGAACGGTCTTACAAGGGAAGGACGGATGTGGGTTTGCTATATTGCATCTCACCTCAACAAAAAATAGCCGTCACTTCGACACTTTAAAGCGCTCGTGACGACGGGTATACGCTCGTCGGAGAAAAGGCGTCAAGCCATACTTCGCTCATTTCGATTGTTTGTACTGATGGACAGAGCTTGATTCAAGGGCATGGGTGCTTGGTTCGATGCAGGGTATTTCATGGGCAAGTGTTTTCGATCATGAAGAGAAAAGGCCACCTTGCTTGAGGTGGCCTTGGGGTAGCATAGCTTTGCAAGAATTTTAGTGTGCCGTTTTGGTGTCTCTATCCCAGCGAGCACCGCGGGTGAACCACGACTGAAAGACGAGAGCGAGGATAGGACCTGCAATAGCAACCGTACCAAGAATGAGCCACATCGCTTCGGGACGATCCCAAAAACTCAATTCACCGCTGCGCAAGCGTTCGCTGATCCCTTCAGGAACCCAGCGTGTGAGCATGTGCCCAGACAAAAGGCTTGCGACGGTCTTGGCAAGAAACCAAGGGATCATCGAGAGGCCAAAGTAAGACCCTTCCTGACCTTCTGGAGCGATGGCGGCGGTATATTCTTGCAGTTTAGGAGACCAGATAACTTCGCCTATAGAGAGCATGATCATACTGATCACAGCCATGCCATAGTATGCCGACACCATGGGATCATCGAGCCAGCCTGTTGGTAGAATAGGGCTCAAGACCTTGAGGCCTTGGGCCATAGATTGCCATGGGATCACCAAAGCGAAAAGGCTCAAGCTGGAAAGGATAGCCCCATAAACCAGCATCTTAAAGATAGGGTATTTATTGGTGATGGGAATGAAGAGGATCAGGCCTGCGATGATCAGGATGGGGTTGATCGTGTTGAGAGTTCCAATGGCAGCCTGTTCTCCCATGACGCGCAGCCAATACTTGGGCATGAGGAGATACATGTAAGCGAAGACAGCTCGTACGCCTAGCAAGAGCGTAACGAGGCTCAGAAACCGCCAAAAAGCAGTTTCGCTGACCATGGCTTTGAGAATAGCTAAAGGTTTTTGCTTTTCCGTCTGCGCTTGAGTTTGTTCGGGCTCAACAAATTCGCCATGATTGCCGAACTGTTCTTCACGACGGACAAAAAAGACCATCAGCAGCAAGCAGAGAGCCGATTGAATGAGGCCAAAACCTACGATCCAAGTGCTTGAAAGATGAAGCTGCAGACGCATCACATCGATCATCACTCCGGAAGCGGCCGCCCCGATGTTCATAAACAGATACCAGAGGTTAAACCCGGCGCTGCGCGAGTTATCGTTGGTATAGCGTTTGTTTGCCGATTGGAACACAGTTTGTATCATGGCCATCGAAGGTGCCATGAGGACAAACGAGACTACGATCAGAGGAGTCCGCAAAGCTCCAACATCGCTGGTGCTGAGGAGAACAACTGCAAGCGTGCAAAAGGCACGGGAGACATAGGCAAGCGTAAGAGATTTGCGGATGCCGAGACTATCGGTGATAAAACCTGACAGCAAAAGCAGGATAGTCGTGAGTGATGTGAAAAGGGTGACAACGTAACCCGCTTGGGTATCATTCAGCCTAACTTCTTCCGAAAGAAAAATCGTAATGATCGTGAGCAGTGAAAAGTAGGCTGTCGAGTCGAGGAAGTTGATGAGCTGAACGCCCCAATACTCGCGAGGTGTTTCCTTAAGGACTTTAAACTCCTTAAAGTAGGAGACGACATTCTCTAAAAAAGAGGAAGGAACAGGGGCGGAAGCCGCACTCGTGCTCATAGGTCAGAAATCCTTGTCGTAAAGGCCTGCCGAACCAAGCTGGATCGGAGAGGATTGAAGGTGTGACCTACATACTGAATTGTTGGAGGAGCAGCAAGCTAAAGGTTGGCGTCTCCTTGGCATGAATCGAAGCGCTGTGACTCACCTTCCAAAGGAGCCATGCTTGTTTCTCGTCACGAAAAAAGGTATGCGTTCTGGAGAGGTACACGACATGCAGGGCTCTTCCTATCTGAAAAATATGCTTCTCGGATTTCTGCCGCTATTGCTTTTTGTCGCGGCAGATGAATTTTTATCAGCTCATTATCCCGAAGATGTAGCGACGCGCTATGCCCTTATCTTAGCCATGGTCTTTGGCATAGGGGAGGCTCTTTACATCTATATCCGAGAAAAACGTCTCGACAAGATGGTCCTCTTAGACACTTTTCTCATCCTGATGATGGGTGGGTTTTCGCTCCTATCAGGGGACGAGATTTTTTTCAAACTGAAGCCAGCCATCATTCAGTTGGTGAGCGTCGTATTTCTGGGAGTTCTTGCCTTTCTCAAGCCCAAAGCTCTGGTAGCAATGTCGCAACGTTTTCTCAAAGGGCAGCAGCCCATGAGTGATGAGCAGCTTGCCTCCCTCCAAACCTCAGCCAAAGCACTGACAGCACTGCTTTTTATCCATTCCCTGCTGATTGTCTATGCAGCCCTCTATCTGAGCAAAGGCGTATGGGCCTTCATCAGTGGACCCTTTCTCTACATCCTAGCGGGC
>CANGNB010000334.1 GCA_947454545.1 Oligoflexaceae bacterium
AAGTAAGCAGCAAGCAAGACGCTCAGCAAAGCATCATGAAGCTCGACAAAGCTATCGTTCAGGTGAGTGACTATCGATCCTACTTAGGTTCGATCCAAAACCGCCTCCAGACAACGATTGCTAACTTGGGCAGCACAACTGAGAACTTGAGCGCCGCAAATAGCCGAATCCTCGACACGGACTTTGCAGAAGAGACAGCGAAGTACACTACTTCGCAGATTCTGCAACAGGCTGGTGCTTCGGTTCTTGCTCAGGCGAATCAGCAGTCTCAGGTGGTTAACGGACTTCTCCAGGCTCTCTAAGAGATTCTTTGAATCTCTGATAGGCCTTGAGAAAAGTTCAGGTTCTTCAAAAGTTCTGACACCGTCATAAAAGCGGGAGGCTCACGCCTCTCGCTTCAGAGACGAACGCAGACACTTTGGAAGGATTGACCACGAGGATTGAGTTCGTCATGATGAACCCTCTAGTTGCTGTCTCGTTGGGCTCACCCGAGACAGTATCTTTTTTTTTGTGTTTCCAGAGGGATTCATGCAAAAACACAAGTCGATTGACATCATCGGCGTACCTTCCGATCTCGGCGCGAACCTGAGGGGCGCAAACATGGGGCCAGCCGCCCTGCGCATCGCCAATCTCAAGGTCAAGATTGAGCAGCAAGGATACACTGTGACCGATTGGGGTGATCTTCACGTACCGATTCGTGAATCGCTCGATCCCCAGATCCAAGAGTCAAAATATCTCGGCCCTATCCGCAATATCTGCCGTGACCTTGCCACAATCACAGAAGACATCATGGATAAAGGTGCGATTCCTCTGACTTTGGGGGGAGACCACAGCATTGCTATTGGGAGTATCAGCGGCATTCTGCGCCACTTCCATAAGAGACAGCAGCACCTTGGTTTGATCTGGGTCGATGCTCATGCCGACGTCAATACCCCGACTTCTTCGCCCAGCGGAAACATCCACGGCATGCCCCTCGCCGTTCTCCTCGGACAAGGACATGCGGAACTCACCGCTCTTTCCGACACACCTTTACGGGCTCAGAACATAGCTCTCATTGGAATTCGCAATATCGACGACGAAGAAAAACGCATCCTCCGCGAAAGTGGGATCAAATATTTTACGATGCGCGATATCGATGAAAAAGGCATGTTCGCGGTCATGCGTGAGGCGATAAGTCTGGCTTCCGACGGCACCGAAGGCATTCACGTATCCTTTGACATCGATGGCATTGACCCGCGTTACGCCCCTGGAGTCAGCACTCCAGTCAGCGGTGGTCTAACCTTGCGCGAAGCTCATCTCTGCCTCGAAATGCTTTCAGAAACGCAAAGACTTTGCTCGATGGATTTTGTCGAATTGAATCCCTTTACCGACGTGGGCGCTCAATCTGCCAATGTCACTGTGGATCTCATCCTTTCCGCTCTCGGAAAATCCATCGTTTAAAGCACGAGCGACATTGCGCATCGCCTTGCCTTGAGGTATGCAGTCCAGGCAAAGGCCATCCCCTGATGGCCGCCTATCCGGATATACACCAAAGAGGCATACGCGCTTGTTTACCGTACATAAAACCGATGGTTCTGCTCGTCTTGGCCAAATCCAATTGGCTCACGGTGTTGTTCAAACACCTATTTTTATGCCCGTGGGCACTGTCGGATCGGTCAAAACTTTGGTGCCTCAGGACTTACACGACATCAAAGCCGAAATCATCCTCGGCAACACCTACCATCTTTACCTGCGCCCTGGCCTCGATGTGATTCGAGAATTCGGCGGTTTGCATGACTTCATACAATGGAATAAACCCATCCTTACCGACAGCGGTGGCTACCAGATCTTTAGTCTCGCAGGCCAAAGAAAAATTGACGAAAAAGGCGCCCACTTCCAAAGCCACATCGATGGCCGCAAGCTGACTCTGACCCCTGAACTCGCCGTCGAAATTCAGGAAACTTTGGGCTCTGATATTCACATGGTTCTCGACGAATGTACGCCCCATCCCGTTACCTATGAAGGGGCGAAGGCTTCCATGGAGCGCTCCATGCGTTGGGCTTTGCGCTGTCGCGAAGCCAAAACGCGACCTGAACTAGCCCAATTTGGAATCGTGCAGGGCAGTATGTTCGAAGATCTCCGTCTTCAAAGCATCCACGCTCTCACAGATATCGGGTTCGAAGGCTATGCGATTGGCGGATTATCCGTTGGGGAGCCCAAGCCGGACATGCGTCGTGTCACAGCCTTTGCCTGTGCCCATCTGCCTCAGGATAAGCCCCGCTACCTCATGGGCGTTGGTACTCCCCTGGATCTGGTCGAATCGATCTATGCAGGTGTCGATATGTTTGATTGCGTGATGCCGACTCGAAACGGTCGCAATGGGACTTTGTTCACTTCGAAGGGGCGGGTGAATATCAAGAACCAACGCCATAAGCTCGAACATGGCCCTCTCGATGAAGAGTGTGCATGTTACACTTGTAAAACCTTTTCTTTAGCTTATCTTCGTCATCTGTTCATGGCGCAGGAATTTACCGCTCTGCGCCTCTTGACCCTTCACAATCTTACGTACTACCTGCGTCTCATCCACGATATTCGCGCTGCCATAGCCGAAGGTCGAATGTCCCAGCTTGTGGACCATCACCGCCAACTCTGGGACAGCTAAGCGCCGCCAAGCAGAACGGGTAAGCGTCAGACGTAGGCTGCTTCGCCGCTGGTTGCGATGACGATTTTGCCTTCTTCTTCGAGTTTGCGCGCAACCTGCACAATTTCATACTGCATGGCTTCGACATCAGAAAGCTTGACGGCCGACATGGCCTCCATATCCTCTTTGAGCATCTTTGCAGCACGCTCGGACATATTTTTAAAGACGAGTTCTGTGACAGCTTCAGACGCTGTTTTCAAGGCGACCATCCACTGGTCTGTTTTCACATTCTTAATAATCTCTTGGATACCCTTATCATCAATCTTAGCCAAATCATCGAACACAAACATCAGCTGACGAATCTGTTCCGCCAGATCTGGATCACGCTCTTCAAGGTTGTCCAGAATCTGCTCTTCCGTCGCCTTATCGATGAGGTTAAGCATCTCTGCAATCGGCTCGACACCCCCAATTTTTTGACTCGATACCGAACCCATCGCTTGAATTTCGTTGCGTAGAACATCATCCACTTCGTCGATGATTTCTGGGGCGACCGCATCGAGGTTTGCAATACGCAAGATAATCTCGGTATGAAGAGCTTCGGGGAGCAGCTTAATGACTTCACCACATTTTTGCGGGTCCAAATGTGCAAGGATCAAAGCGATAGTCTGAGGGTGTTCGTTGCGGATAAAGTTCGTCAGGGTGCGAGGATCGATCAGCTCCAGAGCATCGAGATTTGCTGAAGAACCTAACGAGAGCTGCTCAATCAGCTCATCTGCCTCTCCACCCTTGAAGGCGCTCCCGATGACCCGCATGGTAAAGTCATTACCACCATAAAAGAATTTGCGATTTTGCTGCAAAATTCCATAAAATTCCATCATCACTTCGTCGATGATGTCCTGCTCTAAGCGGCCGAGGCGGCTCATCGCACTCCCGATGCGCTTGATTTCAAATTCCGTCATATTTTTGAAAATTTCGGCAGAAATATCCTCGCCAAAGGAAAGAAGAAGAATAGCAGCCTTTTGTGCACCTGAATATTTATTGGTAGCCACAGTCTCAGACTCCTCCTCAAAGGCTTGCAGGAAATGCGTTCGGATGGATAAGCCTTCCTCTATTATATGTCACATAGGCGTCAAATGTTAGAGTGTGTCAATTCCTTGGCACCAGCCTCAAGAAAGCGCAGCTCAAGACCCTCCACTTTCACCTTGGAGTCCTGACCCCCGATGCCTTATGCTCGGCTAGCAATCGTCAAATTTTTGACAGAGGGAGCAAACCTATGGACCAGTATCGCGCGAGTCTTCTCACCATCGGCACCGAGGTGAGCACTGGGCAGATCGTGAACACAAATGCCCGCGGGGTTGCTGATCAGCTTGTCAATCTGCAC
>CANGNB010000335.1 GCA_947454545.1 Oligoflexaceae bacterium
GACTGCAAGCACTCTGCAAAAAAGCAATAATGACGCCAAGCGCTGTGATGAGGCTTAAACGAGACACGAATGTATTTCCTACTCTGATTCTGTCATCTTATTCGGTAGGCCTACCTACAACTTGATAGGCAAAAGGAGACCTGGATTTTGCGTCAGAGACGCAAAAGACTCGTAAGACAAGAAAAATACATGGAGATCGAAAGATTTTTGTTAATTTCCAAGCAAGTTTCTGAGGGAGGCTCTTATATTTCTCAGAACAGCATCCGCCAGAGACTCTCCAGCTCCATACCAAACTTGACAGCCCAAACGGCCTCATACAAAATGATGATGAGACTTTCTCTTACAGACGCGCTCCTCTATGACAGCAAGGATTCGCATGCTTCCAAGTCTTCGCACATTGTTTTTGGGCCTATCTTTCATCTGCGGACCCACCTTTCTGGCAAGCTGTGCCACTATCTTTGCACCAGATACAGATCTGATAGCCTTTGACAGTGAACCTCAAGGTGCCGTTGTGTACATCAGAGGCCAGAAAGCTTGTGTAACCCCCTGCAAAATTGAAGTGCGGCGTCAGCTGGAGGGCACTCCGAGTATAGTCCTTAAACTTGCTGGCTACAAAACGAGAGAAGAAAATCTTGAGAAGGCGATAGCAGCGACCGCCCTGTTTAATCTTGGGTTTATCACCACAACATCGGGAGTGACCTCCTGGGGGATCGATGCAGTCACTGGAAAAATGTTTGAATATCAGCCAAAGTCCTATTTTTTCGAGCTAGAGAAAAAGGGTACGTTAAGCTCACTCAGCAGTGCTTCCTATGTAGCAGCAAACTTTGAAGCCCTCCGAAGCGATATTGCTAGGGGTGAAGGGAAATATCTTTTAGCCTATACCGAGCTCTTTTCTCCGGTCATAGATCCATTTTTCTTTCAGAACCAAGTCAAGCACAACGCGCACAGTCTCCTTCAGATCGACACTCCCTCTGAACTTGATCATAACCTCTCTAGCTATGGGACACATATCGAGCGTCCTGAACTTCCTAAAATCTAAGGTCTTGTGCCGTATTGGGAAAGAAAATCGAGCAGCACCTTGCGAAAGCGGCTCTCTTCGTGCGGAAACGCTGTGGTATGCCCAGGAATATCAACATCGACAAAAGTCTTCTGCTCACTTTTCAAACCTTCAAAAAGTTCTCGCCCTGAAGCATAGGGAACAACAGGATCCCTAGGACTGTGAAAAAAAAGTGCAGGGATTTGCAGGCTTTGGGCAGCTTCCTGCGGCAGTTCAAAGTCAGAGACAAGGTAGGACAGGGGATATTGCAAGGGCCAGGTCAACCACATCTGAGCCAGTTTGTGACGCACAACACCTCGATAGGATCCAAAACTGCTATCGATCACAACTCCCTTAATGCGATGCTTTTCCTCAAGTCGAGTGAGAGCTGGAAAGAGAACAGCCCCCCCAAGACTCTGCGCAACCACAAAAATATCATATGAGGCCAAAGCCTCTTGCGCTTGGGCCCACTTCAAGACCGACAGAGTATCTTCAATCAAGCCCTTTTGCGTAGGAGCTATCGCTGAAGAGCTCCCATAGCCTCGATAGTCGAAGGCTAAAAGGTCAAAACCCTCTGGCACAAGCCAAGAGAGAAAGAGGAAGTGGCTCGACATATTTTCGGCATTACCGTGCAGCTGGATGATCAATGTCTTCTTAGAACTTGCTATATCTGGATGAAGCCACCATGCGGAAAGCTCGCTAACATCGGTACTGGCAATGCGATGCTTCGTGTAAGCAATGCCCTGCTCTTCAGGATTGGTAAAAGTCAAAGCCGAGGGGTGATAGAATAAGTGATTGCACCCCATCAGGCACCAAAAAGCAGCGATTCCAAAACTGCTTTTAATCATTTTACAAATGAGACTTGATAGCATGCATAATCTCCCGCTAGTAGACACATTGTACTAGCAAATTTTTACATATCGTAGTAGTCTAGAAGCATAATCATAGTCAAGTGAGGGATTGTATGAAGCTTAATGTGCTCAGTCCGTGGATTATTGCGTCCAGTATCTTTATCTTCACAAGTCATCAGGCTTATGCAAAGAAGTCCTACGGCATGGCTGGATGTGGCCTCGGCTCTATCGTCATGGGTGGTGACGGCGGTCAAGTCTCTGCTGCGACCACCAATGGTACCTCCAGTAGTCAGTCTTGGGGTATAGTCTCGGGTACCTCAAACTGTAAAACAACTAAAGAAATGGCAGTTCTCTACAAGCAACACGAATTTCTGACGGCTAATCTTGCTACACTTCAAAAAGAACTGGCCCAAGGCAAAGGCGCAACCATTTCTGCTTTTGTTGAAGTCCTTGGCTGCTCGCAGGATGTACAAGACGAGGCTTCTAGCCAGCTCATCAAAAATTACAACAGCATTTTTAGCCGTCCTGGCATTGGCGAAATTCTTGATGGTGCCAAAGAAACTATTGGCCAAGATAATAGAGTCGCTGCTCGTTGCCTCAACCTCGGTTAATCATTACTTCTAACGAAAAGGAATTCGCTATGAAAAAGTTTTTAGTGGCTACAATTCTATTCACATCTTCGCTTGCCTCTGCAGCGGCTAAAGAAGAAGCTAGTCGTACCCCTTATGGAATGGCTGGATGCGGTCTCGGCGCATTGGTCATTGATCGTAATGAAATGCTACCTCAGGTGGGTGCCTGGTTTCTAAATTCGATCTATGGCAACCAAACCTTTGGTATCACGTCTGGAACAAGCAACTGCGTTGAAAGCCGGACCCAAACAGCGGCGATGGAGCAAGAAGTCTTTATCGCTGCAAACCTCAGCTCTCTCACAAAAGAAGCAGCTCAAGGTAAAGGCCAACTGATCGATGGACTCGCCGAGGTTTTTGGTTGCTACGGTGAGCAGGAAAGAGTACGCTTGGGTGAAATAAGCCAAGAGAATCACAGTCAAATATTTGCCGTCATGGAGACGCCTTCTGTTGTTCAGAACTATCTCACGACAATTCAACAAGACCCAATGCTTGCTAAGTCCTGTCACAAAGCAAGCTAAGCTTTCCTCGAGAGTCCAGTTCTCTGGACTCTTTCTTTGGCTCTTCTCTACCCTTTGCCTTGCAAGTCCATCACCAGACCAATTGATCGACAATGCCAAGAGCCGCCGTCTCGGCCAATCAGAAGGCTGGACTCGCCTTCTCTATTACAACTCAGGCTTTTTTAAAGGGCGACAAGGGCTCATTGACGATCCTCAATTTTACCTTTCCTCACTGGGCAAAACCGATCCTGAAAGAGAGCTTGAAGCAACACTCATGGCCTTCCTTGCCCCCCAGGACAAAGCCAATCCCGACGAGCATGCGCTTTGCCGATTTCCTGCTCGTGCCACGTGGCTCCGAAAAGAACTCGCTTTGGAAGCGTGGCCAAACGTCTCGTGCCCTCGCCTTGACGCTTGGATGGCAGATCGAATCTATACGGGTATGTCGATAGTTTTCTCTTCCTTCTACCCAGACAATCCTGCTTCGATGTTTGGACACACCTTTATCATTCTCCATCGCCAGCGGGATAGTGCACATCGCTCTGAAATTCTAGATGATATCGTAAACTTCGCAGCCTACCCGACGACAAGCAATCCCTTTCTTTATGGGTTTTTGGGAGCAACAGGAGGTTTTCCCGGACGCTTTAGCATCATGCCCTACTATATGAAGATTCAAGAATATACCAACCTCGAAAGTCGAGATCTCTGGGAATATCGCCTAAAAGTCAATCCAGAAGAGCTGAACAGGATAGTACTGAGCTTGTGGGAATTTGGTCCTCATCATGCTGATTATTTCTACTTTGACGAGAACTGTTCCTTTCTTTTGCTTGCGCTTATGGAAAATGGGAATTCCCATTGGGAGTTGGTACGAGCCCTCCCCCTATGGGTCACCCCCACCCAAACCTTACAGATCGCCATCAAAGAGCTTGGTACTGAAGA
>CANGNB010000336.1 GCA_947454545.1 Oligoflexaceae bacterium
GGTTCTGATTCTTCGCCATCTTGATGGAAACCGGTACAAATTCGCGCAAAAAGCTCGAACAGCAAAATTCGCGCCCACAGATGCCAAGTCCGCCTGAGAGCTTGGCCTCATCGCGGGAACCGACCTGCTTCAGCTCGACCCGTGTCTTGAGTCCACCGGCAAGCTCTTTGACTAATTCGCGAAAATCAACACGTCCAGGAGCCGAAAAGTAGACGATGACTTTGTTGCCACCGAACTGAATTTCAACTCCGATCACACGCATATCGAGATCGAGCTCTTTGATTTTTTCCTTCGTGAAACTTTCGGCCTGCTCATTGCTGAGACGACCGGCGATATCCATGTCTTTGCGTGAAGCGATACGCGTAATGGGCTTGAGCACATTGGGATCAACATCATCGATCTCCAGATAACTCACTCGCTTCACTTCGGCCAAACTTGGGCCCCGCTCCGTGTCGACCACGACGCGATCGCCGATGCTCAAGCGAAAATCTCGTGCATCAAAATCATAGATTTTGCCAGCGCGACGAAACTGGACCCCGACTATGTTCATACCGCTCATGTGTAAACCTCATTCAGATCTCTAAACACCCTCAGAAGCGTGAGGATGTCCAAGCTTCTGCTATCATTTGACTGTTGAGATGATTATGACCGCTCCCACCAGCTCGGTAAACCTCTTGTAGTATACTACGCCAATGTTTGATTCGCTTAAAATCGACAGGGTGGGTCTCGGGCACCGTGAGCCCCAAACTCCATTTGTAGTAGCGATTCAGCAATAACTCGAGCCTTTGCGCCAGGTGATCCGCTTTCCAGCCTTGAGCTTTCAGCAGTTCCTGCATTTCCGCTAAATGGGCTCCATCCATGGGTTTGAAGAGCAGCGTTTCTAGACGCCGCACACTCTCCGCATCGAGAGCTTGATCTTCTCTCAAGGCTTGAAGAGCCCGTCCAGGCGAAAGCCCAAAACGTTCCAAAGCTTGCCTCAGCATCTTAGGATCGTGCTGCAAACCCTCTTCATTGGCCTTTGCTTCAAGCCATTCCAGACTTTTGGCCATGGCCGGAGGCTGCACATGCCAGCGAACCAGACGAGAGCGAATAGTGGGCAGCAGCTGACTCACTCGACTGCAGCTCAGAAGAATGCGCGACTGAGCTGGAGGCTCTTCCAGGGTCTTAAGCAGACGATTCGCAGCCTGATCCGTCAGCTCCTCGATATCGATGAGAACAGCGACGCGATCTCCCCGCCCACCTGCTTGTTGCTGCGCTCTCACCGTGAGATGCTCCTGGACTTTTTCCGCTTCGGCCACCTTCAGGGTCGCCTCGCTCTCTATCCAAAGCACATCGGGATGGTAGCCATGCTGAACAGCACGGCAGCCTTCGCAGACCGCACAAGCTCTTTGCTCCTCGCAAAACATCAAACCCAGGACAGCAGCCATAAGCTTGCGCTTACCAATACCGTCACGCCCTTCGAATAAAATCACCTGAGGCAAGCTATTCTGAGCAAGCATCGTCTGCACTTCAGCACACACGGCCTCGTGTCCAAACAGCCCGTCCCACGAACGCAAAGGGGGTAACTCGACAGCCTGCTTTGATGTCGTGGCGCGGCTCATAAGTAGCCTCGCTTTTCGAGCACCAAAAGCGCTTCGCTGAGCACCTGCTCAGGGGTCGTTGCAGCATCCAGGACCTGAACCCGATCAGGGAAACGCCGCGCCAGATCCAAATAGCCTGCGCGCAGGCGTTCGTGCATAGCTGTATTTCCCCCGTCATAGCGATTACTCTTGTCCATCGACAGCCCATTCGCCGCAGCTCTCTGGCGCACGCGGGCCATCGATATCTCGGGAGGACAATCGAGCACGAAGGAAAGATCCGGGTGACAGCCCTGGACCGAGGTCGTGAGCAGAGTTTCGAGGACCGAAGTCTCGACGCCGCCCAAACTTCCCTGGTACACCCGTGACGAATCGTAAAAGCGATCGCAGAGAACCCACAGGCCCTGTGCGAGAGCAGGTTTAATCTTTTGGCTGACATGCTGCGAACGCGCCGCTGACACCAAGAAGAGTTCGGTAAGGGCTGTTGGACTATCACCTTCGGGAGGATCTAAAAACAGGCTACGGATCTGATCCGCCAAGGGAGTACCTCCCGGCTCACGCGTCAGGACAAAAGCTTTGCCTCGGGTCGTTAAGACCTGAGTCAAACCTTTGAGGAACAGGGATTTCCCTGCACCTTCACCGCCTTCGATCGTGAGAAATAAGCCCGACACACCGACTCCCTCTCTGCCGTCTCCCAATTCGTGCCATTGGCAAAAATCCCAATGCTATCCGACAGCTTAGACTTGTCTAACACCAAAGTTTTTTCATAGCAGAAAGCAGGAGAAATTGCTGCAAGATTCGCCATTTAGCTCAAGCTGAACCTGTCGAAGAGACAAGCCCCCTTCACTTTTCCACCAAGCTTCCGAAACCTCCCCAGGATGCAGAGCCGTATGGGAAGAGCCAATCTTCCTCACAAAGTAAGGGTGCTATGGCGAAGAATTCTTACGTATTAGGAAAAAGGATAGCCCGAGGCGGCATGGCTGAGATTTATCTCGGCAAGGCCGTGGGTGAAGCCGCATTCCAAAAAATCGTCGCCATTAAGCGCATTCTGCCTCACTACGCAGGCGACAAAGAATTCATCGAGATGTTCCGTGATGAAGCTCATATTTGCAAGCGACTTCAACACAATAACATCGTTCAGGTCTATGACTTCACTGAGGTCGATGGATCCTACGCCCTCATTATGGAACACGTCGACGGCGCAGACTTACGTACCCTGTTAAGCGCCTGCGAAGGCGCCAAGACACGCCTCAGTGTACCTATGGCACTTTTTATTGCCGCCAGTGCGGCCCGGGCGCTTCACTATGCCCATACTAAAAACGACGAGATCACCAACGAAGCTCTCGGTATCGTCCATCGTGACATTTCGCCCCAAAACATTCTGATTAGCTACGAGGGCGATGTAAAAATCACGGACTTCGGTATAGCATCAGCCGAAAATAAGCTGACCGAAACGCGCCCTGGCGTGGTCAAGGGCAAGTATTCCTACATGAGTCCCGAACAGGTTGCCGCTAAGCAGCTCGATGGCCGCTCGGACGTCTTTAGTCTGGCGATCGTCTTGTGGGAAACCCTAGCGATGAAGCGACTCTTCGCAGGTATGACTGAGGTCGAGAGCATTCGCAAGGTTCAAAACTGCGAAATACCTTATGATATCTGTGAGTTGAATCCAGAGGTCGATGCTGAGCTGCGGACCCTGCTCATGAAAGGTCTCTCGAAAGATCGCAAGCAGCGCTACCAAACAGCTGCAGCCTTCGAAAAAGATCTCTCACGTTACCTCCACTCGCGTTATGCGGAATTCACCTCGCGCGAGCTGGGCAATTTTCTTAAGCGTATTCTTGCGAAGCGACGCGATCGCACCCAGGATGATATCAAAGAAACTCTGGCTCAGGTTGCAGCGCCAGCTTCGCAGACGACAACAGCCACAAATCCTCTTGCTGCACAGCATTCGATGCCTCTCCAAGCCGTTGCAAACAGCGGTCTCACGGAAACGCATGGCGATATTCCCAAGGGTCTGAGTGAAGATTCTCTCCGAGTGCAACCGCTTTCGAAAACGGGAGAAAGTCGCTCCATTCCAGCTCCCATAGATGATCGCATGATCTCTCTTTCAACGGGCGTTCGCAAAACAGTTCCCCCGCGAGGAGGCTCTGGTCCCAACGAATCGAGTTTCCGAGAAGGTGGTCTCGGCGGCACCAGCACGCGTTCGCGACCTCGCCCCGTAGTGCACACGGTCCGCCATGCAAAGCGTCGCAGTTTCCCTGTCTTTCTCTTTTTGATCGCTGCTTTTATCGGAGCGGCCTACTATCTCAAAGAAGAAGGCTATTTCGAGAGCTTTCGCAACACCAAAAAGCTTCAGGTTGAGTTGACCACA
>CANGNB010000337.1 GCA_947454545.1 Oligoflexaceae bacterium
ATCGCCTGACGCGACGAGAGGATGGCAGTATTCTGCTTGATGGTATGACCTCTCTTCATGAGTTTGAAGAGATCTTTGAGGTCAATTTTTCACCTTTTACCGATGGCGAAGATATACAGACGATCGCTGGTCTGATCATGAAGCAGATGGGCCGGATTCCGAAAGAGGCTGACATTATTTACCTCGATCATTTGAAAATCGAAGTCGTGGATATGGATGGTCGGCGGGTTGATAAAATACTGGTCTATACCAATGTCAAACCTTCAGCAGACCCTGCAGAAAATATCTGAAAGCCTCGCAGTCATTGACGCCTCGAGGTGAGCATCTTAAGCTGTATAGATAATCTTTCGGACAGCGAGGATAGCCCGTGAAATATCAACTCATCTTGGCACTCAGTGTCGGCTTTTGGAGTTCTCTCGCCGTAGCGGCGGGAGAGCAAGTGAAACTTCGTGCAGATATGTGGTGTCCCTATAACTGCAGTCCTACGGACAAAGATCGGCCTGGATTTTTGGTCGAAGTCGCTCAAGCAGCGTTCAAAGACTATCAGGTGGATTATCAGCTGCAGCCCTGGTCACGAGCCTTGCATGATGCTGAGCGAGGCGTGATTGATGGTGTTATTGGCGCTTCAGAGGGTGAGCTCAAGGACGGTCTCTATCCCAAAAAAGCTCTCGGTATGCAGCGCACCTGCGTGTATACGTCAGCTAAGTCTAGTCTGGTGTATTCTTC
This sequence comes from Oligoflexaceae bacterium, assembly GCA_947454545.1. Lineage (GTDB taxonomy): Bacteria > Bdellovibrionota_B > Oligoflexia > Oligoflexales > Oligoflexaceae > Oligoflexus. The sequence continues at coordinate 727 of CANGNB010000337.1, forward strand.
TGCGAAAGATCTTGAAAAAAGCAAGGTTGCGGTGATTCTCGATTACGTCTATGCCGATGCCATCAATGATTTTATCAAGACTCATAAGAGCAATATTGATGCTATTGGAGGCGATAACGCTCTCGAACTGAATATCAAAAAAGTTGAGGCTGGACGTGCGGATGCTCTTGTTGAAGATCAAAACGTCATGAACTTTCAGATGCAAAAGCTTGGAAAAAATCTGCGATTAGCTGGCTGTGAAAAGCCCAATGGTCTTTATCTAGCCTTTGGTAGCAAAGGTCCAAAGAGCAAAAAACTGCTTGAAATCTTGGATCAATGGACCATTAAGGCTGAAAAATCAGGGGAATTAAGCGCACTCAAGAAAAAATACAGCATGGCCGATTGAGCTTAATTTTTTGCGGGGGGCGCTCCTCCCTCCCCTTCTTTTTCCAGTGTTCGCTTCAAAACCTTATCTAAAATACGCTGGCGACCTTCCTCCAAAAAACACAAAAAGAGTATGACGATGATGCCTCCAAGCATGATCCATACGAGTTGCTTTTCTGCAAAAAATAGCTCGCCGATTGAGAGAAAAGCGAAGAGAGGGATCGATACGCCGGCGCAGAATTTATTCATATGAAACCAACGATTTTTGTGCGAGAGCGAATAGCGAGTGCGGTAGCCATAGTAGCGATTGGGACCAATTTTTTTCATCCATAACGGAATGAAAATGAGCAAAATAACCAAAGAAACAGCACCTATCATAATGCAAATACCCCCTCAAGATCGGCTACGCAGTGACCAGCGAACGACACGTCACGAACCACAGCTATAGGCTCGATGCAGGGTCTTGGCGAGCTCAGCAATGTGATGGGAGACTGTGGAGATCAAGGCCTCGGGAACAGCTAAAATGTGCTGTTTTTGGACGGCTGGCATCTGAGCCCACATTTTATTGCCTCTAAGCTTTTCAAGCAAGCGCTGCGCCTTGCTCGCATCGCCGCTCATAACAATCCAATCTGGCTTCAAGCCTGCGATAGCCTCTTCACTGAGGGGAGCCCAGGATGTGAGCCCTAGTTCGGCAACAAGATTGATGAGACCTGCAGCGCGAGCAGCGCTGTCAAAACTTGTGTTGCGGCCAGGAAACGTTCCGCTGTCACTGTAAAGCATGATACGAGGACGTTTTGCCTCAGGACAGCCCTCAAAGCTGCGACTGAGATCGGCAAGTGTGGTCTTGAGATTGGTCACGAGGGCTTCAGCGGCCTTTTCACTCCCAGTAAATCGACCTATTTCTAGAATATTTTGCTGAATATCAGCGATCGAATGAAACTGATCTTGAATCAGCACTTCGACACCAGCAGCCCGCAGCTGCGTTGCGAGATCGAGGCGGCTATAGCTGGCGAGGATCGCAGCATCAGGCTTCAGGGCGAGCAGCGCTTCGAGATTGTTGCCGACCCGCCCTGGAATGCTTTTGGGAATAGGGCCAAGCAAGCTATAGCGAGTATCCTCCGAAAACAGCGAGACAGCCACGAGGCGCCGGCGGTCTTCGGGGCGCTGGAGAAGTTCGAGTAGTATTTCATCGGAACCTACGGTGCCCGAAGCGATTCGGCTGGGTGCGGGCTTTGCAGTAGCTCCGGCCACTGGAGCGAAAAGGACGAAAAGCAGTGCGATAAGCCGAATCATCAGGTGCTCCTAAGACAGCTAAGCATATCTAGCAGCGTTAACATAGCTTCGCTCAGCTGCCAAGGTGAAGTCTAGCGCGGCTCCTTGACAGCCTGACTCCAAGCCGTTGTTGTGCTACGATCTCTCGAATTTTTGAGATGCCGTAAGGTCAAAACAGCAGGCCCTTTTGGGAGTAGTTTTGGATGAAAGTTGCAGAGATACGTTCCCGCTTTTTGAAGTTCTTTGAGCGCCATGGTCACACCATTGTGGAAAGTTCGGCTTTGGTGCCGCACAACGATCCGACCCTGCTCTTTACCAACTCAGGTATGGTCCAATTCAAGGACGTCTTTCTCGGCAAAGATAAGCGTGCCTATAAACGAGCGACGAGTGTGCAAAAGTGCGTTCGTGCTGGTGGTAAGCACAATGATTTAGAAAACGTGGGATTCACAGCCAGGCATCACACTTTTTTCGAGATGCTGGGGAATTTTTCGTTCGGAGACTATTTTAAGATAGAAGCGATTCAGTTCGCTTGGGAGTTCATCACCGTCGAGCTTGGCTTGCCGAAGGATAAGCTTTACGTCACAGCTTTCCGTGACGATGACGAGGCGGCTGCGATTTGGCGAGATAAGATTGGAGTCGCTCCCGAGCGCATTTTTCGCTTTGATGAAAAAGATAACTTCTGGCAGATGGGTGATACAGGTCCCTGTGGCCCATGTAGCGAAATCTTTGTCGACCGCGGTGCAGCCTATGGTTGCGGCAAGAACGGCTGTACCGTTGGCTGCGATTGTGATCGGTACATGGAGATCTGGAACCTCGTCTTTATGCAATTCGAGCGTGATAAAGACGGAAAGTTGCACGCACTGCCTAAGCCTTCCGTTGATACAGGGATGGGACTTGAGCGCGTAGCTTCGTTTATGCAAGGAGCCGAGACCAACTATGAGATCGACAGCTTCCTTGAAATCCTACGAAAAACAGCTGAGCTCGTTGGCAAAACTTACGATCCCAAAGCCAAGGATAATTTTCCCTATCGTGTGATCGCCGATCACTCAAGGGCAACCACCTTTTTGATCGCCGATGGCGTCCTCCCTTCGAACGAAGGGCGCGGGTATGTGCTGCGTCGTATCATTCGCCGTGCGATTCGTTTCGGTAAAAAATTGGGTCTTGATAAGCCCTTTCTGTATAAAGTCTGTTCCTTTGTGATCGAGCAGATGAGCGATGCTTATCCCGACCTCGCCGGAAAACGTAGCTTTATCGAACGTGCGGTGTTTGCTGAGGAAGAGCAGTTCTTCAAAACTCTCGAGCGTGGTCTCTCGCTGCTCGATGAAGAGATGGCGAAACTCGGGGATCAGCGTCTGCTTTCGGGCGATGTTGCCTTCAAGCTCTATGATACGTTCGGCTTTCCTGTGGATCTCACGCGTATTATCTGCCAGGAGCAGGGAATTTCTGTCGACGAGCCGGCCTTTGAAAAAGCCATGGAACGCCAGAAGGCTCAGTCCCGACAGAATTGGAAGGGATCAGGCGAAGCAGCTGTGGATCAGCTCTTTCATGAAATCGCCAACGAAC
>CANGNB010000338.1 GCA_947454545.1 Oligoflexaceae bacterium
AGGACTCAAATATCAGGTGAACACGATCTTAGATCTTGCCAAATCCCGTCGGGGTGAAGCCAAACTGCAGCGAACTCAGTTTTTGCTTTGGGAGCTTAAAACCAATATGGATACGATGGCCGAAGGCCTTCGCCTTAAGTCGACAGCCACTACCTATCTGTCGGCTGTCGAGGGGATAGATGAGCAGACGCATTTTTGTGGCGACTCTGCAAAAATTGAAGCGATACTGCGTAATCTCGTGGGAAATGCCTTTAAATTTCGTAAGTCAGAAAGCTCTCATCGCGTTGAGGTCACACTCAAGTGCCATGATCATCAGTTCAGCATTGAAGTGCGTGACAATGGTATTGGGATTCCTAAAGAGTATAAAGACAAAATTTTCGAAGAATTTGTCCAAGTCGATGGTGATGCGCGTCGTCGTTTTGAGGGCACAGGTTTGGGTCTGGCGATGGTTCGGGACTATGTGCAGCTCATGAACGGAAGTTTCAAGGTAGATTCCGAGCTTGGCCAAGGCTCGACCTTCACAGTGATTCTACCTGAGGCCACGGCTGTAGATGCGATCGAGGAGGAAGTTCAAAGTTCGCCGAAAATGCATCCCGTTCTGGGAGTCAATGCTCAGCCGCCCGCTAGCCTTATCTTGTCCCATTCCCGCATGGGTGAAGGCTGGCGTATTCTGGTCATCGATGACACCCCAAGCAACTGTGATCTGATCGTCGAAATTCTCAAATCGGATGCCTTCGAAGCCAGCTATGCGCTCAGTGGAGCAGAGGGTCTTACAGCTATGCGTCAGCTCCGACCCCATATCGTCCTGCTCGATATGATGATGCCCGAGATGTCTGGCGAAGACGTTCTGCGCGCGATGCGCGAGGATGATGAACTCAGAGATATTCCCGTCATCCTAGTCACAGCTCGAGCGAGCGAAGAGGACAGGATTCATGGACTTTATCTAGGTGCCGACGATTATCTACCCAAACCAATTGTTGCACGCGAGCTGCGTCTGCGGATCCAAAATATGATCCAGCGCCATCAATTGGTCCGTATGACCGAGAAAAACGAAATCCAAGAAAAGCTCATTCAGCTCGGTGAGCTCTTTGCGGATCTCAGCCATGAGCTGAAAAATATCGTTCACTCCTCCGAATTCAGCAAAGGCCTGGCAGCCGAAGATGTGGATATGGCTCTGAGTCTTGGCGGAATGCCTGATGGACCAAGAGTAGCGCTGCGTTCAGGTCTTTTGGCGCATCAGATTCATCCTGAAGCCAACGCGCGTATGAATCGACTGTCTCTGGAAACTCACCTGCCAGCGCAAAGTGCTCGCCGCAACCTGCGCTTTATAGTAGCTCAATACGAAATGGCTGAAGAGCTTATGCAGGAGATCTGGAGAGCTATGAGCGAGCGTCAGGAAGAAGAACTCATCTTTCTTGATTCGCAGCTGCGCATCATGTCTCAGTATCAGGTAGTCCTGAGTGCTATGCAGCGCTGTCGCGAACTGACCCTGGGAGTGATGAACTATGCTCGTACATCAGATCAGACGCTGAGCTGTGAACTTTCAGAAGTTTGGAAGGATGTGCTGACCCTGGCTCAAGGCCGACTGCGCAAAAATCAGGTCCGAATAGCCTTTCCAGAACTATCGCAAAAGCTCGCTATCGCAAAAGCGCCGCTGACTCAGGTGTTGCTCAATTTGGTGCTGAATGGCTGCGATGCAGTCGAAGACCTTGATCCGGGCGAACGTTGGATAGAACTCAAGGTGACTGACTTTGAGCAAAAGACTCTCCTCATAGTCAGCAATGGTGGTCCTGCAATTCCAGAAGGGCAATGGAATAAGCTCTTTCAGCGGGGTTTTTCGACCAAGGGGGCTCAGGGTACAGGTATAGGTCTTCACGTCTCTCGCCGCATCATTCATGCGGCCCAAGGCGAGCTGTCGTATGATGAGCAAGCTAAACACCCCAGCTTTATGATCAAGCTGGGACGTCTGTTCTGAGAAGAGCTTAGAAAATCGCGCCGAGCCAAGAGAAGAGACCTCCTACGACAAACCCTATGGAACCGAGTATACCCCCCACCACATTTGCAGCGATCTGAAACACTCCAGAAAGGACGCTAGCTACAACCTCAACGCCAAAGCCCAAGGACTTTAAGATACCGGCTGCGACTGCACCACTGACGACAAAGACATCTTTGAGAATGACACCGATAATTTGGGCCGAGCACCCGAGGCCTTTGAGAATAGAGACAGCTATGGTCGCTTCGATGGCAAAGATATCCCTCAGAACACAGGCAATATCTTGAAATCCAAAGCCAAGTCCTTTTAAGATTGAGGCGCAAACCTCAGCTTTGATTTGAAAGAGACCTTTGAGGAGCGAGCTGATCTCATAGGCTGTACACCCGAGAGCTTTGAGAATGATGGCAGCTGTCTCAGCATTCAAGTGATAGATATCCCGTAGGATCATTGTGATTTCGTTTAGGGAACAAGCAGATTTTTTGAGGAGAAGACTCAGTGCTGACGCGTCGAGAGCATAGATCTCCTTTAAAATGATGCTGATCTCGACTAGTTGGATATTATGTGTCGAAAGAATCTTGTAGAGAGTCTCTGCGGAACAGGAGTGTGCCACCTTCAAGGCTTGGGCGATGGCTGAAAGTTCATAGGCTAGGCCCTTTAGAATAAGCAAAGTGGCATCGGCATCGCAAGCAAACACGACTTTGAGGACGCTGGCGATCTCAAGGATAGTCCATCCCAAGCTGCGGAAGAGTGGAGCCGCACGTTCGCCGTTCAGACCGAACACAGTATGAAGGGTCTCTGCGATGATCGCATGGCTATACCCAAGGGATGAGAGGATCACGGAGGCCTTGTTGGCTTCCAGAGTGCAGATATCTCTCAGAACAAAGCTGATGTCCTTGGCGCTAAAGTTGAGCTGGGCAAGGATAGAGGCGATCTGTTCAGGATGTGAGTCAAAGGCTGTGATCAAAGTGGATGCAAGTTCCTGAGCCGATGAACCTTGGTTGGCGAAAAGCGAGCTGATCTGCTGCAAGCTCATCTGATGCTTGTTCTTCAGATAGCGAGCGACTTGGACTTTTGTGTAGGAAGCCTTTAGAAGTTCGCGAACTTCGATGTCGATCTTAAGGCTGAAATTTTGCTCGAGTGCGAGGCCAATATCTTCGATCGGATAGTTCGCACCTTCGAGCATCGCCGCGATCTGCTCTTGATTCATCTTAAGCTTCAGTTTCATATAGAGGGCTAGTTCGCCCGCCTGGTAGCCGCTAGAGGCTAGAAATGAAATATTTTCTTCAAGGCCAGTATGATAATGGCTTTCTAGGGCGTCGAGGGTCTCCTCAGTCATGGCCCCGAGGCTTTGAAGAACCTGGGTAGCTCTGAGTCCATCGGCACCGAAATGAGAGGCTGAGACTTCGGTAATCTCACGATAGGTGTAACCTGAAGTGTGAAGCAGGGGAGCGAGGGCCTCAAGCTCGAGGCTAAATGCCAGCTGCATGCTCCCTGTGATGGTTCCGATATCAAAGGAGAGACTTTTGAGAATGTGGATGGTATCCAGTTCTGGGCAGCTATAGACGTCACTCATGATGCCAGCGATCTCAGTGGCAGCATAGGACTGTTGCTTCATGATCTGTGCGAGCGATGGCGCGCTGAGTTGATACTGATCGCGCAGCGTGGTGGCGATGGTGACGAGAGGAAGGCCTTTTTGCTTCATAGCGACCATCGCTTTTTCTTCGGCGGATGTTCCTGTGCTCTCACTTTGAGCCTCGAGACTTGATCGGAAGGTGCCTGAAGAGCGTTGGTTGACGACTGAGGAGTCACTGCAAGCGTGACTCAGGATGAGGCTCGATCCGAGCAGGCTGAGTTGCAGAAAAATACAAAGTTTCAGACCATACAGGTTTGACTTTGACAT
>CANGNB010000339.1 GCA_947454545.1 Oligoflexaceae bacterium
AGATTGGGTGCCCTGATCGTATGAGATGCCAATGAAGCTTTATGTAAAAGTACTATGGATAGTACTCTTGGTGACTTCAACGCCAACAGCATTGATTTCAGTCCTATATTTACAGCGTGAGTGGATACAAGAAACCAAGTCAGAAGCTAATGCACTCCAAATTCTGATCGCAACAGTTTATCCGCCTATTTTGGATGGGTATTGGAATTTTAACGTTCAGGCACTAGAAACAGCAATTAAACCCTTATTTCGAGTTAAATCCATTCAGCAGTTGGAAGTCTTTGATGATAAGGGAGCCCTCTATTTTAAGATGACTCCTGGAGGTGTGGTTCCCAATGAAAAAGATGGAAAAAATGAAATTTGGGAACTTTTACCTGAGCTCTATCCATCCAAAAGCATAGATAATAGTCAGGTGAGAAAGTTTTCGGAAGCCAATCCCTACCTCAAAGAAATTTCAGATTTCGAGTTTAGGCTATTTATTCCTCTTAGGCTTCTAGAGCCAAATAATGTTGACTACACAGTGGTTGGTGCTATAGCTCTCGACTATACCTTGGTGGAATTAAGGGAAAAGCTTTTGCAATCGATTTTCTATGTCGGATTTCTCACGGTTGCATTTGTGCTTTTGCTAAGTACAGTTATGATCAATCTACTTCGAAAAAACATTATTATACCAGTAAATAGACTGGCAAAAAGTTCAATAAAGATCGCGTCAGGCGATTTCGATGATTCGATTCACATTGATACAAGAGATGAAATTGGCTTGCTTGCCTCAAATTTTGAGGAGATGCGTGTTCAGGTTAAAAATTATACGCGAATTCTGCAGGAGAAAAATACTGAGCTCGAAGATGCATTGAGTCGGCTCACTCATGAGGTTAACTCACGAGTGGAAATGGTGCAGGATCTTGCGCATCGAGGCAATAATCCGATGCATGCTGGCAGTCTCGCGCTGGATAGCATTGAAGCGAACGTAAGTCTCTTGGAGAAGATGACTGTGAACCTATTTCCGCCAAAAAACGAACTTGATACTGATGCACAGTCACTTTTGGAGCAGTTTGAACATAAATTTCATGAGACGATCGCGCTGACACATGATGTGAGAACTTCAACCCAAAAGGTTGCAAGGGCTGTGCAAGATCTTCGGGTGATGGGCGGGGTCGATGGAACAAGTGTCGATTATATAAATATCGGTGAAGTTTTGAAAATGGCACTCAGTAGGCTAGCTGAAAATATGGGGCCAGAAGAGGTAAAGCGTTTGAAGTTTGTTGATTCGATTCAGCTGGATTCAATGCGAATCGTATCTCACAAGATAGCCTTGGCAATCTGCTTGGAGAGGTTTTTAAGGCAAATTCTTCTCTATGAAAAGAGAGAAATAGTAATAAATACTTTTATGAACCATGAAGCTCATGAGTGTCTTTTGATAGACTTTGGCCTGTCTGAGTTGGCTGAACTTGAACTCTTAGGATTAGCCACATTAGCTGAGCATTTATCTTATGTTTTGAGTGGGTTTCGTACACAGTTCCGTTGGAGAGAGAGGAAGATCCTATTGAAAAGTCAGGAAGATTTGTCCTTGGCTTTAAGTGATGGTTTGTCCAAGTCCCGTTAAGAATAAGATTTGCGATATTTTCGACGATGCGCTTAGCAAAGCCTAACACTTATCTGTGAAGCGCATCATGCCGTGTCGATAATATGTTTTACATGGAACTAAGGTGAAGCGATGCGCTTCACTAAAGGAGTTAAACTGTGACTTGTGTTCGTGACCTTGGCTTAAGTTTTATCTAAAAGCACCTTTTCAATAAACATCATGCTCGTTTGCAAATAGACCCTCTGATTCTGCTTTTTACGAAAGCCATGCCCCTCATCTTTTCCTAGAAGATACCAGGCCTCCTGGCCCTGGTTCCGAACAGCCTTGACGATCTGCTCAGCCTCCGAAGCGGGTACGCGTGGATCGTTTAATCCCTGAACCACAAAAAGAGGCTTTTTGATGCTCTTCACCTGGGTCAGCGGCGAGATGCGCTCCAAAAAGGCCTTCATTTCAGGCTCACGTTCGTCGCCATACTCGACCCGTCGCAGATCTTGGCGATAGGATTTTGTGTTATTGAGGAAGCTGATAAAGTGGCTGATCCCTACGACATCGATCCCTCCAGCGAGGCGATCCGAGTAGTGAACCAGAGAAGCTAAGGTCATATAACCGCCATAAGACCCACCCATGACCAAAACCTTATCGGCATCGAGATCCTTTTGCTGCTTAATCCAATCGAGCAGCGCCCCGATATCTTTTACGGAATCTTCGCGCTTAAAGCCGTTGTCTAGCGCCAGATAAGATTTGCCATAGCCCGAAGAACCGCGCACGTTGGGAGCGATCACCGCTATACCAAGCTCTGTGCTGAGATACTGCATGTTAGCAGCAAAATTGGGGCGGTACTGAGCCTCGGGGCCACCATGAATTGAGATGACGACAGGGGCCTTGCCTTGGATCTTTTTGGGTTTGTAGATGAAGGCAGGGATCGTGCGCGTTTGGCCATTGAGCTGATCAAAGCTCGGGTATTGGAATAATTTAGGCTCGATCAAGGTGGCTTGATGGAGTCCTCCCATTTCACTCTCCGTCCAGGCTTGGACTTTATTTTTGCCAAGATCATAGACAAAGACATCGCCTGGCAAAGTTCCCGAGGATAGTGACAGAGCCAAGAGCTTGTCCTTTTGGGGGTGAAATGCCATGCGCCCGATCACACTGCCTTCAGGAAGTGACGCCAGCAAGCGAGAACTCTGGGTTTTGGTATCGAGGAGATAGAGGCGGCTAAAGCCTCCCTCGTTGACAGCATAAGCCAAGCTCTTGCCATCCTTGGAGAGTTCGATGTTCTCAACATCCCAAGCGATCTTTGCCGTGAGGGCTTTGCGTTGTTTGCTTTTGATGTCGTACTGAAACAGTGTTTGATACTCGCCGTCGATATCCATCACCAGATAAAGGCTCTGATCATCTTTGGACCAAAGAGCTTCTTGGTAAGCAAAGCTTTGCTCAGGGAAAAGCCGTTCGAGCTGCTTGCTCTCCACATGGTAGATATACATAAAGCTTTCATTGGCCGATACATTCCGCCGCACAAGGAGGCGCTTATCGTCGTGACTGAAGGCGACGGGTGACCAGCTCCCACCCTCTTGAATGATCCCTTCAGGCTTGGCCTCTTTATCGTCAGGATGCATCAGGTAGATGTCAGTATCGCGTCCGTTGCGCATGCTGCTAGAGAAGGCTAGAGTGTTGCCTCCATGATTCCAATGCGGGCTCTCGTGACGCGCGCGGCCATCAGTCAAAAGACGGGTAAGGCCCGTACTCAGGTCTTTCAGATAAATCTGCGAGTTCTCGTTGCCGCCCGTGTCTTTTAAAAAGACGAGCTCATTCCGTTGAGGATTGATATGAGCATCGGTGACGGGTTCGTCATAGAATGTGATCTGATGACGTGCCTGCAAAGGGCCGCTCACCGTATGGAGCTGGCTAGCTTCTGCAAAGCGAGTCGAGATCAATAGGCCCTTATTCGCTGGAAGCCAGCCCTGAAAGGCTGCCGAGCGAACGTTCTCGTACTGATTCAAGCGATCTTTCAGGCTCTCGGGAATGTCTGGAATGTTTTCCAAAAGCAGCTGTCCCAACTCGCGGCGCGTCGGCTCTTGGGGGGCGGCTAAGGCAAGATGGGCGAACAGGCTGAGGGCTATTAGGAAGAAACACTTCATTTCGGATCTCATTGGCATATCAGGGGCGCCTTGTGTTTTTGGGGTATAGGCCACGACTCTCAAGATTCATTGCAGGAACGCGATCGAATTTCCACTTTTTTCTGTGCTCTGACTGTGGAAAAGTTGTACCCGAATCAGAGCTTGAGTGCGGATGAAATGTC
>CANGNB010000340.1 GCA_947454545.1 Oligoflexaceae bacterium
CAGAAAAGTTCGAACACCTTTTCGTCAAGATCCGGCCTTCGGCTGCCTTCCAAAGGGTGCCCTGTCCTAGCCGAAAAACTTTTTAGACAGACCTTACATTGATACCTTGGAATCTTATGCTTGCTATGCTTTGGCTTATAGTAGCCCTTCTTTATATAGGCTGCTTTTCCGCCTTCGCTTAGACCTCCGCACTCGGGATTTGGGCATCGCACCTGAATCCGCATACATCCCCAGTTCATGTCAAAGACAAGTTCGGACTTTTATGCGGAACAGTTAAATCGATATGCTTTTATTCCAAAAAAAGTAAATATTAATGGTAGTTATATAAATTTAATTTGAATTTAGAAACACGGTTTTAGGCCACTTAAAAAAAGTTAAAATCTTAGGTGCCATAACAGAGCGCTGTTGCGCATAGTCTGCAGATGGGGTTCCAACCGTGATACTGATTCTTTCTTGGGGGCGACTTGGGCTCCAGAGCCAAGCTTCGTAGCTTTGAGTGACAAAGCCGATTCGGACTTGGTTTTGGCCTAGAGAAAGGTCTTGCAGTCTGTATAGGTATGTCAAAATAGGGGGGGGTGGTAGCTTTTGCGTCGGGATACTTTTCTTTTTGGTACCAGGGATCACCATAAATAGCAAAAGAGTCCGATGGGACTTGGCCTGACTGGACTTCGCTCCAAGTGACCCAGCGATCGGGAATAATCCAGCCTTTGTCCAGCTTTATCGATGCATCTGCTTGTGTCCCCATGAAGGTGAGAAAGAGGAGGATGCTGAGAATTTTCCCCAATGCTTTGATATCCGGCATATTCTGAAGACACCCCTAGTCCGATAAAATAGAATCTCCTGGTATATTTTGAGTGTATCACAATCGGCTTATGCAGGACGAATGAGTGTCGGATAGACTTCTGGTAGTAAGCTTCATTCTGCTAGAGACAGTAAATTAGGCTCGTTTTTTACGCGGAGACTTCTTTACTACACCCTTCACTTCTTGACCCCACATGCGCATCGCATCTGGACAGAGTTCGAGACCGTTAGGCCAGGCGAGAGCGCCACTCTCTAAGAAGCATCTTTCAAAGAGATTGCCTCTCAAAATTTCAGCAGCTAAATGCTTAGGCTTGCTAAAGATTCCTGAAAGCGGAATATCAAAGACTTTACCATCGGTGTAAACAACTCGTACGGAGAAGCTTTCACCGTTGACTTCAAGAATCTGCTGTATCTGAGATCCGAGAGATAACTTCGCCATACCTACCGAGCTCCGATTTATTAAGCGAGGGGTCGTACTTTTTTGGGGGTTTTAAACTGACAAGCCGAATCCCAGGCTTTCAGTATTTCCGCTTGATTGGCCTTAAGCCACTCTCTGAGCATTTTAAGAGAGCGTGGTGGTAGGCTTCCCGCTAAAAGCTTCCCCGAATGAATATCAACGAGTGCCGAATATTCGCCGTAAGACACGTGTACATGCGGTGGATTGTGATCCCCCTGGTACACTTTTATTGTCATGCCGTAAAATACTGAAATGATTGGCATGAAGGAATTTGTCCTTTCCAGGGTATAGGGCAAAGAAACTACAAACACCAACGTTACCTTAGCTCGAATTTAAGAAGAAAACAATATAAAATACCGGCAGTTCCAGCTCAAATAGATGTTAATTTATCAGTCACGGGATCAGAAAAGTGAGAAGGATGACCTTGTGTTATATGCCTCAAGCGCTTTTGACATCTATTGAACGACAAGAGTTTATCGGGCCCCATACGTAAGAGGGGCCATGAAATCCTTTGTTTCACGAATTTTACTCCTACGATTCAAAATATTTCCGATTTTTCATTTACTCGAGATTGAAGCTCGTCTTACAACAAGTTTAGTGGATAGAGCATCGGTCTTCGAAACCGAGGGTCGCACGTTCGAGTCGTGTCCCGAGCGCCATTCTTTTCTTCTCGTCATACTTAAACAGCTATCAACCAGGCACCGTCTTCGCAGGCCATCAATTAAACAAATCTCGTTAGTGCCACTTGGACCACAAGGGTTGAATTCTTCTTTCCTAGATTTTCTCAACTCGTGCTCACTATCTCTGATAAGCTCAGAATAACAAGAGGTAAGTATGTTGGAACATTCAAAAGAATATTTCAAATCATACCTTTACGAATCGAACAAGTATCCTACTTCTGTGCATCGACGTACTGGTGTGATCTAGGCCGCAGCTCAATTTGTGTTTTGGTACCTCTGCACTCATTTTATGTATATTCAAGATAAATTAGTATTGAGAGCAATTGCTGCAACACAGTTATTAGGCCCGTTTTTTACGAGGCGCCTTCTTCCCAACCTTCACTTCCTGACCCCACATGCGCATCGCATCTGGGCAAAGTTCTAGCCCGTTAGGCCAGGCGAGAGCACAACTTTCTAAAAAGCAGCGCTCAAAAAAATTGCCTCTTAGAATTTCTGTAGCTAAATGTTTAGGCTTGGCAAATATTCCTGCCAACGGAATGTCGAAGACTTTGCCGTCTGTATAAACGACTCGTACGCTAAAACTTTCTCCGTTCACTTCCTGAATCTGCTGTATCTGACAACCGGGGGGTAACTTCGCCATAATCTTTTGCTCCGAAACATTAGGTGAGAGGCCGCACTTTTCTTGGTGTTCTAAATTGGGATGCAGCCTCCCAGGCCTTAAAGATCTCTGCTTTGTTGTCTTTAAGCCACTCTCTAAGCATTTTCAAGGATCGAGGGGGTAGACTTCCTGAAAAAAGATGCCCGAGCCATTTTCGATAAGAGCCGTAAATTCTCCGTATGATACGTGCAAATGCGGCGGGTTGTCTCGTTTATTAAAGCGAGTTTTTCGTGTGGATGTCTCAGTTTGTCCCGGTCTTTACCAATGCATCATGAATTACTAGTATCTCCTCTTTCCTTCCTGCCGTGTGACCTGGGACACTGAGAATGAACAGGGATTAATCGCCAAAAAAATCGATCACGGCTGGGGCAGCGGGATTGGATGGTCCACCGAAATCTATTGCCGAAAGAAGGCGAGGGCCAGCAAAGAAATCATCGGTAGCACCGCGCACAAACAGGTTTTGGAAACTCGTATGGGTCGATTCCTGTGGTCCAACGTAGATAGGAGTATCAACCGCAAAGTCAGGCACACCCATGATGTGGTCCAGGTGCCTATGCTTGAAGAAAAGACCTTTAACCGGCGCAGGATGGTGCATGAGCCAACCCTTGGTCGAGTGATGGACAACATGTCCCTATGAATAAGCCGCCCTATGAGTCCATCCAGAGGGCATTGATCCACCTTATTCTTGACAGAATCAGCTACGCTAGTACCCAGTGGCGCTAGAGATTGGCACTATTGTGACCGCTAGCAATCGGACATTGAATCATTAGCTTTCTGATTTTTTTGAAGTAAAATTCAAGATCTTTTTGCATGGGAGAGAGGCAATAAGCCTGAATGAGTAACTCTTTCTCAACATGATTTTTATAAATTACCTCCCGCAGGATTTGTGCAAGATCAAATTTAATCCGAGGATCGTGAGTGGCTTCATAGATCGTGAGTAAATATTCAAATTCTTGTAGAAAATGACCAGTGACAAACAAATTAACACTAGGAAGCGTTGTCGCTAGATTCACCTCTTTCTTACTATCAAATCCCTTATGAATTGCTATAACTTGCCCTTTTGAGTTCAGTACGGGGGAGCCTGAAGAACCAGCTTTTGTATTAAGCTTATAGGACAGGTCGTTCCAATATAGATCTTTATTTTCCTCAAGAATGAATCCCTTGGTCTCTACAAGGTTAATTTTTAAAGATTCATCTGTTGTAGAATCAAATTGAACTATCGAGATCTCGCTTTTTGTCTCAATGGATGAAGCGAGTGTGAGCGG
>CANGNB010000341.1 GCA_947454545.1 Oligoflexaceae bacterium
CAAAGGATCCGAGCTTTGGGATCTTGTTTTGCTTCTTCAATGTAAGCTTTGATTTTTGTGAAAGAACGCTTATCGATGACTGCGCCCATGAAGTTAGTGAAGTCTGTGACATCGCCAACTTTGAGTTCGGAGACCATGGCGATCAGCTTCTCTTTCACTTCCGGCCAAAGACTTTGCGGAATGTAAGCGCGTGAGGCAGCCGAACATTTTTGTCCTTGGAATTCGAAGGCCCCCCGGACGAGAGCCACGACCAGTTCGTCGACACCGGCACTCGGATGCGCAAACACGAAGTCTTTGCCGCCTGTCTCGCCGACCAGACGCGGATAGTTGCGGTAGCGTTCGAGGTTTTTGGCGACTTCTTTCCAAAGGTAGTTGAAAGTTCCGGTGGAGCCTGTGAAATGAATACCAGAAAGCTCCTGATGAGGGAGAAGAATATTGCTAATGATCGTGTGATCGCCAGGAACCATGTTGATCACACCCGGAGGCAAGCCAGCTTCTTCGAGTATCTTCATACCGACATAGGCTGCGTGCATCGACGTGGCAGCAGGCTTCCAGATCACCGAGCAGCCCATGAGTGCAGGCGCTGTCGGCAGGTTGACAGCGATCGAGGTAAAGTTAAAGGGCGTAACGGCATAGACGAAGCCTTCCAGGCCTCGGGCTTCACTTCGGTTCCACATGCCTGGTAAGGATTGCGGCTGCTCTGTGTAGATGCGCTCAGCAAAGTGTGCGTTGAAGCGGAAAAAATCGATCAGCTCGCAGGCCGCATCGATTTCGGCCTGGTGAGCCGTTTTGCTCTGGCCTAGCATCGTGGCTGCATTCATGACCTGCCGGTATTTGCCAGCCAAAAGATCCGCAGCCTTCAAGAAAACCGCTGCACGATCTTCCCAGGGAAGACGGGCCCAGTCTTGGCGAGCCTTTTGGCTGGCCTTGACCGCCTGGAGGACTTGTTCGCCATTCGCTAAGCTCACGCGGGCTAGAACTTGGCGGTGTTTGTGGGGAACTACGACGCGATCTTTTTCGGCTGTGTGCAGAGCCTCGCCCCCGATCACAAGGGGTATATCGACAACTTCGCCTTCCTGGCGCTTGAGTTCTGCCTGAAGTGCCGCTCGTTCCTGAGATCCAGGTGCGTATGCGAGCACGGGTTCGTTGCGAGGGATGGGGGTGGTACTGCGTGCGTTAGACATAGGGCCGAACCTTTCTCATGCTGACATGCGTGACGTTCCCGAGCCATGGGCTCTGCAGAGCCTCTAATATGCGATGAGTATCCCTAAAACGCAATGCCTCTTCGATCGGAAAACAGCCTGCTTTTACGGGGGTAAGGTGATCGAATTACAGATAAAAAAGACGTAATTTAGAAAAGACTCAAGCATTGCCTGGGCACGGCCGATGAACCTGGATAGCCGGTTAGATGGGGAGATGATCCCCCTCACTGGTAACGGCAGTGTGAAGTCATGTAGACTGTTTTCATACCCAACACGCTATAGAGGAACTTATGGCAAAAGACAAAGTCGTCAGTGTAAACGTAGAACTCTTGAAAGAACGTGTTTCGGAAAAAGCCCGCTCGGTTTTTGATAGTGCGAAAGAAAAGGTCTCGACAGCCAGTCGCAAAATTGGTGACAAAGCTTCTGAGAAAAAAGACAAAGCGATCTCAGGCGTTTTGGACAAGGGGATCTCTGTTCTCGAAAAAGCTCGCAAAAAATACGATTAATTTCGAGGTGCTGCTTGCAGTCTCGCGGAAGTAGAAAAGGGTCCCCTCAAAGGGACCCTTTTTGCATTAGTCCTCATCAGGATCGAGATCGGGAAAACTTTTCTTCGTCGGCCGAGCTGTGAGGCGCCCATCAGGAGGTGCAACCATGCCCACAAGGATAGCCTCGATTGCGGTCTGCATCGCTGTTGCCGCGACGCGCGGTAGAATATCGATAGAAGGACTGGCCTCGATTTCATAGATCAGCAGGCGCTGGCTAGCGAGACAATAATCACGGGTTTGGCTCGCGCAGTCGACGCTGTGAACGTGACCCGAATGAAACTTGAGGCCTTCGGCACCATTGAGAGGATTTTCTCCTTGGGGAACTTTCTGAATGCCTGTCGTAGGCATCGTATAGTGTAGGGATTTCTCGGCCCCAGGATAAGCTTCTTCAAATTCGTGCAGATTTAAGCCGCGAACTTTTTGGTAACCAATCGCCGTTTTGATACGATAGTTGTAGTACTGAGGCAGAATTTCTTTACCTTCTGAGTTGGTATAGGAGGGCATGGCCTCGCTTCGCTCAAAGATGACCGCATTCGATCCTGTCGCTTGAATATACTTAGGCCAAGCCGCAAAATTCAGATAACGACCGAGCAGTTTATCGGGTGTAGGGTAGTCCGAGGCCTCGACGACTGCAAAAAAATTGAGGCGTATCGGACCCCGCGCAGGGACCTGAGTGCTGGCGCAGAACCCCTTGCTGGCGACTTGCTCAGCACAGTCGCTCGGAGCTTCAGGTAAGCTGGCCCCTAGGAGCGTACAAGGTGCCAAACCAATGCAGATGGCCAAAAATGCGCTGCGCATAGGAAATCCTTCGAGTAGGGGACGAATCTTTCTTTTGTAACAGAAAGGTCGTGCAGAACCCAAAAGAAATCTACAAAAATGTCGCGTTCTGGTTCTAGCCAGTAACTCCGGGCTCTTCCGCAGGCAGTTGTGCACAGAATTCAACGTGCTTTGGAACTTTATAGGCGGTGAGATGAAGACGGCAATGATCCTTGATGTCCTGAGCTTTGAGCTCACTGTTGCGCCGGACGACGAGGACCTTAACCACTTCGCCACTGATGGCATGGGGAACGCCGATAGCGCGGGCGGCGCTGACATCGGGATGAAGGCTCAAGACGTCCTCGATTTCTTGGGGGTAGACATTGAATCCTGACACCAAAATCATTCGCTTGCAGCGTCCTGTAATCGACCAATAGCCATCCTTGTCGCGCTTTGCGAGGTCACCGGTGCGCATCCAGCCGCCAGGGAGAAGATGCCAAGCGCTTTCTTCAGGTTGGCGCCAATAGCCCTGCATGACTTGCGGGCCACGGACGAGCATTTCCCCTTCCACCTCAGGCTCTAGGATTTCTCGGCCCGCTCGATCGATACAAGTGATTTCAGTAAAAGGCATAGCGACTCCCACCGTGCCCAAGCGGTTGGCATCGGGAGGGTTGATGGATGCGACAGGGGACAGTTCGCTCATCCCAAAACCTTCTAAGATAGGTCGTCCCGTCAGAGTTTCGAATTGCTGACCGACCTTTGGATCGAGTTTCATGCCCCCGGCGATACCAAAGCGCAGCGAAGAAAAATTTAAGGAGGCAAAACTCTTTTGACGAATAAGGCTGTGAAAGAGCGTATTGACCCCTGAAATAGCTGTGAACCTATGGCGGCGCAAGGTCTTGATCATCCGTCCGAGTTGGGTGGGATCGAGGATAAGGACGCTGTGTGCGCCCATGATCAGGGGGGTTGCACAGTGAACGGTGAAAGCAAAAATATGATAGATCGGCAATGGGGCGATGATAAGTTCTTCCCCTGCTCGGTAATGGGGCGCTAAAAAGCGGCTCACCTGCTCCATGTTGGCAACGATATTGCGATGGGTGAGCATGGCTCCTTTGAGGCCACCGGTTGAACCGCCGGTATACTGGAGCAAAGCGAGATCTTCCGCATGAATCTTGGGAGCTTGAAAGCTCTTGCCGCGGCCTTTACGAAGAGCTTGTCGCAAGCCGACGCAGGGATACTTCGGAACAGGTTTTTTGAGCTTCATGCGCGTGCGGATGATAGTGCGATAGAACATTCTCTCGAGCCATGAGTGGAGCGCAAAGAGTTCGCAGGTGAGAACAAAGGGTATCTTGA
>CANGNB010000342.1 GCA_947454545.1 Oligoflexaceae bacterium
TCCCGAAGGACTTTCACGTTCGACTTGCATGTATTAGGCACGCCGCCAGCGTTCACTCTGAGCCAGGATCAAACTCTAATGTTTAAATCTTGGCACGACCCGAAGGTCGATTTTTTTGTTTTGATTCTCAGCACCCAACTTGCGTTTGGTGTTAAGAATTGACGTTTGCGCTTTCTTACTTTGCGTCTTCTATTCAGTTTTCAAAGAGCCTGCCGTTCTTTTCTTCGTCCGGCGAGAAGTGAGGTTCTACACCTCTCAGAAACCTCAGTCAAATCTTTTTTTCTCTTTTTTGTGGCTGCGATTTCTTCCGAAATCTTACTCACTCAAAGAAGCCAAAGGGTGTGTTGTCTTTCGACTTTTCACTCTTCGCGACCGACGAGGAAGATGTGTATAGCCCTACCCGCACAGGTTCGTCAAAGCTTTTGTTTCGTCACGTAAAGATTTTTTTCAAGCGCAAGATCCGACAATGCATTCAGGTTTCGATCTAAGCCTATTTTAGAAGTGTTTCGAGTGCTTTTTTGAGCGCTTTTATTCCTTACCATCAAGTTCTGTAAGCCCTATTCCGAACCTACTCATGGCGCCAAAGGGATGTTGCCAGGCTGTCAAATCTAGCCGTTTTTAATGAATCCGTGACGAAGGGGATTTCATGCGAGGGTACAAACTCCAGTCTCGACTGTTCGTACCTAAGATACTGATCGTTGAAGATGAAGTTTCTCTTGCTGAGGTGTGTCGCGCCATACTCAACCAGGCTGGAGCCCACGCTCATGTCATCTACGACGGGGCTGATGCGAGTGCGGCGATAGAGAGCTTCAAGCCTGATGTCATTCTTTCTGACGTCAAGATGCCTGACATGAGAGGCGACGAACTCCTTTTAAATCTTCTCGCGGATGCTCCCCACATTCCTACTATATTAATGAGCGGTCTGCAGCGGTCAGGCATCACCATCCCGAGAGATGTCCCGAATCTCTTCAGTCTCATCTATAAGCCCTTAGAGTTTGATCAGCTCATTCGAACAGTTCAAAGCGCAGTAAACCTGGTAGAGGCTGAGCATCTTAAACGGATGCTTATGCAGGAACTCCACGCCCAATCCAACCAGGCCGAGGACTTTTCGTTGTGGCACGAGAAGGCCATGAGTCACCTCATCGACACATGGAACAAACGTCGTGCCTGACTCTCTTGACACCTTCCGGACTTGACATGTCCATGCCTGAATAGCTCTGGCCAAGCCCTATGCTTTCTCGTAAAGTAGGAGCCTCGTCTCGAATCCTTTTTTACGAGTGGAATCGCATGTCAGATAAAACCGTCATCTATTCAATGGTCGACGTAACTAAGACCCACGGTCAGAAAACCGTGCTCAAAAGTATCTACCTCTCGTACTTTTACGGTGCGAAGATTGGTGTCCTAGGGACCAACGGCTCTGGGAAAAGTTCGCTTCTCAAAATCCTTGCTGGGGTCGATGAAGACTTCACTGGGGAAGCTCACTTGTCAGAAGGGTATACCGTTGGCTATCTCGCACAAGAGCCCGAACTCACACCCGGCAAAACCGTGCGTCAAATCGTTGAGGAAGGTGTCCAACAGGTTGCTTCCTTACTGAAAGAGTTCGAAGAAATTAATCTCAAATTTGGGGAAGACCTCTCCCCTGAAGAAATGGATCGAGTGATCGCTCGCCAAGCGGAAGTCCAAGATCTTTTGGATCGCATGGACGCCTGGACTCTCGACGATCGTTTGAACTTTGCTATGGCCGCACTCAACTGCCCACCTGCTGAGGCCATCGTTGATCACCTTTCGGGTGGTGAGCGGCGTCGTGTCGCTCTCTGTCGTCTGCTTTTACAAAAACCAGATATCCTGCTCCTCGATGAGCCGACTAACCATTTGGATGCCGAATCAGTCAACTGGCTGGAAAAGCACCTTCAAGAGTACAAAGGCACAATCATTGCCGTGACTCACGATCGCTATTTCCTCGACAATGTCGCCGGATGGATTCTTGAGCTCGATAGAGGCCAGGGCATTCCTTGGAAGGGCAACTATACTTCTTGGCTGGAACAAAAAGATAAGCGCCTTGAGGCCGAAGCCAAAGCAGAGGACAAACGCCGCAAGACTTTACAGCACGAACTCGAGTGGGTTCGCATGGCTCCTAAAGCTCGTCAAGCCAAGAACAAAGCTCGTATCTCTGCATACGAAAAGCTCTTGAATCAGGAGCAGACCAGTTACGAGCGTGATTTGCAGCTCTATATTCCGCCCGGACCGCGACTGGGTGATTTGGTTATCGAGGCCGAAGGTGTTTCGAAAGCCTATGGGGACAAAGTTCTCTTCAAGGACCTCACCTTCCGCCTTCCTGCTGGTGGTATTGTCGGTATTATCGGTCCTAACGGAGCAGGTAAAACGACCCTATTCCGACTGATCGCTGGTATGGAACAGCCCGATGCCGGGAGTTTCCGCGTTGGCCCAACGGCAGTCGTTGGCTATATGGAACAGTCTCGTTTGGCCTTAGATCCAGAGAAAACGATCTATCAAACCATATCTGGCGGCTATGATAATATTCAACTCGGCAAGCAAGAGGTTAACGCTCGAGCTTATGTCGGTAAATTTAACTTTAGCGGTCAGGATCAGCAGAAGAAAGTTGGCACACTGTCTGGCGGAGAACGCAATCGCGTGCAGATGGCTTTGCTCTGTAAATCAGGAGCGAACGTTCTGCTGATGGATGAGCCTACGAACGACCTCGACATTGGCACCATGCGAACTCTTGAAGAAGCTCTCGAGAATTTTGCAGGTTGCGCCGTGATCATCAGTCACGATCGTTGGTTTTTGGACCGGATCGCAACTCACATTCTGGCCTTTGAAGGGGATGGTGAAGTCGTCTGGTTCGAAGGTAACTTTAGCGATTATGAAGAAGATAAGAAACGTCGCTTAGGGACTGATGCGGATATTCCCAAAAGAGTCCGCGCCCGCCTCGAGCGCTAAAGAAAAGACAATATCAACAAGAGCTCGGTCATCCGGGCTCTTGTGTTTTACGTGGTAGAGAGAAGGAATGTGCACATGAGCAAAGCTCCTCAAACAGCAATACAACCAACGCGTGCCGAAGATTATCCAGAATGGTATCAACAGGTCATTAAAGCTGCCGAACTCGCCGAAAACTCATCCGTTCGTGGCTGTATGGTCATTCGTCCCTGGGGCTACGGCATCTGGGAAAATATTCAAAAGGAACTGGATAAAAAGTTCAAAGAAACAGGCCATGAAAATGCTTATTTTCCCCTGTTTATCCCACTGAGCTATCTCGAAAAAGAAGCTGAACACGTCGAAGGCTTCGCCAAAGAATGCGCTGTCGTCACCCATCATCGCTTGGAAGCAGGCCCTCAAGGTGGCCTCGTGCCTGCTGGGAAATTGGAAGAACCTCTCGTCGTTCGCCCAACAAGTGAGATGATTATCGGGGCGACCTATGCAAAATGGGTACAATCATACCGAGACCTTCCTATCCTCATCAATCAATGGGCTAACGTCGTTCGTTGGGAGATGCGCACACGTCTCTTCTTAAGAACGGCCGAGTTTCTATGGCAAGAAGGCCACACTGTTCATGCCACAGCTGAAGAAGCGATTGAAGAAACGCTGAAAATGCTCGATGTTTACGCGGACTTCGCTGAACACTACATGGCAATGCCCGTCATCAAAGGTGAAAAAGCACCGCACGAGCGTTTCCCTGGAGCTATTGATACCTATACCATCGAAGCGATGATGCAAGATCGCAAAGCTCTGCAAGCAGGGACATCGCACTTTCTTGGCCAAAACTTCGCCAAAGCCATGAATATTCGATTTCAGAATGAGAAAAGTGAAGAAGCCATAGCCTGGACAACA
>CANGNB010000343.1 GCA_947454545.1 Oligoflexaceae bacterium
ATCATGGATCAGAAAAAAAAGCCCGAAAAAGTTCTGAATGAACTTTATGCGCTGCATGGCGATAAGATCCGCCGGCTCGATCGCAATTTCATCAAAGAAATCGTCTTTGGGAGTTTGCGTTGGTACTCTAAACTCTATTGGATCCTCCAAAACACTTCCAAGCGAGATTTAGCTCAAGCAACCCCAGAGATCCGGGCCGCATTGGTCGCAGGCACGTATCAGATCTATTATATGGACCGCGTTCCTGATCGCGCAGCTGTGAATGAGAGTGTCGAGTACATTCGCAAGAAGGGCCAAGCCCAAGCGTGTTCCTTCGTCAATGGAATCTTGCGCCAAATAGCAAGACGCGCAGAATACTTCGCCAAACCTGACAAAAAAACGAAGGCTCGAGAATATCTCGCCCTTCAATTCGCTCATCCTCAATGGCTTGTCGATCGTTGGTACAAACGGTTTCGCTTTGAAAAAATGGAAGAGATGCTGGCTGCTAACAACCAGCCGCCCCCCTACAGCGTGCGCATCAACAGCCTTAAAACGCCTCTCGAAAAATCTGCGGAGTTGATGGATCACCTCTTGCGTGATGAACAGATGCCGACTGAGAGACGTCCCTTACGTTCTTCTTTGCGCTTCGAAAAGCCACCTGTACTCGACGCTGATAGCTACTTTGCAAAGGGCTATTACACCATTCAAGACGAAGCTTCTCAGCTCATTGCCTTTCTGGTCGATCCTAAAGCAGGTGAGTCCATCGCAGATGCCTGCGCAGGTCCAGGCGGTAAAGTGTCCCATATCTACGAACTTGGCCAAGAACAGATTCAGCTCTTTGCTATAGAAAAAGATGCCGATCAGTATAAGCGAGCCCTGGAGACAGTCACTCGCCTCGGTCATACAAAGATGACTTGGGTTCAGGAAGATTTTCTTGCATGGAAGCCCGAGCAGAAGCTTCAAAAAATCTTGCTCGATGCGCCCTGCTCAGGATTGGGCGTCCTCCGCCGTCACCCAGAGGGCAAATGGCATAAGACCGTGGATATGATCGAACCTCTCGCCAAGCAGCAATGGGCGATGATCAAACACGCCCTAAGCCTCTTGCAACCTGGCGGGGAATTGATCTACTCAGTTTGCTCATTTGAATCGGAAGAGACGGAAGATCAACTGAAACGAGTCCAAGACGAATATGGCGACAAAATAGAGGTTGTCTCCCCCGTAGCACGTTTGCCTGACTACTTCAAAAAGTATGTCACACGTGAAAATATGCTCGCGATCTACGCTGGGAACCAGGATGATATGGATGGGTTCGGAGCCTTTATCATTCGGTTGCGTGCCTAATTTTCGAGCAGGGAGAGATGTCATGCGATGCCTTTGGCTAGTTTTGCTCGTGTGCTTTGTTGGAGTCGCTCAGGGGAAGGCCGAGGATAGTGTGTATGCCCCCCAAGCTCCTTTGGCCGCTCCAACTCTGAACAACAAGGACGTTCAGAATTTCGGTGAACTGCGGAATCAGCTTGTCGAGCTCATCGCCTCAGGGCGCCGCCGCGTCTGGCTGATGACCGATTACCTTACCGATGGTGATATCGTTTCAGCTCTCTATCTAGCCAAGTATCGCCGTGTAGATGTTCGCGTCTTCTTAGGACGCGCTAAGCAAAATGAATATTTATCCCGCTTGAGCTACCTGCGAGCCCAAAATATTCCGGTTTTTGTCCGTCCCGAACACGGTTTCGTGACACCTACTCTGCTTTTCGTCGATCAGCGCCTTTACACTGTGAATAGAGACCTCAACGTGCTTCAATCCCAGGGAAATGTTAGCATCACGCAAGCATCTCCTGCCGATGTCAAAGCATTCGTAGGCTGGTTTCGCGATATCATTGATCATCCCGAACCCACTCGCTTTAAGCCGGAGATGGAAGCTGGTCGTTCAAATCGCTCTCGGCCTGCTGTTGGAGGAGGCGACGAAAACAAAGGCCGCTCCAGTCAACCTTCCTACCAAGGGGAGTCCGACGGATCCTACAATTACGATAGATCACAGAACCCTCGCAGAGCCCCAGAAGGTGTAGCGACTAAGTTACCCAAAACGCCTCGCTGGAAAAACATACAAGAGATGCGTCAGAACGGAGAAAGCACTTCGGAAGGTCTTCCAGCAGTTCCTTCAACCCCTGAACCTAATCAGCAAACGCCCCTTTCAAGCCCTGTACCGCAAAATGTTCCAGCTGGTGTTCCCGATGCCTCGAATCCTGCTACCATAGAGGGTGACGCTAGCAGCAAGTGACCCCTATCGTACGCCAGTGGAGGAGCGCATATGTCGCGTAAATTCCCGATTCTACCGATGCTGAGCTTTTTGCTTTTGATCAGTTGCAGCAAGATGTGTAGCTCGGGGCGAGAAAGTATGGGACCTGAAGAGGTCGTCCAAGCCTATCTCGATATTTCCCTCAATATGCAGGATGTTGCCCAAAAAAAGGAACTCCTCAAACTCACCACTGGTAACTTGAAAAATTCCATTGAGCAGGCTTCTGATGACATCATCACTAAAGCCTTTATTAAGCAAAACTATAAGCTTGAGCGCTACTCCGTTGTCGAAAGGCGCGATCGTACACCCCGAGAAACGGAAATCACTTTTCTCCTGAGCTACAAAAATCTCGGTCCTAATAAAGAAAATAAGCTCGAAGATGCACCCCAGGTCACCACAGAAAACACTCTCTCTGTTGTGCGAAATGAGGGAGCTTGGTACATCCGTGACGTCTTGGGGAAAAAGACGAGCATTGATTTCGCCCTCGGTGATGAAATCAAACCAGCAGCAGGTGGGACACCGGATCCTGCCACCCAGGCTGAACCAGAGACAGCGCCTGAGCCAGAAGAGTCCAATACCCCAAATCCTTGATATTACCCACGGAGCAATTTAGGGCGCGACAGCTTTACCACCACGTCGGCTGTCCGCGCCACCCGACCACTCTTTGCGCTCAGGATCATAGACGATGGCCTGAGCATCGCCCATGGAACGAGGCTCCTTCGCAAACACATGCCCCATACTCTCCATAATCTTCCGCGTATCAGGATTGATTCCCTGCGGTTCCCAGCGAATTTCATCGGGCATCCATTGGTGATGAATGCGCGGTGCTTCAACCGCACTTTGCACATTCCAACCCTGAACCAGTACATTGAGACTGACCTGCAAGACGGTGTTGATAATTGTGGGCCCACCAGGCGAGCCTAAGGCCAGGACAGCTCGCCCATCTTTCACAAAAATCGTGGGTGTCATCGATGAGAGGGGACGTTTGCGGGGGGCAATACTATTGCGCTTACCCTGAATGAGCCCATACATATTTGGCTCCCCAGGCTTGCTTGTGAAATCATCCATTTCGTTGTTCAAAAGGATCCCCGTCCCGGGTACGACAACACCAGAGCCAAAGCTCCCATTCAAGGTATAAGTATTCGTCACAACCATGCCCTCACGATCAATGATCGTGAAATGGGTCGTCTCATGCGACTCACCCTCTGGCACTCGAGCAGGTTTAATTTCCAGGCTAGGTACTGCTTTATCGAGAATCGATGCCCTTCGCTCTCGTAAATAGGTAGGTTTCAAAAGCTCAATAAGGGGCACATGAACAAAAGCGGGATCTCCGTACCACTCCGATCGGTCTGCAAACGCACGCTTCATGACCTCAACCAAGAGATGAAGATAGCGCGCAGATCCAAACCCAAGAGTTTTCAGATCATCACCGCCCATCATACCGAGCATCTGTAACAGCGTCGCCCCACCCGACGAAGGTGGTGGTGAGGAGAGCACTTCGTAAGGCCCGAACTGACCCTTCAGGGGCTCACGCACCTCGACTTTATAGCCAGCAAAATCAGCCGCCG
>CANGNB010000344.1 GCA_947454545.1 Oligoflexaceae bacterium
ATTGGGAAGAGAAACTTGGCTTTGAGTCATCTCAGCGTTCTCAAAAGTCCATCTTGGAAATCCTGGTGTTCCCGACTTTAGATAAAACCTTTCGAGAGCGTCTCGAGCAATCGCTTTAACATGCCCCTTCTGTAAGTCGGACATTGCTTCTTGGTTAAGATCCTCAATTGGTGAAATTGCAAAAATCTTACTTTTTTTGTCTTTAAGCATGCTCTAATACTGTCTGGCATAAGGTAACGACAGAGAGTTTCTATTTTGAAATTTTGTCGCACCTTAAGGGAATGGGAAAAGCTTCCGATCTTCAGATAGAGTCCCAGTTTTAAACGATTTTATTGAGATAAAAGAAGTGCCAAAATGAAACCGATGGCCCGCGCAAAACAAGTCTGCCTCAGCATAAGCGCTCTGCTTTGCTTCGGGGCACCTATTGCATGGGGAGCTTCATTTGAACAGGGCACACGTGCAGATATGTTTGATGCTGTTCTCGACTCACCCCAGCTTGCGCAAAAGCTGAATCAGCAGCAGTTGAATAGTACGAAAGCTACGACTGTCGCTGAGCTTTTGAAATCTACTCGTGATTCCGTCCCCGTTCCGGGAGCTAAGCCTTCCATCCCTGCAGGGACTGGAGGTGCGGCCCAGCCACTCATTATGGTACAGAGCCCCCTCACGGGTAACAAACCTAAAATTGTCCCCGGCCTGCCCACAGCTCGTGCTCTGACGGCCGAAGAGGAAGAGGCTCAAGCTCTCAGTGAGGCAAGGCTTCTGCGAGAGCATAAGGTCGAGCACAGTTCGATTGCAGCTCGTTCTTCCACATCCGACCAAATACTAAACGTCACCATTCAGGCAGGTCGACTCGTTGTCTCGGCGACGCAGTTGGAACTGAGAGCGCCTGGAGAATCTATTTCGATTAAGTTTCAGGGTATGGTTCGAGATGCGCAGATTTATACAAGAGACACGAAGGTTGTGCGCTGGAACACGAAGCTGAAGAGTCTCACGGCTCAGCAGCAAGGACAAACTGAACTTTATATCACCTATCTCGATGAAATGAAGATAGTAAGCGTCAAAGTCAAAGATCAGCAAAAACCTGATCCCCTCTTGGCCTCGAGTGCTGAGAGCATGAATCTTCGTAATCTCACAAGCGTCTTGCCCCTTGAGCACAAAGAGCCCTTGACCTATAGGCCTGAACAGTCCCCTGTCACGATGCCTGAGACAAACGATAGACCTCGGCCTCTCACTCTTGCGGGGACGGCGGCCGAAGTGGATGCCGCCAAAAAATTGACGGATGAAGCACAGAGCCGCTTTGTTTATCCGGTGCTGGGTCCTGAGTACAGAAAGCTTGCGATTCAGGTTATGGACGAGCGCTCGGCTCCAGAACAGTCTTTGATTTACCCAGCCTCTGGTCTGACTTTGCGTTTGCTTGGAACACGAGTCGCTGCGAAGACCGATGCTAGGGGTTTTGCTTTATTTGGCGATGTCCCGACGGGATCACGTTTTTGGGTTCTCGCAGAGGACGAAAAAGGTCTTTATGTACCAACCGTAACTGAATTGGCCTTTGAACATGGCGATGGTACAGAGGTTTTGCGTGCGAAGACCCTGACCTACAGGACTTACTTTGCCTACCAGAATGTTCTCGACTTAGCTCAGGATAACAATCTTTCTTCATTCTGTGCCCGAGCCATGGATGCTCGTGGCAATAAAGCTTTGGCTGATATGAGAGTCAGTTTGAATGTATCAGCGGAAGGCCCCTTCTATTTCGGACAATTCGGACCCCAGCGCGATGGAAAAGCTACCGGGACAAGCGGCCGTTTTTGCTTTTTCAACGTTAAGCCCGGCTTAACAGAGTTGAGTTTTTACGATCAAGCTGGCTTCCGTACTGCTGTGACTCTCCCACTCTTTCCAGGGGCTCATTCGGAAGAAGATGTGCTGCTTGAGAACGCATCTCCACGTACTTTATACTTGGCAGCCCTTCCCACTGCGACTGAGCAGATCTACGAAGACGTCGATTCCAATCAAGAACTCTTGCAACGTGTCGATGGCGCTGAGGTTATTGCGATTGGGGACAATCAGCCAATGACGTATGTGAGTCCTGGGGTCGTTGCGCATGACGTTATGACATCATTTAAGGGCCGGGTTTACGCTCTTACTCAGTCTGCAGAGTTTGAAAATATTGTGACAGCTGTCGATCGTGATCAAAAAATTGCCCAGCAGCTCAGCGTCGTACCCATGTTGCCGCGAGGCTTTGCAGAGGATCTCTATCACGAGCTAAATCAGCAAGACGGACACGATACGATTCCTTTCGATCCAGCCTTAGGCCAGGCCGTGATTTTTCATAAGTTAGCGCGTGGTCAGGGGCAGGTGAAGATTTCACTTGTCGATGGTTCCGGTCGCTTACTTCCCGAGGGTTGGTATTTTGGCAATACATCAGGACTTGTGAAAGCAGCTTTCTTTAATCTAAGCCCTGGCGTGTATCAAGTCATCGTCGAATCCAACCAAGGTGCGATCGTGGCCATGGATACTTTAGCTGTCGATTATTGGACTACCGCTTTCTCTCAAACAGCTTCGTCATTACACTTTGCTGTCACTCAGCAAAATCATGCTTCTCTGAGTGAATAACTAGGGGTTTTTCAGGAGAGCAACCATCTCCTCTATGGAGATCTGTTCAAGTTGGTAAGCCCCAGGTTTTTGCTTCAGCAGCCAGCGCGATAAATGCAGCGCCCCTTCTGCAAAAAGTGTTCGTGAGAGGGCTCTGTGCGAGACAGTAAGTTCCTCATGTTCTCCAAGAAAACGTAATTCGTGTTCGCCAAAAACACTTCCTCCACGAAGTGAGGCCATGCCGATTTCATCGGCTGTGCGTTTGCCTTGACGACCGTACACGGTGTGTTTTTCAAGTACTCTTGCAACACCTTCCGCAAGGAATTTTCCAGTACCGCTCGGGGCGTCAATTTTGTTGCGATGATGGCTCTCGACGAGTTCAATGTCAAAACCCAGAGGACTTAGAACTTGTCCTAAGAGCTGGGATACCTTCAGTGTTAGCAAGACCCCCAAACTTGTGTTGGGAGCTTGGAGCAGTCGACAGTTCGTCTTTTTTGCAAAGGCAAACCAAGCTTCGAGAGTCCCCCCATCTAAGCCAGTCGTCCCAAGAAGGATGGCTTTATCTCTGATCTCAGAAGAATTGAGGGTCTGTAGCAGCAGTTTGTTTGCTTCAGCGGCTGAGAAATCGATGATGAGATCGACCTTTTTGAGAAAGCTAGGGAGTCTGTTCCAATCCGACCATTGTTCCCCTGATTGGGCGTCGGCCATGGCTCCAAGTGCAGTCCCACCCAATAGGCTCCAAGTACTAGGCTCGGAATTCATCAGGTCTCGAATTTCTGATCCCATGCGACCGGAATAGCCATGAATCCAGCATAACGTTGTCATGACAGAGCCTCCAGCTCTTTCAGTCGCTGAGCAGTTGATTGATAGGCCTCTTGAAGCTTCTTCGAAGTCTCTGGAAGCACTCCGACCATAGGAAGTCGGAGAGAGTTTTCGATGAGACCTAAATGAGCAAGTACGGCTTTTGTAGGGCTGGGGCTTGACTCAACGAACAAGAGTTCCGTGAAAGCAAAGAGAGCCTGATGAATTCGACGAGCGTCCTCAGCTCTCTGTGTCGCTTGATACTTTTGAAGGAGGACAAAGGCTCGGGGAAAAATATTTGTGACTACGCTAATGACTCCCTTACCACCCACACTGAGGCTGGGGAGAAAAGTAAAGTCATCACCACTCAGGTACTGAGCATCCGAAAGATCTAAGG
This sequence comes from Oligoflexaceae bacterium, assembly GCA_947454545.1. Taxonomy (GTDB): domain Bacteria; phylum Bdellovibrionota_B; class Oligoflexia; order Oligoflexales; family Oligoflexaceae; genus Oligoflexus. Next base: position 3,788 of record CANGNB010000344.1, read on the forward strand.
CCTTTGAAAACAGCGATAAATCCCCACTTGCTTCTTTAACA
>CANGNB010000345.1 GCA_947454545.1 Oligoflexaceae bacterium
GAGAGGTCACCAAAGCTCTGGCAATCGCTACGCGTTGGCGTTGCCCGCCCGAAAGCTCATTCGACCTTTGCTTTGCTTGCGGTTTTAGACCCACTTCGTCAAGGAGAGCATCGATACGCCGCTGGCGTTCTGCAGGCGAGTAGCCCCCATGAATCAGCAAGGGGAACTCGATGTTCTGGTAGACCGTCAGCACAGGGATCAGGTTGAAACTCTGGAAGATAAAGCCAAGCTTTTCGAGGCGCAGTCTGGTCAGGACCTTATCGCTCAGGCGTGAGATAGGCTCGCCTTCGATATAGACTTCTCCCGTACTTGGGGTGTCCATGCATCCGATCAGATTCAAAAGTGTCGATTTGCCACAGCCTGAAGGCCCTGCGATCGTCGTGAACTCTCCGGCATCGATCGTCAGATCGATGGAACTGAGTGCTTGCACAGAAGTATTACCGAGCGGGTAGAGTTTTGAGACATGTTCGATACGAACAGCTGACGTCATAGGAAGTCTCCTCGCCAAGGATCGAATGGCCTCGCTATGTTCGCCTACCTGGGGTCAGAAAGCAACCTGAACTCGACACGTTTTTAGAGAACAATACGAAGACCTTCCAATTGCGGTGTCGGCTCACTCGGATCGATAAAGAGCCATCGGAGGAGCTTGAGATAAAAGCCAAAGAGAGGAATCTGATCGGCAACATGCTGACGAATGCGTTCGCGATTTTCCTTGAAGGCTGCGTGACTTTCATGCGTGAGTCGCTCCTGTTCACGCAGGAACACATCGAGGGTCTGCACCTGAATTTCAAAGGTCTTGTCCCACCAAGAAAACACAGCTTTTACAGCTTGCCATCCACTTTGCTTTTGCTCATTCTCGCCCAGGTGATTTTTGAGTTCGACTAAGGTCAAGGATGCATGCTCAGGGCTATCTTCCACACCATGAGCAGCCAGTATCTGAGAACTCCATTGAACGTTGCGCAGGGCACCCAGAACAGCTTCGACCTCTTGCTGATGATCGACGACTATTTTGATGCCGAACACATCTTTGATGAAATAGCTGAGTTCCCGGAGTTCTTTATCTCTTCGCACAATCTGATCGAGACCAAAAATTTCATCGACGACTTTCGCCCAAATCTCCTCTTCAGCCTTGATGCGCGAAATCATCTTGTTGATGCCAAAGGCATTGCGTTCTCGTGGCTGATATTCGACAAAATTTGCGATCAGACGCGGTCGTTCCCACCCGAGTGGCCCTTGATAGCGAATTTTTTCCATAAGCCAATTGCCAAGATCCAAGTCTGTGCGTGCATAGACATCGCTCGCCTCGATATCCTGAGTGAGCTTAAAGCGCTGGGAAGAGCCAGGGAGTTCAGCAATCACCACACTTTTCAAAGCTACGGGTGTTTGAAAAAAGACTTCACTGAGCAGCCCACAGAGACGATGGAGCTTTTCTTCCCCTCTGCAGATCATCCGATCAAAAGCTTGCCGAACTTCATGAATCTGTGCACGACTAAAAACGAGTTCTTGGCCTTCATGCCCGTCCCGTCTTAGGCTCTCCTGCTTATCTTTGAGATAGCAGACAAACTCGTTGAGCAAGGGCTCCTGAGTGACCAGCCAAAGAGTAGAGTCCGGATAGGTCATGGGTGTGTTGCTTTGAAGATTCACCATCAGCCCTTCCTCCTGTCGCAGCAGCCAAGCTTTTCCAAAGGGTGACTCTCTGTCAGAGAGAGACCCGCCCAGGAGCTTACCTGTCTCCCTCTCAAATGAGAAGGATCTCTTGGTTTAAAAGCAAGCCTTGCAGCCGAATATTCCAACAAGCCTGTGGGAATGACCAAAAAACTGGCTCGCCTAGCCTACGTCTATCAGACTCGAGTTCATTTGGGTTAGAATATCTCGAGTTCTCCCAATCGAATGAGGTGAACATGGATGCCCTTTCGCCCCCGTCTCCTCGTAGTAACATACGGGAGCTAGCCATTCGCTACCACCAAGAGGGACGCTTTGCCGAAGCGCTCAAGGCCTATCGTATCGCCATTCTTCTATTTCCCAAGGATACGATTCTCACCTACAACTTAGGCAATCTGTTTCGTGCGACGGGCCAAAATCAAAAGGCCATCGCCTGCTACGAGCTGGTCCTTCGCTTCAAAGCTGACGATCTTTCGACTCTCACCAACCTTGCGCCTCTCTATCGCTCCGGTGGTCAAAGAGAAAAGGCTGTCGCCACCTATGAGCGCATCCTCAGTCTGCAACCGCACAATAAAACCGCTCGATACTTTCTCGATGCTCTCCAGGGGAGCTGCCCAGAGCGCTCCCCGGACGGGTATGTTCAAGAGCTTTTCGATCGCTATTCGGAAACCTTCGATCAGCATATCGTCAGCACCCTCAAATATAAGACCCCAAGCCTGCTTCGTCAGCTTCTGAGTGATGACCCTGAAGCCCCCCTCCAGTATGCTTCAGCGCTTGACTTAGGCTGTGGTACGGGATTGTCCGCCGAGGCATTCCAAGCTTGTTCGCCCTATTGGGTCGGCGTCGATCTGTCAGCAGGCATGCTCGAAAAGGCTTATGCTAAGGGCCTCTATCGTGAGCTTCATACAGCCGAAATCTTGAATTTTCTCGAGAAGGAAGAGCGCCGCTTTCCTCTTATTCTCATGGCGGATGTCGTTCCCTACTTTGGTGATCTCACCCTCCTCTTAGACAGTCTAAAGAAGTGCCTCACTCCAGGTGGCTATCTGCTGTTCAGCACAGAAGAAGGACCTCGCGATGTACAGCTGCAACTCTGTGGCCGCTTCACTCACAGTTCAGCCTATATCCATAGGCTCGCGGAGCAAACGGGTTTGACTCTGTCGCGGCATCGCTTGGAAACGGCTCGCATGCAGGCCGGCGAACCTGTTGTCGCTGGACTCTACTCGTTCCGAGGGGAAACCTAACGAGACCTTCGACCTGTGCTGAGAGCCCGAATCGGTGTTCTAGTCCTCGGTAACTAGAGCACTTTCTTCTCCTACCTGCACCTCACTTGGACCGCAATTCCGGCCCCTCAAGAGCCTCATAACTATCTGTATATTTTAATTCTTTTTAGTTTTTTTGAAGACTTTGTGATTTTTCTCTAGAAATCGCCGATACGCCCTAGAACGGCGTCTTCGTGAGGTCAGTTATGCGGATCTTGTTCCTATCTGATCTAGGAGTCTTTAGGGTTGTTGCTACGACAGCGATCCTGATATCGAGCTGCTCGCAGCAAAGTAAGACCACATCGGGCTCCCTCGGGGGTGCAGCAAGTAGCGCAGCCTCTTCCGTCGATGCGGATGCGATCAAGCGCGAACTCGATCGCTACCACGAGCCTCTCGAGGCCGATCAGGCGGCTGGCGGCAGCAGCATCAGCAGCACGGGTACCGACGAGGATCTCAAGACTGTCCTATCGAAGTGTGGTATTCCAGACTTCTCCGACTTTTCTGCTAAAACCTTTAACACCGTCCAAGCCGAGACCTACACACGGGTCATCGATGCAGGCTTCTCTCAAGCCCGTCTCGATCTTACGTCGACTCTGACCCTTACGGGTCGCCTCGATCAGCAGACTCTTGATGTTGCGATTACTCATGGTGCTTACCAGGCTTTCGACGTCACCAAAGCCACTCTCCTCGACGCCAAAACGGGCAGCTTTGCTAAGGATCTCTTCGAAAATAACAAGCCAGAATATCTCGACCTTATCAAAGCGCGCTCGATCGAGTTGGGTCAAAAATTTGCGGGCCCGGTGACAGCAAAAACCATTCAGGGTCGCACGCCTGCCAAAGCTTGGAAAGGTATCGTCTGCACGATACGTGCTTCGGATGAACAGCTGAACCTGAGA
>CANGNB010000346.1 GCA_947454545.1 Oligoflexaceae bacterium
CGATCAGATGTACTCCCTTAGAAAAGATGTGGCGATAGCGAGTCGTAATCTTGGCGACCTGATTCAAGCCATCCGCATAAGGTCCAGCTGCATTGATAAAAACGCGCGCACGGACTTTGATCTGAGAGCGTGCTTCAAGATCTTGAACAGCAAGCGTCCAAACATCTTCGGAGCGTTCCGCCTGATCTACCTGAGCATAGTTAAAGGTAACGGCTCCATGGCGTCTTGCCTGACGGATAAAATGAAAGACAAAGCGCGCATCATTGTCACGCAGGAAACAATCCGAATACTCCAAACCCCCTTGGCTTTTTTCGGTCGCTACCAAGGATTCCTCTTGGCGAATATCCGCGATCGATAGCAGACGTGGCGCCTGTGTCTTGAAGCGTCCCATGAGCCAGTAAAGAACAGAACCCAAAAACACGAGAAAGCGTGGTTTGCGAAAACCTTTCTCGAGAGTGGTAAAAAAACGTATTTCCCTCACTTCATGAGGGTAATAAGTCATGAGTTCATTGCGTGATCGACAGAGATCCCATACGAGGGAAAATTCGTAACTCTCGAGATATTTGATGCCACCCCAAACCAGATTGGAAGATTCTTGACTGGTGCTTGAAGCAAAATCCTTCTTTTCCAGGAGAGCCACTTTAAGGCCTGCAGCGCTCAGGGCTGCGGCGGCGACAGCTCCATTGATGCCACCCCCTACGATGGCAATGTCAAAGACCTGCTCTTCTAGCAAGCTTCTCTGATCCGCGCGCAAACGTTTGGTCACGCTTGTTTCTCCCCTTAGCGATGATGACTTCACAAGAGTGAACACTAACTCTTCTAGGAAAGGCTGCAAGTTCTTTCTCTAGTGTAAACCAGGTTTTGCCACGGCGCGAACACTCGCGAGTTCGGGCGCGTCGGAACCTGTCTCAGCCTTCATCCATTGACGAGTCCGCCAATATGCGTCAAAATCTGAGTAGATACAAAGTCCTAATCGTTGCGAAGGTACTTGCAGCCGTTGTTTGCCGATCCTGAGGCTCTCGGCGATGCCATACATTGGGGGAGTCTCACATGAGTTCATCCGAAGGCCCTAGCAAAGTTTCTCCTTGGATCTATCTAGGAGCTCTAGGTTGCCTGAGCGTGGCCTCCATTTTTTTCACTTGTCAAAACGAGAGCCTGCCTACAGTTGTAAGCTCAGATCGGCGTCCGATTAGCAGCGGCCAGCTCAAAAGCTTTCAAGACCAGTTGCGTGGCGCCTTTGAAAAGGTTCCCGACTGGAGCTCCTTTTGTCGAGATCCCGCGACCCTCATGAGTAGTCTGCGCTTGGAGAAGGGGTTTACCCTGAGCCCCCTTTCACGCCTGGATAGTCGTTGGCAGATTCCCCAAAGGGAGCGCGATGCATGGTCACGCTGTCAGGTCTCTGCCTCGATACAGCAGGACTTTCGCAAGCACTTTTGCTTTCAGATGAAGGCCTCGACGGCACAGGAAACCCTTTGGAATAGCCCTTTGAATCTCGTAGAAATGTCGATCGAGCTCTATAGACCGGGGCAAAAGTCAGCCCTCCTCTGCTCCGAAATCGAGGCAGGCGCCAAACCTGAAGAATTGGTGGTGTACTACACCGCTTATTGGTCTCATGAAAAACAGGGTAAATTCTGGCATTTTGAGCGTCTCACAGGGGGGCTACGACAGCCTATTCGTTGGCAGCAGACCCAAGCTTCGGCTCGTTGAGTACTTTTCTCGGCATAGAGACCAAAACTTTTTTACCAAAAAAAAAGCCTTCCCCGTTTAGGGAAGGCCTCTTTGTGATGTCTTATGCCTGCTTCTTAAAGAGCTGGCTTGAACCAACAAAGGGGACGGACGCCAACATCATAGTCTTCGTACTTGGTACAGGTGAACTTGGCTGTTGCCATCTCAGCATCTTTGCCATTGCGACGGCTGCCAAGGTCTTTGCCTGGGATGATTTTTTCGTCGAACTCTTTGTTACAGAGGGCGCCAGCCATATAAGTATCAAGACGGCACTGGCCTTGTGGGTGAGCATTATCGGTCGATTTTACGACTTTCTTGTCTGGAGTATCCCAGCCAATTTTAGTTCCACCGAGAGCGGAGAGCAGATCTGCTGTCGACTTACCAGCAGCCATCGTACGATAGCAGAGATCCTGGTCAGTTTCGTCAGTCCAGACAGCATCACACTTCGCCTTGGGAGAAGCAGCGATGGTTTTGCGGAATTCAGCATTGGCTTCAGGAGAATCTTTCCAAAGCTGACGAGCGCAAGAAATAGTTGCGAAATAGTCGGACTCACCTTCGTTTGCTGCCCAGCTTGAGCTGAAGGGATAGCCGCCCAGATGGTGGCCGATTTCATGGCAGAGAACCATAGAAAAGCCGTCACGGGTAATCTCGGGACGACGAGCAAGCCCGCCGTACATGTTCACTTCCCAGCTGCTTCCGATCTGAGTAGCACTGGCGTTGACAGTGGTGTTGGTCCAGAGGCGATTTATTTTCAAAGTCCCCTTGTGGGTGTTTTTGATAATGGGAGCATAGATAGCCTGAGCTTCGTCGATCACTTCATTAAAGTCTTTTTCGGTGAGGTTTGCTGAACGCAGACCATCTTCGAGATGAAGGTTGTTGGGTGGCAAAAAGTCGGCTCGTGCCGCTGTTGCTGCAAGACTAAGACCCAGCAAGACAAATGGAGAGATTCGTGTCAGCATCTTCGCATCCTTTATGAAAGGCAGGCTTTTCTTCTTAAGGTCTAGGATCGATTGGACAGCCGGTCAATACAATTTACGAAAACTAAATGCTTTTGACTGACGCTTTTTGGCGCTGATTTTTCAGGATTGGCATGTTCCTACAGACCTCTCCACTCAGATCGAAGATGGCGTTTGCATCGCCTGAATCCCTGCAGTCAAGTCCTGCATCTTCTTAGCCAGATCAAGACTCCCATTACCAATAACTTCAACACTCACACGATACCTTTGCAGAGAAAAAGCAAAGGCTAACCAATCAAGATCTCTTGTCTGGCTTTCTGTGAGATCGCTATAGAGCACGCGATCGATAGAACCATTTCGCACCATATCAAGCATGCCCTGCATCTCATCTCTTTGAGCGCCTGTAGGGGTATAGAAGTCAGGTGTCACTCGTATTTTTTCCCAAGAGAGACCACTCACTTTTTGCCAAGCTCGAATTTTTTCCCAAAGCTCGGCTTTTGCACTTTCACTCGCCGGCACATACAATACGCTTAATCCCATTCGAGTATCTCCGTCGCGCAGGACTCTTGTTCGCTCTGATAACTCTCGTTCGCTGAAAACAACAAGGGGATGTTCGAAGGTCCCTAGCCCCTCGAACACCCCTCGCTGCGACAGATGACTTATTTTTCCTCGTTAGCAGCCTTACGACCGCGTTTACTGGCTTCGCCTTTTACGGTTTCGAGCTCTTTCTTGGCTGTTTCATCGAAGCCTGGGAAGTTGAGCTTGCGCTTCAGCTCAAACTCAATCTGCTGAGTGACTTCAGGGTTGGCTTCCAAAAATTCCTTGGCTTTCTCACGACCCTGTCCCAAACGCTGCTCTTTGTAGGAGAACCAAGCGCCTGTTTTAGCGACAACCTCATGCTGGCAGGCGAGATCGATCAGATCCCCAAGTTTGGAGATACCTGTACCAAAAAGTACGTCGAACTCTGCTTCACGGAACGGGGCCGCCACTTTATTTTTCACGACTTTCACTCGGACGCGGTTCCCAATAACCTCTTCGCCCTGCTTGATCGAGGCCACACGGCGAATATCAAGACGAACCGAAGAGTAAAACTTCAAAGCGTTACCACCTGTCGTCGTCTCTGGGCTGC
>CANGNB010000347.1 GCA_947454545.1 Oligoflexaceae bacterium
GCAGCGACTGCTTCAACAGCAGATCGTCAAACTAGAAGGCCAATTGGTCGAAAAACAAGCCGAGCACATGTGGTTTCACCAGGCTCAATCGCTCCAGCAACAGATGCAAAGCTGCGCCCAATCCTATCTAGAAAAACTTCAGGAGAGCTTGAGTCTGAGCGAAGACCTTTCCTATGTCGCGAGCCGCGAAATCTTTAAACCAGCTCAACGCCTCTTTGAGCTCAGCACACGCTGGGATCTTGAACTAAGCAAACAGGCGTCTAAAAAATTCATCCGTACGCTCACCGAGCGTATCCAGGAGGACGGGCGCTCCGAGCTTGATATCAGTCTCGACACCTTGATTCAAGACTCCCACAACGTTGGCAACTGCGCTATCAATCTGAGCATGCTGAGTCAAAAGCTCATCGCTGAGCTCAAAGCGACAGCAAGTCTTGCCGAACACTGGTATAGCATGCTGCAGGGAACAGCCAGCAGCCAAGGTACGTTGCTCGCTTATCTGCAGGAAAGTCAGGCCCTCATCAAACACCACAGTGAAGGTATTTCGCTCAGCTACGATAATCTTGTCGAGACTTCGGCGCGCCTTCAAGGCCTTGACATCGTGGGGAGCACACTCACCTCAGCCCTCTATCATGCCCAGCTCGCCCTGATTGAGATGGCGCGCGATCAAGGTGTCACAGCCATGCAGGTATCGACTCAATTGAAAAAACGGGCCGATCGGAATGCCTTGGTAATTTCGCTGCAGGGAGAAACGCAGGATCAGCTGCTTCCTAGTTCCGAACCGTCGCCTAAAGCCGCTCAGCACCTCACTCTCGCCATCCAGCTCTTGCAGGGTCAGGCGATCAAGATCACTCAGCTACCGCCTTTGCCGGGCATCTATGCGCTCGCCTTTATGTGGAATCCTCAAGCCGAAACGTCCCTATCGGATCTGAATCTACGCGCTTTTTGACGGAGTAACCGCACCTTATTCTTTCCCTAGAATTTATCTTTCAACCTTTACGCATGTGCACGAGATGCAAAAATTCAGAGCGAGTCTCTGGATTTTGAAAGCATCCTTGCACACAGCTGGTGCTCGTGTAGCTGCCTTGTTTTTCAACGCCTCGCATCATCATACAAAAATGAAAAGCCTCCAAAACAACCCCAACGCCCTGAGCCCCGAGCACACGAAAGAGGGTCTCGGCGATCTGCCGCGTCATACGCTCTTGGACCTGAAGCCGCCGCGCATAGGCATTCACTAAACGAGGGATTTTTGAGAGACCTACTACTTTTTTGTCGGGAATATAGGCGACGTGCGCTTTGCCATAAAATGGCAAGAGATGATGCTCGCACAGACTGTAAAATTCGATATCATGGACGACCACCATGTCCTGATAGTCGACATCAAAGAGAGCTTGAGTCAAAATCCCATCGGTATCCTGCTCATAGCCCGAATTGAGAAAGCGAAAAGCCTTTACAAAACGCTGCGGCGTCTTTAGAAGTCCATCGCGTTGAGGATCTTCACCCACAGCTTGTAAAAGCTCGGCTATATGTTGCTCATGCTGGGTCCAGTCTATGTTCTTATCCATGAGGTCTTGCCCTCCCTTGCTCGCGATCCCTCTTACCTCGCACTCTTAACTCTCGTCTAGAATAACACGAGCCTTGGCCAAAACTTCAGCTCGTTCTTCTTCGACCTGACTTTGAATCGTCAGCCCACTTCCCGCTGCATACTCCCAAGTATGATCCGCACAGCGCTGAGCGGTACGAATAAGAATAGACGAGTCGACAAGGCCAGTGTAGCGATCGAGAAAGAAGATATGGCCCATGAGATATCCGCGAGCTCGCCCCTCTAACTCAAGGATAGCTTTTTGCACTTCTTTTTTGGGTGCGCCAGTGATCGAGCCTCCGGGACAAAGTGCTTTCCAGATTTCACCCCAGTCCACAGAAGAGCGCAAGCGTGAGCGAATCGTAGCAATACGATGATGGACTTGCTGAAAACTTTGTACCGAACCAGGATCGACGACCTGCACCGATCGTGGTTCTGATACACGCTGAAGATCATTGCGCATCAGATCGATAATCATATTGAGCTCGGCGGCATCCTTGGGATGCGTGGCGAGATCAGCGAGGGCCTTAGCATTCTCGTGCGGATCTTGAACGACAGCACGCGTCCCCTTGATTGGCTCTGTCTGCAGGTACGCAGCTGCCCCTTCCCAAGTAAGACTGACAAAGCGCTCAGGGCTAAAGGAAATGACACCAAGATCGGGAAGATCGAGCCATGCGCCATAGGGACCTGAGACAGCTTTCATGCGCTTGAGCCAATGCTCTCTGCTGATCGGGGCCGAGCTCCTCCAGTAGCGCAAAAAGTTGAGCTGATAGTAGCGACCTTCTTTGATGTCTTCGATCACCCGTCGTACTTTGTCACAGTAGCCGGCGTTATCAAGAGTCGAGGTCCACGACGGTGTTACTGAGGTCAAAGACTGCTGGAGCGGCTTATCCAAAAGACCAGAGAGCTTTGTGGAACATGCTTCCCAAGCATCCTCTTCACACAGGTATACATAGCCTGCGCTATGATCCCAAACGAGAGCTCGGCGTATTTCAAAAGCTCGTAACCGAGCTCCTTGTGCAGCGTTGCGTTCATCCCACGCATCGTAACTGTGGAGGAACAGGGTCCCGAGTGAGAACTTTAAGCCAAGACTCTCCGCTCCCCGCGGCGGTTCTGGCTGGCGGACAAGGACTTCGGCGCTCGCGACTTCATCCCAAGCCAATGCTAAATAGCTGAGCCGAGAGCTTGGCCCTCCTAGAAAGAGGATACTCTCTTTAGGATCTATAGCCGCGAGAACATCCCAGACGGCCAGTTTCTGTTCGGAGAGCCTTCGGACTCGCAAAGCCCCTTCGCTCAAGACAAGCTCTGCTTCCGATAGGATGGGTGGAAAAGTGTTCATCTCTCGGCCTCTTTGGTCTATCTTTCTCCGCGTAGCCTCAACGCGAAGGCTCAGCTAGACGGAGCTTAGGGTCCGCGCTAAGATACGGCATTTCTTGGCGCATCTATTCCGCAACACTTTAGCAAAATAGGGCAGATTATGACAGTCGCAGGATTTCAAAAAGTCGGCGTCCTCGGTTCCGGTCAGATGGGCAGCGGTATCGCTCAAGTCTGTGCCACCAAAGGTCTTGATGTCGTTCTCGTGGACATCAATGAGACTCAAATCGCAAAGGCTCGCCAATCTATCGAACAATCCCTTCTCAAACTTGAAGCCAAGGGAATCTTGGGAGATAAGGCCACAGCAGTGCTCCAGCGCCTGAGCTTGAGTACCGATCTGCGCTCGTTTGCAGACTGCGAACTGGTTATCGAGGCGGTCAGCGAAAAGGAAGAGCTCAAACTCAGTATTTTCCGACAGCTTGATGAGATCACAGCACCCCATGCGATTTTGGCGAGCAATACGTCTTCTATCCCCATTACGCGCATCGCCAGTGCTACCCGCCGACCTGACAAAGTGATCGGCATGCACTTTATGAACCCCGTCCCCCTGATGAAGCTCGTCGAGGTGATTCCTGCGATGACGACTAGCCACGAAGTCACCGATCGTATCATCGCTCTCGCCAAGGGTTTGGACAAAGAAGTCTCCCGCTCCCAGGACTATCCTGGCTTTGTCGTCAATCGCATCCTGATGCCGATGATCAACGAAGCTTTTACGGCCCTGATGGAGGGGGTCGCCACCGCCGAAGACATCGATAAAGGTATGAAGCTTGGGACTAACCAACCTATGGGCCCCC
>CANGNB010000348.1 GCA_947454545.1 Oligoflexaceae bacterium
CTCTACGTTGAGCGGCAACACAAAAGAGGAATGGTTGGGAATGTTTATAAGGCTAAGGTCAGCCGAGTTCTACCAGGGATGCAGTCAGCCTTTGTCAATATAGGTGCGGATAGATCGGCGTTCCTTTACGGAGGCGATGTTGTCGATCCAGAGTATTTAGCAAGCTTGAAAATTCAGCAGCAGCAAGATCCTCGTGAGAATAACAATCGGACACCGATTGAGAAAATTTTGCGAGAGGGTCAGGAAATTATGGTCCAGGTTGCCAAGGAGCCTCTCGGCACTAAGGGACCTCGCGTGACTATGGTTGTGACGATTCCTGGACGCTACCTGGTGCTGATGCCTGAATTCAATACTGTTGGCATTTCAAGGCGTATTGAAGACGAAGCTGAGCGTCAACGCTTGCTGTCAACGGTGGAAGCATTGAGACCCAAAGATAAGGGTCTTATTATTCGAACGGCGGCACTTGAGGCTCAGGAAGAGCACCTCAAAAAAGATTTGGATTATTTGGTCAAAGTTTGGGAGAACGTGCAGGAAAAACACCAGAAAAGTGCTGCTCCTGCTGTCCTCTATCAAGAGCCTGATCTGGTTTTGAAAACGACGCGTGATCTCTATAGTGAAGATATAACTGAGATAGTCTTGGATGATCCTCAAGTTTACGAACAGCTATTGCATTTTATGCAGGATTCCATTCCTGGCGCCCGCGAAAAGCTTAAGCTTTTTCAAGGGAAAGATTTGATTTTTGATCACTTTGGGCTTGAGATGGAAATCGCCAACGCCTTGTCTCGTAAGGTATGGTTGCCTTCAGGTGGCTATCTCGTAATCGATCAAACAGAAGCCCTGACGTCCTTTGACGTCAATACGGGGAAATTTGTAGGTTCATTGAACGCCCAGGATACTATCCTCAAAACCAATATGGAAGCTGTTGATGAGATTGTTCATCAGCTTCGTATTCGTAATTTGGGTGGTATTATCATCATTGATTTCATAGATATGGAAAGTTTCGCTGATCAGCATAAGGTCAATGAAACCCTTATGGAAGCTCTGAAAGCGGATAAGTCGCGTACCAATGTTTTGGCCATAAATGAGCTTGGTTTGGTTCAGATGACCCGAAAGCGCACGCGTGAGTCTCTCGAGCGCGTACTCAGTTCCGAGTGCCAACACTGCAATGGGTGGGGTCGAGTCCTGAGTCGTGAGTCAGCTGTTTATGATATGGTGCGAGATATCGAACGCTATCATTTGCGCACTGGATATAAAGATATTCGTGTGCGTTTGCGTGATGATGTTCAGGATCTCTTGCTCAATGAAGAAAAGGCTTTGTATCATAGTCTTCTGGAAAAGTATGATATTGAACTTCAGCTGATTCCTGCCTCCTTGCAGAGTTCTTTGCTCAAGGAAGCAGCTTACGAAGTGCTGGGCAATTAAGGTTTGGGATTTTCTACATCAAGATCAGAAAGAATTTGAAGCAGGGGCGTGTCTGGTCCTAGAAACTGGATGCTTAACTGATTTGGCTTGTCCGTGCTTATCTTTAGCCCTGAAATTTGCTTGAGCTTTACTTCCAAAATAGACTGAATGCGTTGGAGTTCGTCACTTTTGGATGGAGGAGATGGGGGAAGGTGAAAGGTCAGCATTTGGGCCTGAGTTTTTTCAACCTTTAGGGCAAATGCTGGAATGATTTCACCCTTCTGAAAATGTATCAAGGGTTTTGCTTGGCAAGGAGTGGAAAGACCTAAAGTCAAGGCAATCCATCTGTACATCACATATTCTCCTTGAGAGCTGCTCGAAAAAGCCCTGAACGCTTTATAAATAAAATCATGGGACGTTTGCGGGCGGCGTCGCTTCCTTTTGAGGGGGCGGCGCAGTGACCACTAGGCTTCGACATTCCATACTGCCGAGTTTTTGGGGCGTCAACTGATTTAGGGAATTAGCGAAGAGACAAGCCATGAATTGCAGGCGATACTGGGCCTCGCAGAGAGAAGTCCCTATTGCAATCCAGGGTTTCTTAAGAGAAATGTCTCCGATTTGACTGACAAGACATTCGGTAGGCTCTTTATGTTCGATAGAGCATGTCGGCAAGGGAGGGGGACATAGTCCAGGATTGACGTCGGCCTCGCATTCGATTTTCGTGAGACTTTCCGGATTGAGTCCTTGCTGACAGGCGATCGTATTGAGCTTATTGCGGGCTTCGCATTCATTCCGTGCCCAAGCTGTCGGTCTCTGATCCCAAGCTAATTCGTTCTGTTCGTAATTTCTAGCAGTACACCGGCTGGGCTTAATACTCTCAGGACAGCTTGTAACAGGTACAGGACATCGACCACCACTTGGGTCAGGGCTACACCCGATGTCGCCTATCTGCTTTCCGTCCAACTTCTCTTTGCATGCCAGGTCATTCAGGGCCCGGGCAGCAAGACATGGCGTAGGTCCCCATGCTTGAAGCCTTTGAGACTCCCAAAGTATCTTTCCGGCGTATCGATAGAGTGTGCATTGGTAGGGATCGTTGGGTTCATCCGCCGGGCACGACGGAAGATTGATACATTCAGGCTCTGGTGGTGGTAGAGGAACGGCATCGGCTAACTGGACAGGGCTAGGAGTCATCTCGATAGCGCGAGCTTGGAGTGCTTTGTCTGATTCGATACTGCGGCATGAAGAAAGCAAAAAAAGCGCCGCAAGGGCGCTTTGGTACGCACGGTGCTTCACGTCAAAATCCTCTTAAGCTCAGGGTGCGGAGGCTGTCGTGCGATCTGCTTTTGGGCCTGCCGCAGGTCTTGCGAGCGCGGGTTGATTCTCGCCAGGGCTCTTAGCTAGTTTAGCGGATTCTGAGCGTTTTGGGTCAACTGCTTTTTTCTTGGCTGGAATGGGTGCGGAATTGGGTGGGTTCGTCTGCTGTTGATTGGCAGGCGAAGCCCCTCTTGTTTGGGTATCAGCCGTCGCTGTGTTATTTCCTAGACCCAGATTTCCTTGAGCTCTCATGCGATCAAGTTCATCTGTCATGGGTGCAGCGCTCGCTCCGTTAACACGTTGGGGGTTCGCCGAGGCGGATGGAGGAACGGGGCCTTGTGCAGCAGGAACTGCGCCAGGTCCCTGAGTTGCTGGCGAATTTGCCTCAGCTACAGAGTCTTGATCAAAGCCTGGTCGTCCAACGGAGCGAATTTGGTCGAACTTAATGCGGCCAAAGTCTGAGAAGAGCGTACCATCGGTGCTCTTGATATCGACTCCCGTGATGCGAGCTTTTGCCATAATGTTCACAGGAATAGTATCGCCATTTACGTTGCGAGCATTGATCGCATATGTGTAGACGCCATCCGGCAGGGTTCGGCCGGTATTGCTTTTTCCATCCCAAGGAACTGCGTGTGTTCCTGCAGATAGAGATCCTAGCTCTTTTTGTAGCATGATCATGCCGTTAGAATCACGGACCTCTAAGCTGGCAGCTTGTGCCGGCATGTCCAGTGTGAATTCTGATTTAGTGGGATTTCCGTTCGAAAGTTTCGTACGTCCACCATCAACAGTCACTTCACGACCGACATAGTTCACCATCTGCAGGTTGCGGCCAGCAGTCTGGTCAGAGATCATTTTTTCAAGCGATTTGTTCACGTTCATCATCTGTTCAAGACCGTTGAACTGAGCAAGTTTCGCGGCCATTTCTGTACCATCGTCGGGGTTCAGGGGATCCTGGTTTTGAAGCTGTGTTACGAAAAGCTTCAAAAAGTCATCTTTGC
>CANGNB010000349.1 GCA_947454545.1 Oligoflexaceae bacterium
AAGAGGTTCCTCTGCGCATGCTCATCCAGGAATGCTGTCTTATCGTGAAAGGCAAGCTGAAATTGTGGCGCTTGGCATTGGACTGTGATGAGAATTTGCGCCTCGTCTGCAAACGCTCCCAGGTGGGGCAGGTTCTGGTCAATCTTCTCAGTAACGCATCCGATGCCATGCGCGATCGGCGGCGAGTGACAGGGGAAGAAGATGCTCAGATTGTGATTCGTGCTTTACCCATCGATCCACTGGATCCCAGTAGCAGTATCATTATCGATATCGAGGATAACGGGGATGGTATAGGTCTTGATTGGAAGGATAAGGTATTCGAACCTTTCTTTACAACGAAGCCTGTAGGCCAAGGAACAGGGCTTGGCCTAGCGATCTGTCGGCGCATCATCGAGGCTCATGGTGGCACGGTGACGCCTGTTGCTCCTACTGAGCTTCAAGGCTGCTGCATGCGCATCGTCCTTCCCAATCTGAGCCCTCAGGAAAACTGAAACGAAGTCAGCCAGGTGGCGTTTCAACAACGTTTCTTCAGCCAGAAATTCTTGCTAGTCTAAGGAACATCAAGAGGGTTCAGTGTAGTCCTCACATAAATGTTGTCTGCGAGAAGGCAACGTTTAACGGAAACTGAGTATCGGACCTCTTCGTGAAGAGGTCCGATTATTCTTTCTGCTTCTAGTCCCCATCTTTAGATCCCCCATTATGCTCTTTGCCTGGATATCTATCGGCGTGCAGAACAGCTTCGACAGAGACGGCGAAGACCGTGCGCGAGCCTTCGGACCCATCTTGCGCTATGCTTCGGTGCTATCCCAAGACGAAAGGCCAAGGCCTGCATGGCTTGAAGATGGGGTTCACGTTCCACCAAAAAGTGCCAAGCAGCTTGCCCGACAAGCCACTCTCCGCGCTCCTCTCGAACACAGATCTCTTGGGGGCGACCTGGGTTGATTTCGTTGTTTTTAGGGAGTTCAGAGCGTTCGGGATAGTCTTGCCAAGCGAGAAGTTGCCAGTCGGTGGGAAGATCACTTTCAAGCCAGCTGGCGAGTGTGCAGCAGAGAGGACAAAAGCGATCGTAGAGAATGGTAACCATCGTATCAAGTCTCCACGTTTTGGCTAAACAGTTCGTTGCGAGCGCGTCGACAGCTCTCTAGAAAGTATGACCCAGGCCACGCCCAAAAAGCAGGGCGGAAGCAGAAAAGCTATTTTCATTGAAAAATGATCAGCCAGGTTCCCGACCGTCATATGCATAAGGGCTAAGGTGCTTTGAATGGTCGCATAGATGATCAGGGTCATCTGCTTCCATGTCGCGGGAAATTGAAGACTGACGCGTGCCATACTCAGAGGATAAAAAGGTCCTAGCAAACCAATGGCTGGCAAGGCCCAACTATAGCCTTGTTGCCCAAGGATACTGGAGATGATAGCGAGGGCGAGGCTTGCGAGCAGAACCGGTTTTTCCCAGCTTTGCCTTACAAAGAGAAAGCAAGAAAAGCGCGAGAGAGCCAAGATGATAAAAAACAGGCTCAAGTATTGGGAGGCTTCGGCTGGGGTCTTATGCTGCTCGCTCACCAGCAGGCTGGTCATCCACATCGAAACCAAAACCTCACCGGCAACATAGGAGGCGAACATCAGAAGTTTTGGTCCCATGATGCGAAGATGTGGGAGAGGGTGCGGTGTTGCTTGACGCTCTGGTTTTCGACCCTTAGGTAAGACCTTGGCGCAGTAGGCGGCGAGGCCCAAGAGCATCCAGGACGTAGCACGCAAGAGCCACCACCAAGGTTTTTGGGCTTCAAATAAAGCGGCAAACAAGAGCGGGGCAGCCATAGAACCCAGTCCATACATCACGTGCTGAAAGGCGACGTATCGTCCTCGCGCCTCCTGAGGACTACCGATGATGGTGAGGATGCTGCAAATCGATCCGAGGAGGGCAATGGCTGAACCCAAAAGCACACCGAGTCCGAGAAGCTCGTGCGCAGATGCCACCTGAGGGGCAAACCAGCCCGGGAGAGTTGAGATCAGGCAGATGGCGACCGTAAGTTCGCGCTCTCCCCAATGCCTCAGGGCGATCCCGAGAAGCCATGTTGCCAGAACCGCTGTCACACAGCCAACGGTGAGAAAGAGGCCAGCGATTTCGTAGGGAATCTGAAGCGATTGACAGAGGACGGGCAGTATGGGGCCGCGCACATTATCAATAAAAGCTACGACGATCAGGGTAGCAAAGCCTGAGCTCAAAAAACCCAGATGGCTTTTATCAAGGACCGCGGACATGTCTTGCCTCCTGGTGCGCGCTCACCAGTACTCTAGCGGTAAAGCTGGTAAGTCGCAAGGGAGGCCTAGAGTTTCTGGCAGAATAAGCCTTTGAGATAGAGAGATTCTGGAAAGCTGAGCAACACAGGGTGATCCTCAGCTTGCGAGAGATGATGGAGGATCTGAACATCAGCGCCGGCATCATCAGCCGCCCCGAAGACCACCTTTTGGAAAAGGTCCCGTGAGATCAGCCCGGAACATGAAAAAGTTGCTAAATAACCACCTTTTCGCAGGATCTGGAAGGCTAGAAGATTGAGATCTTTGTAGCCTCGACAGGCACGGTCGAGTTGGGCCTTGTCGCTCACAAATTTTGGGGGGTCGAGCACGATCAGATCAAAGCTTCTACCCTCATCGCGGAGCTGCCGCAGATGAGCGAAGACATCGGCGCGCAGAGTTTCATGGCGAGAAGGGTCGAGGCCATTAGCTCGCCAGTTGGCTTCGGCATGATCGAGAGCAGGACGACTTTCGTCGACGCTGAGGACGTGAGAAGCGCCCCCACGCCCTGCGGCACAGCTAAAGCCACCCGTATACGAAAAGCAATTAAGGACTTCACGATCCTTCGCATAGGATTCGAGCAGTTTGCGGTTGTTGCGTTGATCTAGATAAAATCCTGTCTTATGGCCTGACCAAGGATCGAAACGAAGTTTTAGACCGTATTCAAGCTCTTCAAGGCCCTGTTCGGGTAGGGTTCCTCGAATCAATTCTTTGCGTGGTTCGAGGCCTTCTTTTACACGGACCGCCTCATCACTGCGCTCGATGAGACCTTGAGGTTGTAAAACTTCTTCGATCGCACGAATGATGGCATCGCGCACGCATTCCATGCCGAGAGTTAGAATTTGAAAGACAACCCAGTCTCCGTAACGATCGACGATGAGTCCTGGGAGGAGATCAGCCTCAGAAGCTACGATACGCTGCATTGTGTTGTCGGGTTTTCGAAGATGTTGGCGACGCTTCCATGCAGCCTCGATCCGTGCTTTGAGCAGAGCTTGGTCGAGATTGTCCTCGGGTGAATAAGAAAAAATTCTTGCGGCCAGAGAGCTCTTGGGATTGTAATAGGCACGGGCTAAAAACTGGCCCTTGGTATCTTGAACGTTTACACAGGATCCTGGAGGCATCTGACCTGTAGCCGAATGGATGGCTCCCGAAAAAATCCAGGGGTGCCTCTGGCGAATAGAACGTTCTTTTCCTGGCTTAATCGTAATCTGATAGGGGCGCATAGGGGATCCACCTTCGTCTATGGGGCGCCGAGTCTAGCAAATTCTTCTTGGCTATTAAAGGATATTATCGTGAAAGAGACGACGCCCCCCTCTCTGAGAGAGAGGGGCGATCCTCTATCAAAACAGCCCGAAACGGACTGGGAAACAGGCGGGGTGCGTCTTTTTGGGAGAATTAATTCGTCAGGCGCCAGCGGAA
>CANGNB010000350.1 GCA_947454545.1 Oligoflexaceae bacterium
CATCGTCGAAAGCTCTTGGGTCAAGAGCAAGTTCATATTAAGGAGCAGCAGCTCCAACGAGCTGAAGACGCCCTGGTCTGGTTGAGTCATGAGGTGCGAACACCCATGAATGGTATTTTGGGCATGAGCGAGATCTTAGCCACCTCATCCCTCACCCTCGAGCAAAGATCCTTGGTGGATGTCATCCATCGTTCCACGCAGCGCCTCGTCGGGCTGGTGAGTGATGTCTTGGATCAACATAAACTTGCATCAGGCAAAGTCTTGCTCGCCTGTGAGACTTTTGATCTCTCTCTGCTGATTCGCGATACCATCGAGCTTTATGGTTACGAAGGACGCGAACGAGGACTCACTGTGACAGCCGAGCTTTCAGAAGAGCTGCCCTCGTGGGTGCAGGGGGATGCCACGAAGCTGGGACAAATTCTGTGTAACCTTGTCAGCAACGCTGTGAAGTATACAGCCCGAGGCTTTGTTCGACTCGAGGTGAGTCTTGAAAGATTGGCCCATGCGGAGGCATGGATTCGCTTTCAGCTCGAGGATAGTGGCCATGGCATAGCTTTTGAGGAGCAGTCTAAGGTTTTCGAAGCCTTCTCCCAAACTGAGTCGGCGCAATTCGCTTCACGCCGAAGCAGCGGTCTAGGTCTTCACCTGACCAAGCAACTGGTCGAAGTTTTAGGTGGTACCATCGCCTTTACCAGTACATGGGGGGTAGGGACTCATTTTACGGTGAGCCTTCCTTTTGCTCTGAGCGAAGCCAAGATCGGGCCTGCGTCCCGTCCTCAGAAAAAGCGGCTCAGGCGTCCCCAGGTCCTCGCAGGAGGCAATCAAGCAGGATTGGTTTCAGACAGTGGCTCGACATCGATCTCGCCTTTAGCACCCAAAGTGCTGCGGTTTGCCCTCGATAGCCGTATCCTTGTGGTGGATGATGACCCTGTCAATCTCCTCGTGGCAGCGAAACAGCTTGATCGCCTGGCCTCTACCGTCAAAGGGGTTGCGACCCCTCAGGAAGCTCTGACCCTTCTCGAAACTGAGAGCTTCGACCTTGTTCTACTCGACTATCATCTTCCCGATATGAATGCCCCTGCTCTGCTTAAGGCTTTTCGTCAGATGTCACAGCGGGCGCGTGCGACACCTGTGATAGCCCTAACAGCCTCGGCACAGAGAGGGCTTCGCGAGAAAATGCTCGCTGAAGGCTTTGATGATTTTTTAGCAAAGCCTGCGGGACTCGAGGAGCTTGCCAAAATGGTCGGACGTTGGCTGCCGCTGTCCCGACTCTCGCGACAGTCTCTCAAGTAAGCCAATGAGACGAGTCTTCCTGATGCGAAGAGTCATGCTAAGCTGAGTGCATCCCATGGGCGTTGCCCGCGGCAAATATGCTTAGAGGCTTTTTCCTTGACACCATGGATCCTTATCGTTTTTTTAGGGATGAGCTCTGCGCCCCTCAGGTAAGCATATGTGGCCTCATTCGAATCCATCGTGATGGAAAAAGGAAATACTGCATTGAAGCAAGGTAAAGCTCTCATCATCAGCGAGAAACCCAGTGTGGCGAAAGATATTGTCGCAGCCTTGGGGGGATTCGAAGAAAAGTCTAAAGGTGAGTACTATGAAAGCGACGAGTATGTATGTACTTACGCGGTCGGACACATCCTCACTCTCTTAGAACCCGAAGATATCAACGCAGCCTATAAGCGCTGGCGTTTGGCCGACCTTCCTATCATCCCGGAAGACTTTAAGACCAAACCCGTCGACAATCAAAAGGGCCGACTCAACGTCATCAAAAAACTTATGGAACGTTCGGATGTCACCCGTCTCATCAATGCCTGCGATGCGGCGCGCGAAGGGGAATTGATCTTCCGCGAGATCGTAAAGCATGTTGGTGTGGATAAACCTATCGCACGCCTCTGGCTCCAGTCGATGACCAAAAAAGCTATCCAAGACGGCTTCAAGCAACTTCAGGATGGTGCCAAGTATGCAGGACTTGCAGCTGCTGCGTCGTGTCGAGCTCATGCGGATTGGCTGATAGGTATGAATGCCACGCGTGCTTTGACAGTACGTCTCAAAGCTAAAAACCAAAGAGGGGTGTCCTGGTCAGCTGGCCGGGTGCAGACTCCGACGCTCGGACTTTTGGTCGAGCGTGAGCTCGAGGTTCTCGAACACGAGCCCCAGCCCTACTGGAAAGTGATCGGAAATTTCGAAGTGAATGAACAGGTCTACGAAGGAACCTGGTTCGATCCCCATTTCGATAAGAAGAACGCCAGCCGAGATTACAAGGAAGATCGCATCTTCGATAAGGCCAAGGCGGAGACGATTGTGAATTCTATCGCGGGGAAAAAAGCCCTTGCGAGTGAAACACGGAAGCCCTCGCCCCGGACGCCTCCGCTCCTATTCGATCTGACCTCGCTGCAGAGGACTGCCAACACTCGCTTTGGCTGGTCAGCAACACGAACCTTACGAGCTGCGCAGCGCTGCTACGAAACGCATAAGGTTTTGACCTATCCAAGAACGAGTTCCAAAGTTCTTCCCGAAGATTACAAAGGCGAGGTCGCTCGCGTTCTCGATATTTTGGCTCAGCATGCCGACTACGGTCCTCATGCCCAGCACCTTAAAGACAAAGGTCTTTTGAATCAGGAAAAGGTGTTCAATGACGCAGGGGTGACGGATCACTTTGCCATCATTCCGACCGGCGAAGTGCGGGCTCTCGAGGGTGACGATCAGAAGCTTTACGATCTGGTGACCCGACAGTTTATGGCTGCCTTTTATCCACCAGCGGTTTACGAAGAGGTGGAACGTCTCACGGAAGTCGAAGGTCAGCATTTTCGCAGTCGCCCGCCGCGCGTTCTCAAGGAAGCCGGCTGGGAAGCCGTTTTTGGCAAGATTCCCGACAAAGGTGATAAGTCTTTTGCCGCCCTCGTTGCGGGTAAGGATAAAGTGGAAGGAGTGCCTGTTACAGCGCACGATGCGACCCTTGAGTCCCTTGAGACCAAACCACCAGCACGCATCTCGGAAGCCGGTCTGCTCTCCCTCATGGAAAACGCTGGAAAGCACATCGAAAATGAGGAGCTTTCGCAAGCTCTGCGGGGTGCGGATGGACTCGGTACAGCTGCGACCCGTGCCGATATCATTGAAAACTTGAAAAACCGTGAATATGTCGATGAAAACCTGAGGCCTACTCCCAAAGGGATACGGCTCATCGATATCCTGCATCGCATCAATGCTGCGCGACTCACGTCCGCTGAGCTCACTGGACAGCTTGAACTGCACCTCAACGAGGTAGAAGAGGGCAAACGTACGGCTGATGAGTTCATGCGCGAGATTGCCGCTTATGCGAAGGACGTTGTCGATCATACCCGGGACTTCGATTTCGAGCAGATCTATCCCGACCAAAATCCCTTGGGTCCTTGTCCCAATTGT
Source organism: Oligoflexaceae bacterium (assembly GCA_947454545.1). Taxonomy (GTDB): domain Bacteria; phylum Bdellovibrionota_B; class Oligoflexia; order Oligoflexales; family Oligoflexaceae; genus Oligoflexus. The sequence goes on from CANGNB010000350.1 coordinate 3,409, forward strand.
GCGCGTCCAGTCTTCGAGCGAGCTTGGTTTTATGGCTGTTCCGAATCGACCAAGCGCGCCGGCAAAAAGAGCTGCGACTTTCTCATCTGGAAAGACTTCAACGGTCGTTACATCAATCCGAACGTTGTCCGCCACCTGCTGACTCGCAAGGTGACTCTCGAGCTCGACGGTTTTAAAAATGCTAATGGAAAAGACTACCGTGCCATTCTCGAACTGACCGGCGGTAAGCTGGCGCGTCGCATTCTTGAAAGTGCGCCGGAACTTTCCG
>CANGNB010000351.1 GCA_947454545.1 Oligoflexaceae bacterium
AACAGCTCGCAGCTGCAGAAGACGATTTTGGTCTTGCTGCAAAAGCAGCTCTGGCTTCTCTGGGTTATCAAAAAGATCGGACGCAAAAAGAAGAGATCTACGTCCGCATCAGCACCTACCTCAATGCTGATCGCTCCTACGATCAAGCCCTCAACGCTCTACGAAATGCTCAGAATCTCGCTGATTCTCAGGGGGAACGCCTCCGAGTAAAACTCATGATAGGTAAAACCCTAGCAGCCAGGGGCAGCGAAGATTCAGCCCTAGCCACCTATCGGGAGATTACCCAGGAATCCATGCAAAAAAAAGAGAAGCTAGACCCAAGTACTTTCAAGGCTGTTATGGGCGAAGCACACTACCTCCTAGCGAGCAACGAGCATAAGCTATTTGACTCCATAAAACTCTCCGAATCAGAAGCATCTCTCGAGAGCAAATGGAAAGCCAAAAGTCAGCACCTCGAGCGATCCCTCGAGCACTATAACAAATCTATTCAGACAGAGAGCCCTGAGTGGGCCAGTCGCTCCCGCTATGCTGCAGGTGAGCTTAGCGAACGGATGGCCGTATCAACCAAAAACATTGCTGCGAAATCTGACCAAGCTATAGGACTCAAATCACCAGGATCTCTCATGGCTCAAGCGGATCGCTGGGAGAAACTTGCAAAAGAATACTACGGCCAAAATATGCTCGCCAAGAGCAGGGAGCCTGATCAGTACAAGAGCAGTGTTTGGGTAGAAAGATCAGCCATGAAGATATCCGGGCAAGTCAAAACCAAAAGTGTCTTGGACCCTGAAGGGGAAATACCAACTTCGATGGCCCCAAGCCAGCCCTATCAATGGAGCCACTGATGAAAACGAGTCTAATGCCTTTCGCTCTTTTTCTTGCAATCACAGGCTGTGCCTCTGAGATCCCTCAATCAGATCTCGATTTCAAGCAGGTTATGGCCCCCACACCATCAAGTTCTTCATCTGAGCTGAGCATAAAGGGGAAAAAGCCAGAAGAGATTGAGTCACAGAATTTTTTTGATTGGCAAAAATACTACCGACCAAATCCCTCGACTGCAGAAGCTTTGAGTCTCAAAGCCTATTCCGAACAAAATCCTGCTCCCAGTACTTTCGAAGCACGCCTACAGCGCGCTCGTAACGTCTTGGCTATGGGATACCGAAGTGAAGCACGTGATATGTACAGTGACCTCCTGAGAGACCAGCCAGAAAACATGGATGTCCTTCTTGATATGGCTCATCTTTATCTCGGCGAAAACAGTATAGAAAGATCTTTTGACTATCTCAGTGCAGCACGCCGCATCCTGGACAAGACTGAACGGCCTCCAAAAGCATTTGTCATTCGCTATCGATTTGCTCTCTCTCTTGCCTATCTTCAAACCAAAAATCGGAAGCAGGCAACATCAATTCTCGCAGAGCTCATAGAAAAAGATCAGCGCTTCACCCCTGCCTATGCAGCTCTTTCCCAGGCCTACCTTCAGGACAAGAAATTTGAGCTCGCAGACTTTGTTGCAAAGCGAGGTTTAGATTTGGATTCCAATGATTCTATGCTTCTCAACATTTTGGGTGTCATCGCCATTAAAAAGGGGCGATTTGATGAGGCAAAATCCTGGATCGATAGATCTCTCGCCCAAAATCCTGAGTATCTCCCAGCCATGATCAACAGAGCCCACCTCGCTATGCGAAGACGAGAGTATGTCACAGCAGAAAATGACCTCCAAAAAGTTGCCCAGATGGATCCCAGCAATCTTGAAGGACAGTTGGCTTTGGGAATTCTTTTTAAGAAAACGGGCCGCACGAGTGCTGCGAAGCTTGCTTTTGAGAAAGCTGTAGCTATAGATCCTCAGAGCGCTTATGCTCGCTATCACCTAGGCAGCATTCTAGCCGACGAAACCAAAGATAGCACAGCGGCCCTCCAGCTTTTCTACGATGTCCTTCAATCCAAGGACCAAGATCAGGAACTTAAGGAATTGGCAAAGGCCCAGATACAATCTATTCGTGACAGTAGGTTATACGATCGTTCCTCTGTCCCAAGTGATGTAAACTGAGTCAAAAACTATAGCTCAGAGCGAAACACCCGATACCTACTCTGAGTGGCATTGCCATCTATGTGAGAGGAGGCCCCATGAGCATCCAGGATAAGGTCTACAATCGTTCCTCGTTTATCCTCGTTGTAGACGATGACGACACACTCCTTAAATTCTTCAAAATCCATCTCAACAAGTTCTTCTCGCGTGTGATCGTCGTCAAAAATGCTCAGGAAGCGATAGACACCTTGAAAGATAAAGAGATAGACCTGGTCATTAGCGACATCAAAATGCCTAGAATGGACGGCATTCAGCTTATGAAAAAAGTCAAAAACCATGATCCTTCCATTCCAGTTTTTCTCATCAGTGGAGCTCTCCTCGATGAGGATCAGACGGAAGCTGTAGAAAACAAAGCCGACGGCTACTTAAAGAAGCCCTTTTCTATCGATGAATTGCATGGTTTTATCGATCGTGGCATGAAAGTTCGTGAAGCCTATAAGGAACTGCTTACTATTGTCCAAGACAAGAAAAAGTTCTTGGAACTCCTTCAGGGAAAAAGACAGTTTCGCTTTATAAAGAATGATGATGACCGTAACAAAGCTCAGGCCATCATGGACAGCCTTAAAGCGAGCTAAGAGTCAAACTCTCGAAAGAGACTTGAATGTTCTAATAAGGACGAGTGCCGCAGAGCAAGCACGGCCTCTTTCGTCTTCGAACCATACCAGGACATCAATCTTCCATCTATTCCATAGATTCTCTTCGAGCCTTGATCGAGCTTGGGACAATTCGCCCTGAGCTCGCGCGCATGACGCTTTTTGAAAGGAAAAGGCTCACTGCTCATCAAGATGACTTCAGGCGCCAGCTCTTCAATCTGCTCAAGACTCAAGGAGGGATAGCGCTCAGCGCCCTGATAGGAGTTTTGCCAACCCATAGCCTCCAAGAGACGAGAGATATAGGTATCGGTACCAACGGCCATATAGGGATTGCGCCAAATAAGATAAAGAAAGCTCCGTTGAATACGAGTGATACCTCCATCATCATGCAAGAGCTGCTCGAGCTCTAGAGCTTCCTTTTCTGCTCTATCTGAGCAAGATAAAAAGCTTCCCATGGCTCTTAACATATCCGGAACATCAGCAGGTCCACAGGGAAATGTCAAAAGACAAGGGTAGTGAGCCATGAGAAACTCTACTCGATCCTTGGGATTTTCCTCTTTGTTCAGGAGAATATGAGTAGGATGCAAACGGCTGATTTTTTCTACATCAAAGTCCTTTGTCCCCCCCACCTGAGTGGCACTCTTGTATAAGCTAGGTGGTTCGACACAAAATTGCGTGCAGCCCACGATCTCTGAGCTTAAGCCCCAAAGGGCAAGAGTATGGGTGAGACTCGGAACCAAAGATACGATACGCCTCTCCATTGCCCCCCCCTTAACAACGCCGCATGAGCCTAGAAAACAATGCGGCTGAATGGGTACCAAGCGTCAAGAGGCTGAGCGAGAGGCAAAAGCCTATGCCCAATCCTAAAATATCAAAAGTCTCTTGTGGACCACTGTATGCCTTCCACATCATGAGCGGTCCCATCGCGAAAGTCCCAGCACAAAGTCCAATAGTTTGAGCCATTTTTACTCGAAGGTTTGCACGAGAAT
>CANGNB010000352.1 GCA_947454545.1 Oligoflexaceae bacterium
AGCTCCCAGGCCTCGATGAGCTGCTTCCAGCCCCAGCTGTCAGCGAAGATGCTGCTAAGAAATTCTTTGAAGCCAACAAAGACAAAGTCCCTCCCGGAGCAACTTACGAGCAGCTCGCTCCCCGCATCAAAGAGATCTTGGGCAATGAAGATCGCGCCAAAACCTTCAATAACACTCTGCAAAAACTGCAGGCTGACGGCAAACTTGAGCTCCTCGCAAAAGAGCCGGGCTCACCTGTCGTCAATATTCCTGTCGACCAATTTCCTAGCCAAGGCGACAGCAAAGCACCCCACGTCCTGGTAGAAATTTCTGACTACCTCTGTCCTCATTGCCAAGAGGTACAGCCCCAGGTCAAAGAATTGGCCAAAAAATTGGGTAGCAAAGTGAAATTTGTTCAGATCAACTTCTCACTCCGCCCTGCACAGCTCAGCGGCACCCTGTCCGAAGGTAGCTTTTGTGCTCAAAAACAGGGAGTCGAGCAGTTTTGGAAGTATCATGACATCGCCTTTGCCAAACCCGCAGGCACCTTTGCCGATGCTTATGATATCGCCAAAGTTAAGCCGATTGCTGAGCAAGCAGGCCTCAACGTAAAAGACTGGGAAGCTTGCATGGCGAGCAAAGAGCCAAAAGAGTGGATCCAAAAGACTCGGGACCTCGTGAATGGTTTGGGTGTCACCGGGACTCCAACCTTCTTTCTCGACAACAAGCGCTTGAACCTGAAAAACCCTGCTGAACTCGCTCAGCTCGTCGAAAGCCAAACAGCAAGCTGAAATACTTTCGCTTCAAAAGACGAAGGCTGCCCACTTTCATGGGCAGCCTTTTTTTCTTAAGCAACTGTAAGGGGAAATGTCCTGCGAGCCTTAGCCCTCAGGATCAGTGAAGAGCAAAAGGTTAGGAGATCCTGTCCCAGGACTTTTCACCTTGTTGGTCGTCGCCGCTCCCTTGACGATATCGATGATTTCAGCGGGCTTAGCCTTTGGATTTTTTTCGAGGAATAGAGCTACGACACCAGCCGCGTGCGGAGAGGCCATAGAAGTTCCTGAGATGGTGTTAGTCGCCTTATCGCTCGACAACCAAGCAGAGGTGATGCCTTGTCCTGGTCCGAAGATATCAACACACTTCCCAAAATTAGAGAAGGAGGCCCGGGAATCGCTGCTCGTTGTCGCTCCGACGGTGAGAGCTTCAGGCACACCTGCGGGCGAATAGTTGCAGGCATTTTGATTGTCGTTACCTGCAGCGACGACAAAGGTCACTCCATTGCGAACCGCTCCGACAACAGCATCATCCAAGGCATCCGACTGATCACCGCCGAGACTCATATTCGCTACAGCAGGTTTGATCGCATTTTTAGCAACCCAATCGATACCTGCAATCACATCGGAATCACTGCCACTGCCATCGCAACCAAGGACGCGAACGGGGTGAATCGTCACCTCTTTAGCTACACCATAAAGCGTACCGCCGATCGTGCCCGCAACATGAGTGCCATGACCATGACAATCGACAGGTCCACGGCTATCGCTCACTGACGAGAAGCCCGCACCGGTGCGCCCGGTAAATTCCGAATGAGTGATGCGCACTCCGGTATCGACGATATAGGCATGCACGCCTTTTCCTGTCACGCCGTAGTTGTAGGTCCCGTCCAAACCACTGGCTGCATCGATGCGGTCGAGTCCCCAGGTCGCCTTCTCTTGCGATCCACTGCTTGAAATCCGCACGATTTTGTCGGCTTCAATTTTGCGAACATTGGGATCTTGAGCAAGAGCTTGCAGCTGCTCATCTTGAGCTTTGACGGCAAGACCAGCGAGGACTGTCGAGTACTGCTGATAAACGCGCACGCCATACTCTGACTCGAGCCGTTGAGCTTCGTTCAAGACATAAGCGTCGAGCTGCTGATCTTGGGCTCTCAGTTCTGCCTTAAGACTGACGATGTACTGATGCGGAATGCGGTTGGGATTTTCCAGGCCGATGACATCCGCGGCATACACCTTGGACACCCCACTCAAGGAAACACCTGCAAGCGAACAAGCCAGTAGCGTCTTTTTCATGAACATGCTCCTCTTCTCAAAAAGGGTCGTTCTCTTACGACAACAAGGACCGACTCTTCATGATAGCTCAAAGCGTCCCTGCTCCGTCAAGGAACCAGGCTTCATCATTTGTAAAGGGATTATGAGGAGGAAGAAGGAGAGAGGGGCAAACGTAGGACCAAAAAAGGCGCGTCGCTGGACTCTAGAATACGACACGCCGCGGAGGAACTCTCAGCTCGATCAGTGGTTGTGGCCACCGAGACCGTGCACATGTCCGTGCGAAAGTTCTTCTTTAGTTGCCGAGCGAACTTCAACAACCTTGACATCAAAATTAAGGGCTTTGCCAGCGAGTGGATGGTTCGCATCGACAGTCACCTCTTGTTCGGTGATACCGACCACTGTTACGACCATCAGATCATCGTCTGTCTGAGCTTGCAGCTGCATTCCGACGCGAAGATCCTTAATACCGCCAAACTGGCCACGAGGTACAATCTCAACGAGGCTCTCATCGCGCTCGCCATATCCTTCTTCAGGGTTGACGCGAACCACAAATGCGTCACCTTTTTTCTTCCCAAGAAAAGCCTTTTCGAGGCCGGGAATGATGTTCCCCATCCCGAGGATAAAAGCCAAGGGTTCTTGACCTGTCGAGGTGTCGATCAGATTTCCCTCGTCATCTTTGACGGTGTAATCCATCAATACTACTGCGTTTTCTGCTGCAATCATAAAAAATCCTCGGTTCTAGAGAGTCCAAGGAATGAAGCTAACACACCTTCTTAAAAGGAGAAAGCGCTAAACAAAGTCCCGCGGGCAAAGAGCCACAGCGCGCCTGCCAAGAAAGCTAGGAGATAGCTAGCTTTGTCGCGAAGTGCGAAAACCAGAGGATCGGTATGCATGACACCACGGTAGGCTTTGAGCCATACTCGGCTCACCCAATACAGCAGCAAAGGGCAGAGCGCCCACAAAAGATCGGGATAGCGCATCTGTTGAGCAACTTTCGGGTCGTGAATGTAAAGAGCAAGGACTAGGACGGACAGATAAGCGTTGGAAAGACCGACTCCTATCAAAAGGGGTAGATCACTGACCAGGTAAGCCCGGCGCGAATTTTTCTTTTGCTGTGTCTGCTCCATGACGATGAGCTCGGCACAGCGTTTGAGGAATGCCAGCGACATAAAAAAGAAGAGCGAAAAGATGAGAAACCATTCGCTGATCGGAATACCCGTTACGACTCCACCTGCCCAGATGCGCCAAGTATAGAGTGTCGCCAAGCAAATGATATCAGCCATCACCATCTGTTTGATGCGAAACGAATAGAGACTGGTAAGTAAAAAATAGCCTAAGAGCACTGCAAAATAGGCCAAAGAAAGCTTCCAGGCCATACCTAAGCCAAGACTAAGGAGGAAGGGAGCCAGGACGAGGCCAGCTGGGATAGAGAGGGTTCCTGCTGCAAAAGGCCGTTTGCGGTTATCAGGATGCCGGCGATCGGCTTCGATATCCAAAAGATCGTTCAGAATGTAGACCGAGGAACTGATGAAAGAATACGAGAAGAAAGCCAGCAGACATCGCCCCCAAAGGGCTCGCTCTAAAATCGATTCCGAAAGGAGCAAAGGTAAAAACAAGAGAAAGTTCTTTGA
>CANGNB010000353.1 GCA_947454545.1 Oligoflexaceae bacterium
AAAAGCTTAGAGACGGGCGAAAACCCCTTTGGTCCAGTCATCGAAGCTCCAAAAGTAGCCAAAGTTCGTATCCCTCTCAAACTCACCAATTTTGAAGAGGTTATTATCCAGAACTCTCAAGGTGTTCGCCGCATGGAGTCAAAGCCATTGCGTCCCGTGGCTTATAACCTAAGAGCGACGATTAACAGAACGAACCACTTTTATCTCGCCGATTGGCATATAGAATCAGTTCCCATGAAATGGGATAGAGACATCAGCGAATGGATAGTGGAGCTGAAATTCTATAAACGCTTCGGAGAAGATAACGATCTGGAAGAATATGTGGGTGTCTTGCCACTCACAGGCAGATTGGTGGGTAAGGAAGAGATCATGAGTTTCGATGCGAAAGGCATTCAGAAATTTGCCAATAAGCGCGGGAGCCCCCTGCTCATAGTCGAAGCTGGACACATCTCTCATCTTGAAAAAGGTAATGTCGCCAAGCGCGATACGAAATAGCACCTAGGAGGCGGGATTTCGTATCCCTTCCCTCAATGGTGGTTGCATGGGTTTTTGTCTGTGTAGATAAGAGCTTGTAGTTTCTCCTCAAGCTCGAGCCATGCATATGCTAGCTCTCCGTCCAAACCAAATTCCTGCATAGATTCACGTAGAATCTGCTGACGTCTCCTGAAGTGGGGCGCACGAATAGGCAGATCTGCGTGCACCATAGTCAAGGGTCGTCCGTGGTAAGAGCGAGGGCCTCCTAGGAGACCTGCAACGAAATCAATTTGCAGTTGACTGAGACGATCGTGGTCGAGATTCCAGAAGAAATGAGCAATCATCGGGTCAGCAAAACACTTGGCATAGAAACGAGTGACGATCGCCTCAAGCGTTGGCCGCCCAATTTTATCATAGAGAGTTCTGGTCTCTTCCATACCTCAAGAACCCCATTCACGGTTTTCTTTTTCTTCAGCCTTGTCACGGAAGAACACCCGCAATGGAACATCCCCAAAATTGAGGTCGGAGCGGAGGCGTTTGATGAGGTAGCGCTTGTAGGACTCTTGAATGTCATCCGCTACGTTGCATTTGATAACAATCGTAGGTGGCTTGGAGCTGACTTGAGTCGCAAAGTAGAACTTCACACGTTTATTGAATTTTTTGAGCAGAGCTGGCGTGTGTTCGTGAACTGCCAACTGCAGTGCATCATTCAGTTTTGCTGTAGAGACTCGCTGAGCATAGGCCGCAGCTAGCTGTTCCACAGCAGTCATGATGCGGTGGATCCGCTGATTTTCAGTGCATGAGGTGAAAAGAACGGGAACAAAAGACATGTCCCGAAGTTTCTCATGGATAGCTCGCTCATAGTCTCGTGCCGTATTGGTTTCTTTGTTGGGAAAGAGGTCCCACTTATTCACTACGATGAGCAGAGGCTTGAAGAGGTTCGCGGCAAGCGAAGCAAGGCGACAGTCTTGATCCGATAAACCTTCATCTGCTGCGATGACGAGGACGACAACATCAGCGTCTTCGATAGCCCTTAAGCTAAGCATGACACTCAAGCCTTCGATGCGATCGAAAATTTTCTTACGACGTCGAATCCCTGCCGTATCGAGGAGAACGTAGGGATTATTGTTAAAGCGCAGAGGGGTATCAACGGGATCCCTCGTCGTTCCTGCTACATCGCTTACGAGTGAGCGTTCTTCGCCGCACAAGCGATTGAGTATCGAGGATTTTCCAACGTTTGGACGACCAATGAGAGCTATTTTGGTTGCGCCTTCTTCACGTAATTTTACACTTCGCAGCCCATTCATCTGCTGAAGTTGGGTTTCGATGTGCTCGGAGAGTTCCCATAGACCGCGGCTGTGGGCTGCGGAGGTGTGGAAGAATTGATCAATGCCAAGTTCGAAAAATTCCAGAGCCATCGACTGCTGTTCGTTGCCGTCAACCTTGTTGACGACGTAGACAACAGTTTTGCCAAGTTCCTTGAGGAACTGAACAAGCTGACGATCATGAGGGTGAAGTCCAACTTTGGCATCAAAAACCATCATGACGATGTCAGAGTCTTTGATAGCCTGGACAGTTTGCTCCCAGACGATATTTTTAGTGAAGGGTTGATAGTAGAGGTCTTCGGTTTCAAAACCCCCCGTATCGATGAGACTATAGCCATCATCTTCAGAGAAGACGGAACTCACTGTTCCAAAGATGCGATCACGTGTAACGCCAGGGCGATCGTCGATGAGAGCTTGTGTCGTTCGCGTCATCTTGTTGAACAGAGTCGATTTGCCAACATTTGGGCGACCGACGATGGTAACAATTCCTGCAATCATTTCTGTTTCCTTCGATTTAAGAACGAAGGGTACTTCCTACGTACAGCGTCACGGTCTGTCCTCAGCAGCAGACCTGAGAAGGTAAACCTAGGAAATACCCTGAAATCCTGATTGAACGATATCTTTCCATGCCTGGAGTGCAACACGAGCCGCTTCCTGGGAAGCCGACTTTTTCGATGGGCCATGTCCTGTACCCAAACTTCTGCCTCGGAACATGACTTCGACTGCGAAATCGAGCTGATGGTCGGGGCCGTCCCGTTTGATGACGTTATACACAGGAGCTTCCTTGAATGCACCTTGAGTCAGCTCCTGGAGCCGGGATTTGTAATCTTGCTGCGTCAAATCAGTCAGGGATGAGGCCAAAAGTTCGTTGTAGAGGTTCGTGATGACCCGCTTAACTGACTCGAAGCCCGAATCAAGGTAGATCGCGCCCAGAAAAGCTTCCAGGGCATCTGCCAGCACAGAGTCCTTATTGCGACCTCCCGCACGCTCTTCTCCTGGGCCTAAAAGCAGGCAGTCGCCAATATGCAGCCAGCGACTGATACGAGCCAAAGTGCTTTCGTTGACCAGAGAAGCGCGAATTTTGGATAGCTGTCCTTCGGGGAAGCCCTCGGGACGTTGCAGCAAGGTCGAGCTCAGGACGAGAGATAGGACAGAATCGCCAAGGAATTCAAGTCGTTCGTTCCATGGCATCTCCTGGGCTAGCTGCAATCGCTTTTGCAGGTAGCGGGCTGCTGAACTGTGGGTCATCGACTCCAATAAAAGTTCGCGGCGTCTGAAGGTATAATCAATCTTTTGGCAAAGCTGATCCATCATCCGCACCTGCGTGGGAAAAAATTCTCGTGTGAGATCAAAAAGATCAGCAGTATTCAAGTCTTGCGACTCCTAGTTGAGGCGAGGATCAGCTTCCAGAGCTTCGAATGCGCCATTATAGGTTCTCAAGAGAAAGATTCAAGGCTTTCTTATTTTCTTCTCACCTTTGAGCTTCCTTTTCTCAGAAACCTGGAAACTGAGCTGAGCAAGCGCTATGCTAGGCAAGGCAAAGAAACAAGAGAGACCCGGATAGGAGAAGCGATTGTGAGAAAGTTGCTAGGCTTCGTAGGGATCACAATGCTGGCGATCGTAGGGGGGCTTTTTTTTGCCAAAATCTACGTCCCAGATTGGGCGCAAACCAAGGTCATATTGAACGAGCCCACACTCTGTAAGCTGGAAAAAGGCGAGAGTTTGGCGACGTTTTCAAAGCACTTAGAAGAAAAAGGTCTCATCAGCAGCAGTCTTATGTTTCGTGTTTGGATTCGAGACAAGGGAGCCTACAAACACTTTCAAGCCGGTCAATATCGCTTCGAGCAGAC
>CANGNB010000354.1 GCA_947454545.1 Oligoflexaceae bacterium
GATACGAAAATCTTGGGCCGAAAGAGTGAAAGCCTCAATCACGCGATCATGCGGTGCCTGCTCCAAATTTTTCACTTTGAGATAAGCATCCGAATCTTTGCCTAAGCTGACCATTCCTAAAAGGACCACTTCGTGATCCTTGGACGGTGCGAACGCAGAAGTCAGCGATGGCAGATCTCGATCTGCGTCGTACTCTTCAAGCAGCAGGTGCGCATTGATTCCCCCGAAGCCAAAACCACTGATAGCAGCTCGTCTCGAGCGCAGAGCGGGTAAAGGCCAGGCTTCTGCTTTCCTGAGGATACGAAAGGGTGAACTTGCTAAGTTCCAGGTCGGATGAGCTTCTTCAAATCGCGCTGTCGGTGGCAATACTTTTTCGCGAAGGGCCATCAAAAGCTTTGCAAGTCCGGCAGCGCCCGCAGCTGTCAGCATATGCCCCACATTGGGTTTGACAGAACCGAGCACCGCACGCGCCTCGGGTGAGGCTTCTTGCCAGAGCGATTGCAAGCTATGAAACTCGGTCGCATCCCCTAGGGGGGTGCCCGTCGCATGACACTCGATAAGGTCCACATCTGAGGGGTTCCATCCCGCAGCTTCGTAGGCCGATCGCATCGCTCGCAGCTGACCCTCGGAAGAAGGAGCCATCAGCTTTCCTTCTCGATCATTGGAAAGACCGACGGCACGAATAACACCCAAAATCTTATCACCGTGGGCTTTAGCATCATCCAGGCGTTTTAGACCAAAGAGTCCTGCCCCCTCGCCCACCATCAGGCCATCGGCCCGTGCATCCAAAGCGTAGCAATAGCCTGATTTGGACAAGGCTTGAAGCGCGGTAAAACCCACCTGAGTATAGAGGCTCGAAGGCCGGCTCACGCCACCGGCGAGCGCAAAGTCTAAACGTCCCCCGAGCAAATCATCACAAGCTAAGCGTATCGCATAGAGCGATGAAGCACAGGCCGCATCGATGGCAAAACTCGGCCCGCCGAAGCCTAAGACCTTTGCTAAAAAGAGAGCGGGCAAGCTTGCGACATCATTATTTTCTGCAAGTTGAGCGGAGGCTGGTAGCTGCGCAAATCGATCACCCGAAACTTTGCGAAGCCAAGCATAAGCTCTCTGCGCTGAGGCTTCTGTCGGTAAAGCGATATTCCCTAAAATCACCGCGGCTCGCGAGCGATCGATGGGCTGATGACAAGCTGATTTCCATGCATCAACGCCCGCCCCCAAGGTCAGGTGGAAGAGCGGATCCAGACCATCAAGAACCTCAGCATCTAGTCCCAGCCGCTCAGCAGATTCTCGCCAATCCGAAATCTCGTAGAGACGATCGTGGCTAATTGCGTCCTGACCTTCGCGCGCAGGGTCTTGCAACACAGCCGGTGCCAACGGCCATCGATCCTTACTCACACGAGCCGAGAGATCACGCCCTTGTTCGATGTGCGACCAAAACTCATCCAAGGTCCGAGCGTGAGGAAATCTGACCCCTGCACTCACAATGGCGATAGCCATAAGCTTTCCTTACTCAAGTCAGGGACGCTCGCGCGCCCGATGGCAAATGATTGTCAGCAAAAGAATGGGCCAGTGAAGCATCCATCACCATCTCGATGACGCCACCCTGAGCACAAACAGCGCCCTTCGGATCGAGTACTTTCACCGAAAAGCGCAAAGCATGGGCTTCCTGGTGAACCAGACTCAGCTTGAGCACGACCGGTCCAGCTTTGGGCAGTGACTGCGTCAGCTCCAATCCTTGCAAGCGATTAGGCAGACACTTGAGTCCGAGCTGGGTATGACTCCAGACAATAGCAGCTTGGAACACAGCATCCCAGAGCGGAGCTCCCAAAATCCAATCCTGGGCGAGACCCTGCTGACTCCAAAGCTGCGGCTGGCCTTTGAGTTCTGCTTGAATCTCCAGAGACCGAGCATCCGCAGAAAGGATCTGAGTGAGATAAGCCAAGCTTTCGCCATGGAAAAGTACCTCATCGTAGAGTCTGAGGCCTGCGAACTGCTGATCCGCTGACTGCTTGAACCCTTCATTCCCAAGGTCTCGTGCGAGTTCTGGGCGAAACACAAACTGGGCTCGCGCATAGGCTCGACCTGAATCCGCAGGATCCGTCGAGATCAGATCACAGCGGATGCGTTTTCCTGAAGACTCCGCTTCAGAGATGTCTAAGTTTTTCACCGCAACAAGTCGCTGCTGATCAGCATCGAGAACGATGCCCTTCCAGAGCGTAAACTCCTCGACAGCGGCTAAATGCAAATCTGGCAGCGAGCGCTGAGCCTGCACGGAAAGCCACTCTAAAATCAACGCAGCTGGAACCACGGCTCGATGCTTCAGGACATGATCGATCAGCACGGGACAGGTCGCGAGACTCAGAGTCAGAGCGCCCCCCAAAGGTTCTTGGAGTTCTGCTTGTTCTGTCTCCTCGGCCCGAAGCTCCTTCGCAGCTAAAATAACCCATTCAGAAGCGCCGAGGCCTCGATACTCGAGAGCCTTGCACATAAAGTCGGCGCCTGCTGCGAGTGGAATCGTACCTATACCCTCGGCTGCAAAAACTTTTTTGAGACTGTCCTGAACCATACCGCCATCCCAGGGTCCCCAATTGAGAGCTAAGGCTGTTAAGCCCTGGCTCCGCAGGTACTGGGCACACTTATTGAGGATTTCATTGGCCACACCATAGGCTAGCTGGCCTTTGCGACCAAGACGCGCGGTCGAAGACGAAAAGAGCACAACCCACTCGAGCCCTGCCTTGGTCCACTGTTCAAGATGAGGAAGAAGGCGGAGTTTGGTATCAAGGACTTCGAGAAGTTCCTCGTCTTTTTGCTCGCCGATAAGCTTATCACGGATCACGCCAGCCCCATGAATCACGCCTGCTGGAACACCCCAGTCTTTGACCAACGCATCTGCAGCTTCACGGAGCTCAGCTTCTTTGCTGACATCGACGACTCGATAGCTCACCTCGGCTCCGAGTGCCCGCAAGCTTTGCAGGTTTTCGTGAATCTCTTTCTGCTGGAGCAAAAGACGATAGGCCTGTTCAAGAGCTCTCGGATGTTTGAGAGCTGGATCTTGCTCCATCAAGGCTCGCTTCACGGCAGCGGCATCCCCAAGGTGATCCCAGGTCGAAAGGTCTCTTTCTGCCAAAGGCGTGCGCCCCCAGATCACAAAATGGGGCTGATAACGTTCGGCCAAGGGAAGTAAGGACGCTGCCGTCACCCCGCGCGCACCACCGGTCACAAGGATTAGGGATTTTGGCTTGATTTCAAGCTTTGGAGCTTGCCATTCCTTTTCTGCTCGCTGTAGCTGCAGCTCGAGGGACCATTGCTGCTGACTTGCAATACCGATTTCCAGAGGGCCTGCCCATAGAGCACCATCAATACAGCGGTGAGCTGCTTCGAAACCATCTACAAAATCCTTGGCAAGATCGATCGCTCGGGTATGAACAGCAGGCCATTCTTGAGCGACCGTTTTCGTGAGAGCGGCGACGCCGCTAGCTTGCACCTGCTGCATCTGGGTCAACCCATCGAGGCCGAACTGCCCACCGTGACGTGAGACACTGACGACAAAGGCATCATGCAAACTCTGCAGCTGAGGTCCGACACGCCGCAAAAGACGGAGGGCCTGGACGTACCAACGATGGGCATGAACATCGAA
>CANGNB010000355.1 GCA_947454545.1 Oligoflexaceae bacterium
AGCTCAGGCCGCAGCAGATGTCACAGATTTTTTAAGTCGACGCCTGCACACCTTAAGTCCTGTGACTCTGGATGACGTGAAGGTCGCTGCTTGCATAGGTTTTAGCTTTCAAGTGGGAAGGATTGCTCGCTACCATAATATCGGGGCTCGCGATGTGCTGTTGCAGCTAAGATCTGCAGTAGATCGTCAACTTCTGATGAGTGCATCGAACGATCTCGATCTGCTGCTGCAATCAGAAGATGATGAACTCATCGCTAAAACCGTCTTTCGCTTTCGGCATGATCGTATTCAGCAGGCCGTGCATAGCCTCCTGCGTGAAGAAGAAAAAGCACAGCTCTTTCATCGTCTCGCAAAGCAGCTTTTAGCGAGTCCTCAGCGAACGCGACAGGAAGAGATGGAACTAGCCGAATATTTCTATGAAGCCCAGCGTTTGGTCCGTCATCCCCAAGAGGTTCGAGATATGCTGCTCGCCTTTTTGAAGGCAGCAAAGATCGCTAAGGCTTCAAATGCCTACGAAACTTCCTTTCGTCTTCTGAGCAAGGCCGAACAGCGTCTGCCTACAGACGTTTGGGCAACCGATAAATCTCTGGCCATCGAGATCTGTCTCGCACTTTTTGAAACCAATATGCTGACTTCACGCTTTGATCATAACGATAGGCTAGCTCGTGAACTTTTGCCGCAATTACCGGGGAGTGAAGAGGAGCTGCAACTGCTCTACAATCTTTGCCTCCAATATTCCATACAGGCACGAACTCAAGAATGCTTTGCCGTAGGTAGAGAGCTTTTAGCGCGTTGTGGTGTCGAAGTGCCAGAACATCCGCATGCCTATCACAGTGCCCTCAATTGTCTCAAGATTAAGATTCTTTTGCGTAAAAAAAGTTTGGAGAGCCGGGCTGAAGAGCCTGAGATCGACTCCTATCAGCAGCGCATAGTCCTCAAGGTGCTGTTTGAGATGCTGGCTGTCGCAACCAATTTAGGGCATAGGAACATGGTGGGATACACTGTGACCAAAGCCACTGAACTCGCTCTTCGCTATGGCAATTGCCCAGAGGCCGCTTACGCCTATTCATGCTTTGCGACTGTTGCTGGCTTTTTCCTCAATGATCCTGGACTTGGGAAAACCTTCGCACTCGCAGGTCTTCATGTTATGGAGCATCTGCAAAGTCCTGGTCTGCGGGGACGCATTTTAGGTTGCTATGCAAACTTTTCTCATAACTGGTATTTTTCACATGTTGATTATGCCGATTATCTGAAAAGAGCCTTGCAGGCTGCCTATGAGGAAGGCGATTTACTTTGGATCGCTGCGATAGGGATTTCTATCACCAATGCAACGCGCGGCCTCAATCTGGCCGAAAGCATCGCGATGAAGAAAAAGTATATGAGCTTGGTGGATGGAACAGGGCAGGTCGACTTCATCTATTTTGGACGGTGCACCCTGGGCTATTTCTATAATATGAGCGGCATGACTCAGGATCCTGCAAGTTTCACTTATGAACAGTGTGACGAACATGCTGTGGTTCAGCTTTTGGAACAAAAGCGTTCTGTGATCGGTTTGGTCTACTACTACATCAATAAGATTGAAGTTTTGCTCTGCCTAGAGCGCTGGCAAGAAGCCGTCTACTATCTCGAAAAGCTAAGTCCTCTTGAAGACGGCATGATCAGCCTAGTGGTCATCATGGATTATCATCTCATGGGGACCTTGTGTGATGTCCATACATCTCTCCAAAATGTGAGTCAGTATTCGATCCGGACCATCGATCGTCGTATCGAAAAGCGCATAAAGTTTGTTCGTCGATGGGCGAAGCTGAATCCAAAGAACTTTCAGTACTATCTCTACTTCTTAGAGGCCCAACGCGCTCTTCTTCATCAGGATTCCTATCTAGCTCAGCAAAAGTATGAGGCTCTGCTCGTCGAAGCTCGAAGCCTTCAGCAATTTCGCTATGAAGCTCTTGCCCTTCAGTGTCTCCATTTTTCCTATAGACGGATGGGTTTGAAAACAGCTGCTCTGAGTATTGGGCGAGATTGCCTCCAGTGTTTTAAACTCTGGGGGGCAAAGACTCGGCTGGATTTTCTCCAAAACACCTACCCAGATCTGCCAAGAGAAGAGCTGGTGACGCGCCCCCAGATGGTTCAAGGAACTTGGCACTCGACAGTTCATTCGAAGCTGCCTCAAGGAGCTCCTCAATCGTTATCGCCACCTCAGGGTCTTGAAGGTCAACTTCATATGGCAAGTCTGGTGAAGGCGAGTCAGGCCCTGACGGGGGAAGTGAGGCTCGAAAACCTCCTTAAAAAACTGAGTGAAGCCCTCATAGAATATGCCGGGGCTACGCGTGTGGCTCTCTTGTTAGGGCCTGATGGCAAGGATCGCTTGCAGCAGGTGCTCTTTCGCGATACCGATCATGAATCAGTCGACCTTGAGCCCTCCTTTCTTGACAGCCAAAGCTCTCTTCCCTTAAGTGTGATCCGAAGGGTGTTGCGCAGTCGGAGGGTGCTCTTACTGCAAGATCCCAAAGCTATGGGCGAAATTCGAGATGATGCCTACATGCGAAAGCAGCAGCCATCGAGCCTCCTTTGTGTCCCTATGCTGCGGCAGGGAGAATTGAAGGGTGTTCTCTATCTCGAAAATAGTATGACGCGAGGAGCGTTTTCCGCAGATCGTGCTCAACTTGTGGAGATCATTGCTTCCCAAGCAGCGGTTTCGATAGAAAACGCCCGCCTTTATGAAGATATGGAGCAGCGTGTTTATGAACGGACGCGCGATCTTCAATCTATTCTGACCCATTTGGAACAAGGGGTTTTCACGGTTAGGACGCGCGAGCTACTGATTGACGAGGACTATGCGCCCTATCTTGAAACGATCCTCGGCCTATCGAAGCTCTCGGGGCAGTCCCTGATGGGGCTTTTGATTAGCTCAGCCAAAAATCTTTCGACCGATCGTAGGCAACAGGTTCGGGCTTGCCTTCAAGCGATGATGCAGGAAGATGCGCTTGCCTTTAGTCTCAATGAGGACCATCTTCCGCGCGAAATCCATTATCCTCACTCCGATGGGCTCAAGCTATTGGAGCTGGACTGGTCACCGATCCTCAACCAGCAGGCCAGCATCGAGAAAATACTGATCTGCGTGCGTGATGTGACCTCCCTTAAAGCTTGGCAGACAGAGGCTAAACAAAGACAGCGTGATTTGGCTATGATTGCTGAGCTGCTCGATCAGTCTCCTCAGCATCTGCAACGCTTTTTTGATGAACTGACGGCTCTCAAAGTGCTGCAAGCCGATTCTAGACCACTCTCTCGGGAACAGGTGCGTCGCGATTTGCATACTCACAAGGGTGTGGCTCGCAGCTTAGGTCTTCAGGAATTAGCTGTTTGCCTCCATGCTCTCGAGTCTGAAATGGAAGCAATGGTCGAGCAAAAATCGGATACCTTTCGGAACAGTGTCGATCAATTTCTTGAGATTTTGCAGGCCTATCAGCAACAGTTTCGACGACTGTCTAAAGCTTCTGACTTTGATAAACATCAAGATCTCAGCTCTGTCCTTAGGGATCTCGGAGAACGCATTCTTCGGCAAACAGCCGCTCTTTTAGTTAAGCCAAAGCCTCTGTACTCTATCTATGCCCCACAGCTTTCCCTGAACGATG
>CANGNB010000356.1 GCA_947454545.1 Oligoflexaceae bacterium
TGGTGGCTGGGAAATAGCTCTCGCGTGCCATCATCGCCTGCTCTTAAACGACGCCAAAGTTCGCATTGGCCTGCCCGAGGTGAGCCTAGGCCTGCTCCCGGGTGGGGGTGGCATCGTTCGCATGGTGCGACTCTTGGGTCTCGAACAGGCTATGCCCCTGCTGCTCGAAGGCAAGCAGTTAACTCCTGAAGCGGCGTTCAAACTAGGCCTGGTGCATGGTCTCGCCAGCAATCCCGATGAACTTCTGCAAAAAGCACACGCTTTCATCAAAGCTCATCCGCAGTCCAAACAGATCTTTGATGATCCCTCTTACAAAATTCCAGGGGGAACACCGAAACAACCCAAGCTTGGCGAGATGCTTCCGATAGTGCCCGCTATGCTGATGGAAAAGACGAAGGGCTGCTTTCCGGCTCCCGAAGCTATCCTCAAAACGGCCGTCGAATCCTTACAGGTTGATGTGAATACGGCTTTGCGCATCGAAAGCCGCTATTTTACCGAGCTGGCCACAGGCCAAGTCGCCAAGAATATGATCAACACCTTTTGGTTTCAGCTCAATGCCATCAAAGGCGGCGAGAGTCGTCCCAAAGATTTTCCACGACATAAGTTTCAGACGATCGGCGTGCTTGGCGCCGGCATGATGGGGGCGGGTATCGCTTACGCCGCAGCCAAAGCAGGGATCCACGTCTTTCTCAAAGATGTGAGCCTGGCCGCAGCAGAAAAGGGCAAGGCCTCGACCGCCAAACTCTTAGAAGGCCGAGTGAGCAAAGGGCAGATGTCCGAAGCTGAGCGCGCTGCTATCTTGCAAAGAATTCAGCCTGTCGATCAGTATGAGCCCCTGGCTGAGTGCGAGCTAGTGATCGAAGCTGTCTTTGAAGATCGTAAGATTAAAAAAGAGGTCACCGAAAAGACCTGTGCCCAGCTGGGCGCACACGCAATCATGGCTTCGAACACCTCGACTCTGCCTATCACAAGTCTTGCTCAGGCCGCACCCAAACGGGATCAATTTATCGGCCTTCACTTCTTTT
Organism: Oligoflexaceae bacterium; assembly: GCA_947454545.1. Classification (GTDB taxonomy): domain Bacteria; phylum Bdellovibrionota_B; class Oligoflexia; order Oligoflexales; family Oligoflexaceae; genus Oligoflexus. The sequence goes on from CANGNB010000356.1 coordinate 1,026, forward strand.
CACCTGTCGATAAGATGCAGCTCGTCGAGATTATTGTTGGCACAGAAACGTCCGCAGAAACCTTGGCAAAGAGCTTTGACTTCGTTCGCCAGATCGATAAGCTTCCCATCGTGGTGAATGATAGCCGAGGTTTCTACACATCCAGAGTCTTCGGCTGCTTCACCCAAGAGGGCATCGCCATGCTTGCCGAAGGTCAAGCTCCCGCAGCTATCGAACGGGCAGCTCTGCTTGCAGGCATGCCGGTCGGTCCTCTTGCGGTGACCGATGAAGTGAGTCTGACTCTCTGCGATCTCGTGCGCAAAGCGACCATCGCCGATCTTGCCAAAGAAGGCAAAACCATTCCCGATCATCCAGCTTTTCCTGTGATCGAACGCCTGCTCAATGAATTCGGTCGCAAAGGCAAGGCGGCGGGTGCAGGGTTCTATGAGTATCCCGCGGATGGCAAAAAATATCTTTGGCCCGAGCTCAGCAAGCTTTATAAAGGCGACGAGCTGCCCTTTCAAGATCTGAAAGATCGTCTGCTCTTTATTCAAGCGCTCGAGACGGTGCGCATTTTCGAAGAGAAGGTGCTGATGTCCACAGCTGATGCCAACATCGGCTCAATCTTCGGTTTTGGCTTTGCTCCTTGGACGGGCGGAACCTTGCAGTTTATCAATGGCTATGGCGTACGAGCCTTTGCCGAACGTGCGACCGAACTCGCGAAAAAATATGGGGACCGCTTTGCCCCTCCTAAGTTGCTCCTTGAAAAAGCTGAACGTAACGAAGCCTTTGTCTGAAACTCAGTGCCACAATAGGGAGTTCTTATGTTTACCAAGCGTTTGATCTACAACAGTGAACACGAAATGTTTCGCGAGAGCTTTCGCAAATTCCTCCACAAGGAAGTGCTGCCCTTCCAGGAAGAGTGGGAAGCCAAGGGAATTATTCCCCGTGAAATCTACCAAAAATGTGGTGAGCAAGGCTTTCTTGTTCCCCAGGCTCCTACGGAATTCGGCGGCCTTGGCATCGAAGACTTTAGCTACGAAGCCATCATGCTCGAAGAGCTCAGCTACTTCAATGAGTATGGCCTCATGCTCGGACTCCATAATACGATCACGGCTCCCTATATCCTCACCTACGGCAACGAAGAGCAAAAAAAACGCATCGTTCCTCGTATCGTCAGCGGTGATGCCATCCTGGCTATAGCTATGACCGAACCAGGGGCTGGCAGTGATCTCGCCGGCATGAAAACCACAGCTGAAGATCGTGGCGATCACTGGGTGCTCAACGGCCAAAAGACCTTCATCTCGAACGGCATCGTCTCGGACATCATCTTGGTCGCAGCTAAAACTAATCCCGCAAATCCACATCAGATGGGAATTTTCATCGTTGAGCGCGATGATATGGGACTGCAGCGTGGTCAGCCTCTAAAGAAAATTGGTCTCCTCTCCCAGGATACTGCCGAACTTTACTTTGAAAATGTCAAAGTGAAAAAAGCCAACGTCCTCGGCGATCCGACCAAAGGCTTTAAGTACCTGATGCAGCAGCTTGCCACCGAACGCCTCTCGCTCGCCGTTGGCGCCGTCGCGGGCTGTCGTGCTGCCATCGATCAAACGATCAAATACACCAAAGAACGTAATGTTTTTGGTAAGCCGGTGAGCGCCTTTCAAAACACTCAGTTCAAACTTGCAGAATTGGCTACGGAAACCGATATCGCTCAGGTCTATGTCGATCGCATGATCGAAGATAAAAATCAGGGTCGCCTGACGACCGAACAGGCAAGTGCCGCCAAATACTGGACCACCGATCTGCTCTGCAAGGTCATCGACGACTGCCTGCAGCTCCACGGTGGCTATGGCTACATGAAGGAGTATCCCATCAGCAAGATGTTCCTCAATGCTCGTATTGGCCGCATCTATGCGGGAACCAACGAGATCATGAAGACGATTATCGCGCGCTCGATGCAGCTCTAGGAGAAAGATGTTCCCATCGCAGGGCCGCTTACTCGGCCCTGCTTGCACACCAAGAGGATAGGCATGCAACCCTTCGCCGGACTTAAAGTACTCGACTTCACCAGTCTCTTACCTGGCCCTCTCGCTACCCTTTATCTCGCGGATTGGGGCGCTGAGGTTATTCGAGTCGAATCACCTGATCGTGAAGATTTAAGCCGCAGCATGCCTCCCTTTGCTAAGGGCGTCAGCACCACTCATGCCTTCCTCAATCGTTCCAAGCAATCGCTTGCGCTTGATCTCAAGGATCCCGAGCAGCTGAAGCAGATCAAACAAAACATCTCTGACTATGACATTCTCATCGAACAGTTTCGTCCTGGTGTGATGCAGAAATTTGGACTCGATTACCAGAGTCTCAAAGCACTGCATCCGGGTCTGATCTACTGCTCACTCACGGGCTATGGCCAGACCGGTCCGATGGCGACCCGAGCTGGCCATGATATCAACTACGCTGCCCTGAGTGGTCTAGCGGTGATGACAGGATCCCGCAAAGAAGGTCCGACCCTCCATGGGGCCCCTGTCTGTGACATGGCTGGCACCTATCATGCTCTCTTTGGTATCCTCACGGCCCTCTACCATCGACAAAA
>CANGNB010000357.1 GCA_947454545.1 Oligoflexaceae bacterium
ACTGTTTAAGCAGCCCAGACTCTTCAGGAGGTCTTATGAATCGCTGCTATTTACGCGTTTTATGTCTTCTGATACTGATTTTGCCCTCAGCTTATTGCCAAGCAGAAGTCTTCCCCATGGGTGGCGATCGTCCGACTTTTCTGCAAACTCCCAAAGATTATCCAGCACAGGGTACCTACCCGCTCGTCCTCTTCCTTCATGGCTTTACCGGCTCTTCGGCTGCTTACGAGCGCTATTTGCATGTTCGCGATGAGCTCTCTGCTTTGGGTTTTCTGAGCATAGTCCCTGATGGAAGTAAAAATTCGAAGGGACAGCAGTTTTGGAATGCAACACCCGAATGCTGTGATTTCGAGAACTCTGGAATCGATGATCTCGGTTATCTTTTAGGTCTCATCCGCGAGGCGCAAGCGCGCTTTGCTATCGATCCCCAGCGGATCTATGTCATGGGGCATAGCAACGGGGGATTCATGGCCTATCGTCTTGCCTGCGAAGCTCAGGGACTAGTTTCTGGAATCATTTCGATAGCTGGAGCGAACTTCAAAGATACGAATCTTTGCAACTTTCCTGTCCCTCTCAATATCCTTCAGATTCATGGCGACGCTGACGATACTGTTCCCTATGGCGATGGCCAGAGCTTTCCCGCTCCTCGTGCCTCTCTTCAATTTTGGCAAAAACTTTACAGCTGCCATGACGAAGTCTCCGCCCCTCTTGCCATCAAGCTCATGCAGAGCCCTAATACTACGGATACCCAAGCTGATACAGATACCTTTGAATTTACTAGCTGCCAAGACAAGCATGCTCTCGGCTTCTGGATACTTCGCGGAGGACCCCACACACCTGCTTTTATCGCTCGAACCCTTTTCTCTGAAAGTCTGCAATTTATTGAGAAGCGGGCTTCACATCGTGAATCGACTCTAGATAAGCGCGGTAAAACAGTAATGCCTTAGCACGATCCGAGAGATAAGGCCCCTCTCCCGCTTTCATAAAATCTTGGGGTCCAAAGCGATCGGGCACTTGAGGGGCAAAGAGTGCCCCTTCTAACTGAGACAGCACAGGCCTATTGCGCATCCGAACAAAAGGGTTTTCCCCTACCCCAGAAAAATTCTGCCAGTCATTCAGATAAGCAAAGAAAGCCGGAACATCCGCCTGACTGACAGCTGTATCAACCCAGAGCTTTTGAAACTTTTGCTGCTCTAGGCTTCGATCTATGATTCCACCTGTCATCACCAGCTGGACGTGGGATTGAAGTCTAAGATCGGCAAAAGGGTCTTTTCCATAAAGATCATGATAGGGAGGCAAGGAATTGCCATGATCGCTGACCAAAATAAGCAGAGAGCGATCCCAAAGACCGCTCGTCTTTAACTCACTGAGAAAATTTGAAAACGCATGGTCCGCGTAGGCCGCTGTGCGATAGCTGGGATGCTGCCCTGGATCCACCGCTAGACCAAGAGAGTCATGACTATCAGCTGGTAAGCCCCAAGGTATATGATGGGAGACGCTCAACACCATCCCAACAAGGAAATCAGCAGAGCTCTGTTCTCTGTAGGATTTGAGTCGACTGCTCACGCGTGAAAGAAAACTGATATCGCCAATTCCCCAATCCGTTCGCGGTACTTCAGAGCCAAAGTCATCCATAGTCAGCGTATCGAAAACATGTCGACTCTTCCAAAAAGAGAGCTGATTATCGAAACCAGGGTGGCCGCCGTGATACCAAAAACTCTCTCCTCGCCATGGCCCATGCTCACTCTGAGCTATGTGGTCGGGTATACAAGGGAATGCATGAACAGCTTCCCCTCGCATCATGGAAGTGTCACGACTGCTCAAGGAACCACAAAAAACAGCCTCTTGCCCACCTCGGGTCACAGATCCAGTGGAATAGGCCTGACGAAACACAACGGAGTGCTCTGCAAGCTGATCGAGCCCTGGGGTAAGACTGCCTTTGAGATCTCGATGCTGTGCTGCTTGAGCGAAGTAGCCAGACTCTGACGGACGCATGGACTCCATGAGGAGGACGATAAAGATAGGCTTTTGCTTTTGAGTGAGAGCCTCCTGCCAAGCTTTTTTGATAAAAGGCGCGATGGGATGCAGTTGAGCATCCTCAAAGTCGAGACGCTGGGAAAACTGGGTCTCAAAACTTTCTCGTTCTCCCGGGGACAAAGGTGCAACGGTCGTCTTATCTCCATAGAGCTTAAAAAGACGCTCTAAAAAATGAGTTTGAAGACTATCAGGCACAAACCACTGCACACGCCATTCTATATTGCGATTATGAGCGAGCATTGTCCCGAAAAAAAGGGCCGTGCTTGCTAGCCATAGCTGACGGGATGAACGCTGTTCAAGGCGGAAGAACCAACGCAGGAGCAAGTATCCTAAGCTCAAGGCCAGACCATGCGCTAACAGTGGCCCTCCCAAGATACTGCGACCATTGGCAAGTAAAAACGAACTATCACCGAGATAGAGAACGTGAAAAGGAATCAGTGAAAATTTAAAAAAACGAACATAGGCCTGGTGCCCGGCGAGACCAATGACGCTGCTAGAGAATACCAAAGCCTGAAGCGGACGGATCCAAGATCCTCGCTGCAAACGAAGCAAAATATGGGTGCAAAGAGCAAGCAAGAGCGCCAAGAGTTGTGCAATCCACAGATCACTTAAAAATCCGACAAAGAATACCTTAAGCATCGCCTTCGTGTTGACGAGATCTGCAGGACGCAGATCTTGAAATGTGACCAGCCTCTGTGTCACAAAAAGCAAGACAAAGAGGAGAAAGCTCTCGCAGTAGATATGCCGGGATTTTATCATCAGCGACCAAGGGCTTCCGGTGAAGATTGGAAAAAAGGGATGCATTCGCTTCTGAAGCTATGTTTAGCGAAGCTCCCTTGGACCGTCAATCGCAAAGAGGAAAAGCTTCAAAAAATCAGCTGATTGAGCAAAGGGACACTCAGTATTCCTGCTGCAAAGCGCATGTTCCAGAGACGTTCCCTGAGACTCCCCGATTCAAACAATTCGACCAAGGCTGACGTAAACATAGCACCTCCCGCCATTGCCAAAACCGCTGGGACATACTCCTGCGTCGTATCAATGGCCAATCCTGCTGCGAATGAGCCCAAAAATTCCACAACGCCCGAGCCAATTCCCCCTAAGAATGCATAGCCAAGCGGCATTCCGAGAGAACGAAGGCTCACGACCATCAGCAATCCCTCAGGGATATTCTGAAGAGCAATGGCTCCGAGCAGTGACAAGGCTGATTCTTTGGAGAGTCCGATGAGACTGACGCCGCTCGCCATCCCTTCAGGGATATTGTGAACCATTAAGACGATCGCTAAGAGCAGCTGATTCGCTTGCGCTTGACTCGAAAAGTGCATGCGTTGCTGAATCAACCTACGCAGAAGCGTCACCAAAAAAATGCCTGCATAGAGGCCAAAGACAATGATCTCCAACTTTTCCCAATGGTAGAGGGCTTTCAAGGCTACTGGTCCGACCAGAGAAAACGCCGCTGCCGACAGCATGAGCCCCAACACAAAGTCGATACTGGAGGCATGCGATTGCAGCCATTTCTGCGAGCGAGGTGTGAGAGCGAGGCAAGCACCCACTGCTGTTGA
>CANGNB010000358.1 GCA_947454545.1 Oligoflexaceae bacterium
TGATGCTGTATCAGCAGGCGGAGCTGCATCTCAAAGTAGACAATTTCTTCCGGACTCAAACGTTGCAGGCTTTCCCACACATCTTGCAGGTGTTCTTGAGTCAAGGGCAGATTCGCTAACTGCATTCGAATCATTCTCCGTTCCATCTGCTGCTCAAGATGCGATGGAATATCGAGCTTTTGAATCGCCTGCAGATGTTCCAGGCTGCCTTTGGCACTCAGACTTGCCTCAGCAAGGGGAACTCGAAGGGCCTCATCGATATTGACCACGGCGAAGCTCAGGAGAGCATCGTCGGTTTTGAGATCTCTTACAGCCAGAGTCCCATGCAAAATATTTTTGATTTCATGACTCAGATCCCCGAAAAGTTCTCCCATTTGTGCCAGCTTTTCTTGACTTTCCAGGCGAGAAACCTGCTTCAGCAGCTGATGCCGCGTCAGCAAATTATGCACACGCAGCCTGAGCTCTTGTGCGACTATAGGCTTAGGCAAAAAATCATCAGCTCCGAGCCCGAGGCCAAGCAGCCGATCTTCGGCGCTAGCGCGAGCTGTAAGCAAAATCACAGGTATCTCGGCAAGATCAGGATCCGAACGCATGGTGTTGAGGACATCTTCGCCCGACATATGGGGCATCATCATGTCAAGCAACACGAGATCGGGACGATGTTGCTTCATTTGCAGAATAGCTTGATGACCACTCAGTGCATAGCTGAGCATGGCTCCCGACTGAGCAAGCATATCCATCACAAGCTCACAGTTGGTTTCGATATCATCGATCACCAAGATTTTAAAGTCTCCTTGCAAGGGCGCGGGCTGGGTCTTAAGAGAGCTTGGCACTGAAGTGGCTGGCGCGCTGTCGTTGACAGTCATGGGCAAGGCCGGATGCGCGACCGTAAGGATAGCAGGATCGGTGTCCGTTTGAGAAGGAATGAAGACTTTAAACAGTGATCCTTCCCCAAGTTTAGAAATCAGTGTGATTCTTCCCCCAAGCAGGTGAACCAGATCTCGAACCATGGCCAGCCCCAGACCCGTGCCTTCTTAGGCTCGACGAGCGTCGCTCTGGACCTGAGCGAACTGATCGAAAATACTCGCCTGAAACGCTTCAGGAATACCTATACCCTGATCTTTGACTTCGAGGTAGAGTCCTTCAGGACGCTGTTCACAATGCAGCACGACGCTATTGGGACGAGACGGATCAGCAAATTTAAAAGCGTTGCCGAGCAGGTTGCGCAAAATAGTCTGCAGGTGATCACTGTCCGAAACAAATAGAACATCGCCTTGGCTGGGACGCATCTGCACTTCAAAAGTCGTGTCACGATACTTGAGGGCCAGACCTTCAGCGAGATTGCGCGCCTCTTCTATAAGGGAAGCAACCGATACAACCTGTCGGTGCATGCCGAGCTCGCCCCGCTGCGATTTGGCCAAATCAAGGATCGTGTTAATCTGATTCTTGAGCGATTCAGCAAGCCGAAGTGATTTATCAATTTGGTGCGCAGCCGCTTCCGAAATCGTTCCGTAGCGACCTTCTCGAACGAGACCGAGAAATCCCAGGATTCCGTTCAAAGGTGTGCGCAGCTCGTGGGATATATTGTGAAAAAAATGAGTCCGAGACTGATTTTTTTATCAGCTGTTGATTGATTTTTTTGTTTTCGCGCAAGGCTTGACTGAGTTCGTTTCGCAGCTTAAAACTGAGTGCCAAAGAGAGCAGCACATTTTCAGCGACAATTCCCACGGTCCAGCCAAATTCTGTGAGCAGCATATTGGGGACGTATCCCGCTAGAGTCAAAGAATGTAGGACGCCTCCAAAAAGCAGGCTGGCCCATGCTAAGAGAAAAAGTTTAGCGAGCTTATGTCCATGGTAGATTTGCCAAAGTGCTGCCCAGAGTATCAGGGGCATATTTAAGACGACGGAAATGACCATGAACTTCACAGCAAGATTATAGGAAACGAGGGTCACACCAACACGAATCACGTTAAAGGCAAGGCAAGCTCCAAAGCTACCGATGAGCCAGCGGTTGGTTTTTTTAACATCCAGGAAAATATAGGTGAAAACTGTGCCAAAGCTTGAGACAAAAATGGAGCTCATCATCAGAGCTGTATTGTTCCACCAGCTCAAGTCATATCCATAAAATAATGTGTTCGTGAATCCATGAAGCAAAGGCTTAGAAATCAATCCAGACGCGCTAAAGGCACAGTAGATAAGAACCAGCGGACTGCGAGAAAAGATAAAAAGTCCGAAATTATAAAAGAGAAGCCCCGCGATGATCCCATACATGGCTCCCAAGAACGCTGATTCACCTGCTCGCTTGAATTCGAAGCTCCGGGGCTCATAAATTTGCAAAGGAAATTGAATGCTCCCTTGAGATTGTATTCTGACATGCAAAACGGAACGACCAGGCTCGAGGTCTACGGGCCAAGCAGGCATGCGATAGATGATGGGATAGCTGCTCGATGGGCGCGTGTCTCCGGTCTTAAGGACCTCTAACTTGCCACTTGGGGAGCTCAGATAGAAATCTACAAGGTCGGCCGAAGTGTAGCCGTACTCCAAAATCACCGGCACCTTTGTGTCACGCGACGAACTCAGCTCGACCCTTGCCCAGTAGACTGCATTGGAAAAGCCAAAATTTGGCACTTTTCCTTGAGGGGGCATAAAGGCTGAATCGGGCAAGTCCCGAACCTGCTCGTAGGTCAAAAGGCTGGAACTGTCCTCAAAGGTAAGAAGTTGACCCCCAAGCTGTAAATGCCCTCCTGGTAGGGACGAAATCTCGGCCGAAAAAGCCCGACAGTCAATCGTCCAAAGGGCGCTTAAGAGGAGTGCGAGGATCCATCGATGCATCAAAAGTGCCACGTAAGGACTCCCTTGATTGACTCACACAGGAGCTATCGGAGGAGCATTTTCGTTTCTACACTTAAGCTTAACGAAAGCGATTATCAAATTGTTATGACTGGATTTTAGCTAGTGAGCTGATAATTCTTGTCGGGTGGGCTATTCAGACTAAAAAGGCGGGATCGCAAAGGATCCCACTCGCGATTAACTTTTCCATCGAGGTAATAGTCCAGCGGTTAGGAATTAGAGAACACTGGTCGAAAAATTGTTTCTGCCTATGGCCTCAAAATCAATCGATCAAAAGCGGTAGCCCAACACAAACTTTGGTCCATGAAAAAACCGGTGTTTGACTGAGTGTTCCGTATCGTCAGGTTTTAAGGCTCCATACCCAAGACCAATCCAGTCCCCACCTATAACGAAGCGGCCCCAATCCCACTCATTCCCACAGCTCAAGAGCACACCAGGACCGGAGTAGACCACATGTGGACTCACATCTTCCATGCCGTAGCCTGCCCCTGTTCGCACATAAAAACTACGAGTCAAAAACCAGCGAGGACCGATCGTGATGCTCCCAAATCCTCCCACGACATAGCTGTCCGCCGCTGCCTCCAAAGTCCAACCATCTCCGCTTGCATTCACAATACCCATACCCGCAGTAAGACCAAGGGGACTCAGGGCGCCTTTTATAAAAAAGGACTTATCTGACTCAGAGTTCGCAAGAGCATCGGAAGATATCGACTCCTTCTCCCCCGTGGCCAGGACGACA
>CANGNB010000359.1 GCA_947454545.1 Oligoflexaceae bacterium
AAGTCCAGGTGGTTAATGCCGCAGGCGAGCCCATTCCTGGTGCCCAAGTGAGCATTCAAAAGCAGAGCTATGGTCAAACAAACGCGGAAGGAATCGCGACTATCCATGCCGAATTACCTGTGAATGAGACTCTCCTTGTTGAAGTGACCAAACAAAGTGATAACTTATTTTATGCCCCCTACTTTGAAAACATTTCCGTTAAACGTGGCGAAAACAACAGCTTTCAGCTTCGCGCCACCCTTTTCGCTGTGCCCAAAGCCTCTAATCAAGCTCTATCCATACCAGGACCACCGTCTTCTCCTGAATCACATACGGAGGAAGATCAGAAAATAAAGGCCGCCACCGAAACGATCAATACCGAGAGCACATTCAGCCTCCCTCCGACGACGGGCGAGAATGAACCAGAAAGCAACCAAGGTAACCAGCTCACTCCATCATCGAGCAGCCAGGCTTTAGACATCCCGCAGGTAGACCAAAACAACTCTAGGCTTCTAACCTTTTATGTCGAATCAAACAGCCAGGCCCTCCCTCACGCAAGTATCCTCTATGGCGATCCCGAACGCTTTCAGTGGATAGAAGCATGTACTAGCAATGCACGGGGACGCTGCACTCTCAGTATCCCCCACGATTTTCCAGGCGATTCTATAGTTGTCATGATTCGCGCCCCGAATTATCTGACTCAGACTCAAACCGTTGCTCTAGCACAGGGCGATCGCTTTCGATTTGACCTCACCCGAGGCAATAGTCTTGATATTTTTGCACTGCAAAGACGGTACCAAAGTCTTACTGGGCTCAAGGGTATTCGCATCTACCTCGGCGATAAACAACTTGGCTTAACCGACAGTTTCGGCTTTTACACTCAGGCAATACCCTACGGTCTTAGCAGTGAAGCCACCCTAAAATTGGTGAGCACAACACACATTCCAAATGAAATGACCGCAAAGCTTACGAGCACTGCTCCCCTGACTTTAGTCCAAAACTACCAGCAGAATGCCGCCGCTAATCCGCGCATTTTTATGCTCCCAGTCGCCCAATCGGGTGTTCAGATCGGACCGAATCAGCTCCTCTGGGAAGAAAAAGTCATACGTGGAGTCCGCGAACAGATCCTGAATCAACACCCCTTCGAAGAAACTGACATGGAACGAGTCGGCCCTCTTATGAGCAAACTCGACTTGTCTCCCCGATCTCTAGCCAAAACAGGCTGGCAGCAAACGGATCTGATTCATGAGTGTGAATATGCTCTTCGCCCCTTCCTAAGCGACGCCCCACAGCCGACACTCGAACTGAGCCTCATCGATTCGCAGGGCACAGTCGTAGCAGCAGCCAAGTCTTCTCTCCCTCCTAAACCAGACGATCGCCTCCTTCGCCCAGTCTTTAAACGCTTGGCCGAAGAACTAGCTTCAAAAATCCCCTTTGAAGGTTCTCTAACCGAAGGGATAAAAGACGGCTTTCGAATCAATCTCAGCTCCCAGAAAGGTCACGCTCTGCTCGTCGGCGAAGCAATGAAAATCTATGGCAATGTACTCGAATCGAATGGCCAACAGAAGATCTGGAGCGAGATCGGCAAAGGCATCGTGACCGAATCCAATGATCAAAGCTCAAAGATTCGAATCGATGAACTCAAACCTAAGGCTGTAGCTGAGGTTGGTAATATTGTGAAAATCCAGCGTCAAACCATTCGGCGCGAGTCTGACATCACTGTCGAAGCGAAGGACAAACTCGACAAACACCCTCTCTCCCAGGCCAATATTTACTTTAACGATCGCTGGATCGCTGCTACCGACAAAAACGGAAATGCTAGAATATCCAATGAAATCCTGTCCCGACGCGGCTTTATTTCTGTGACAAAGCCAGGCTATCGCTCCCTGACTGAGGAACACCTTCCTGACAGCAATGCGAAGATCAATCTCTTTCTCCAACGCGATGTCCTCACAGTTCGCATAGAGTCGTTCCCCGAACAGGCCCTGGTGAAACTCAACGGTCGTCTTTTAGGTCGCACCCCACTCTATCAAACCAGCGAACCCTTGACGGCTGATGTTCCTCTGGAGATTCAACTCGAAAACTACCGAACCTATTCGCGCACCATCAGCTTCGACGAGGATGGCCTAGACCTCACTGGCGAACGAGCTATAAAGCTCGAAAAAGACCCTCGACGTGAGGCTCGTCAACTTATAGAGCAAGGTCGCCTTCAAGATGCTATCGAAGTTCTCAACTCTGTGTCACCTTCTAGCCCCGACGCTCTTCTCGCCTATCATGAACTCGGCGAAATCTACCTCAATCGATCCCAAGACCCGATCAAAGCTGCTGCTGCCTTTCATCGAGTCACATCTCGAGCCGAAATTTCTAACTTCACAGACAAACGCTTTATTGGCACACATATCAACGAGGGTGTAGCTCTCTACTACGCAGGAGAAAAGCTACATCAAACAGATCCGGAATCGGCGCTAACCTATTGGCAGAAGGCCGTAGAAATCTTTAATAACGCTGAGTCGCAGCTCAGATTTGTACCTCAAGATCAATACACTCAAGCCGTACACTCTCTCTATTATTATCGAGCTATAAGTCTTCAGAGAAGCTGGGCCATGACGCAAAAGCCAGACTTCCTGAAATCAGCACATGCAGCTTGGAAGAGCTATATTGAAAACACAACACTTGCAACTCCCGCCGATCGTAACTATGCACTCCTTAAAAAGGCTGAAACTTTCTACAAACAGACCCAAACTCTCTTGCAAGATGGACCTGAGACGGCCCAACGCGAGTCCAAACCAGACTTACCAAAAACTTTTTAAACTCGATTTTATCTCGATATCTTGAGGACCGTATGGCTGAAGCAACTGAAACCAAAAAGAAGACTGAATCAAGTAATGATACCAACAAAAAAAGCCAAGAGAACCCAGCCAAAGCTGCGACAAAAATAGAGGCCTACCTTTCAGGTCCACGAAAAAAACGCAAAAACTATGTTATTTTTGCATTGGGAGACCGCTTCGACAAAGACATCTCCTACGTTATGGACTCTTACGTTCGCAAAAATCACAGTGCACTTTCCGTTTCAAATCCTAGAACGCCTGATGATCTCACGCGACAGTTTGGACGCAATATTTCGCTTCTTATTATATCGGATGAGTTCTGTGACCCCATGACAGTTATGCAACTTATTCGAGCCCTTAAAGAAAAGCGACGAAATGAACTCATCCCAGTTCTTTTTTTAACAAAGCACGCTGAAGCACTTGTGGCTCTCTATCACAAAGAGCTTCTCGCCTATCACGAAGGCGACGAATACATCGAATATTCTAGTGTCGAACGCTCGAGCATATTAGCCCGTATCAAATATGGTATTGAAAACAAAAACCAAAGACGCTCACGACGCTATTCGGTCAAACTCCCTATGACCTTCTATCATCTGAATCGTGATGAAATGTTACATGGTGATATCATTGATTTAAGCCTTCATGGCGCCCTGATCCTCGCAGAGCGGGACGTCCTTTTTCAGCTCGGCGACCAGATCAAATTGATTATACCGGTATCCAAATACGTCCAACATGACCAGGGTGATTTTCTTCGTGTCTCAGCAAAGGTACG
>CANGNB010000360.1 GCA_947454545.1 Oligoflexaceae bacterium
GAAAAATTTATCAAGGTTCTTTGCGAAATTTTCAAATCCAGAGTCCGCAGCAAACATACTGGTTATAGCTTGACCAATTTCCAAACCGCTCATCATGTTGCTCGCATGATTTTTCCAGACACACTGTCCTCGCCGATCGAGTTCGACGCAAGGAAACGAGCTGCTAGCCAGAGAGGATTTATTGCCATCAACCAGATCTCTACCCCACTCAAGGAGTATCTCCCTTACTTCTTTAAACATACGGAAATTGGAATTTTGGTGTTCGATTCTAAAGACGTAAAGCTCGCCATTGCCACTCATCTTTCCAGGCTTCTCATTCAACCAAGGTTTACGATCAACCAGATGGAAAAAGGCACTCAATTCGAAACCAAAGGCATCACAGATTCGTTTCAACGTCTCTACTCTGACTTCAACCCGCCCCGTTTCTATGTTTTGATAATGTCTATAATCGAGCTGAGCAAGGGCAGCTAACTCATATTGGGTATAAGCGAGACTCTTACGTAGCCACTGCAAACCTTTACCAATCTCGTTACTGACTTTGTCAGACATCGTGATTCTCTCGCTCTTGATGATCCCATCGCAATCTCTAAACATCGAGCGACGGACCTGAGGCGCCTGAGCTTAGGGATTCATCAACACCGTGCCGACTTCCCTGACGACAATCCGTCTTCGGATTTTCTCAGTTGTGACTTTTTGAAATCCTGCAAGTCATTGTAACAAAAAGAATATCCACCGAATGATGGGATCCAAGGTCAGGGCGAGTCGTGCTGATGAGACGAAAGAGAAGAGATTAAGCTTTGGAAACTGAGGTTTGTCTCAGGTTATACTCTCTTGTGATCATGTTATTCCATCGACATCGTCCTGTGTGTGGGTTTCCTTTCCTGCTTACGCAAGAACGTTCACTCCCAATAAGCGAGGAACTATTCTCCATGAGTCTTAAGAGCCAGCCCAGGTTGCAACTGCTCCCGCCTCTCACCCTGCCCTGGCACATGAAGGATGTATCCACTGCCAAAACACGCTTAGAAAATTTGCCCGGCGGCTTCAAGCAGATGATCATTCAGCACGAGCTTTTGCGGGGTGTAACTCCCGCGATGCTTGTCCACTGGTTCACTCATCTCCTAGCGGGCCAACTCACAATAGATGGTAATCATTATCCGGCCTACCGTGTATGGCACCCGAATGACCACATCGCCGTAAACTTTACAAAAAGCAGGTCGAGCGACGTCCCAGGATGTTCGCCAAAGGCAATCATTCACATACAGGAATGCTTCGGGGCCAATCCAGACTATGCGGTTGACAATAGGATGTGCGTCGAGCGCATAGACGAAATGGGCATTACGCTTCGTGCAGACATTCTAGGGGTAGAGTATGCACGGTTGGAGCACCGCTTCCTAGAGGGCCTTGGCGGCACCCATTATATCTCCCAGTTGCGGATTGGCACGATGCTGCCAGGAATCTCCCCATTTGCAAGACGGCAGGTCGAGCGTCTGATGCCTGATCACAAGGCAAGGGCCTGGTTTCGCCACAACGTGGAAGAAGTCGGCAACTTCCAGTTCTTCCTTCCGGAGGCATGTGCGCGCGATCCCCAGTTTTGTGGATAAGTTCTTTTCCTATCCTTTCCAATAAATATTACCATAAGGGAAGAAAGCCCAGATCTTAACACCCAAGTTGAGGAAAACAAATGAGCACCCAAGGCCACACCATACGTCTTCACCGGGTTCTAAAGGCGCCAGCGGCCCGCGTGTATCGAGCCTTTCTCGATGCTCACGCACTCGCCCAGTGGCTCCCTCCCTTTGGTTTTACAGCTCAGGTTCACGAGATGAACCCTGTCGTGGGGGGAAGCTTTAAAATGTCGTTCACCAATTTCACCAATGAGGCAAGCCACAGCTTTGGTGGGACCTACCTGGAGCTGATCCCAGGGAAGCGAGTGATCTATACCAATGTTTTTGACGACCCCAATCTACCTGGGCAAATTTTGGTGACGGTCCAACTCAATGAGGTGATCGTAGGGACTGAAGTCAGCATAGTGCAGGAGCATGTGCCTGCCCTGATACCGGCCGAAATGTGTTATCTCGGTTGGCAAGAATCTTTGATTAAGTTAGCCCAGCTGATCGAGCCAGAAATCAACTCCTAGCTCGGGAGATGGCATGTCCCTCTCAGGCTGCCACCTGTGACACATTAATATCCTGCAGGGGCAGGTAGATCTGCAGAGCGAAGGCTCTATAATCTCCCTCCCCTCCTTTCAGCTCGATACTGATGCTCCCATGGGCCTCTTCAACAAAGCGCCGCACCGCATCCATCCCAACACCACGACCTGAAATTTGAGAAACCCCAGAAGCTGTGCTCAGTCCTGGCTGAAAAATAAGGTCAGCCACGGACGCTGAGTCAGCATTTTCTGAAATGAGGCCCAGAGTAACCCCTTTGGCTTTGATTTTCTTAAGGGCTAAGCCGCGTCCATCATCGCTGATGGTGATGTGAATCAGATCCCCAAGCTTTTCTGTCCGAATGCTCAGCAATCCCTCAGGCGTTTTACCCTTCAGGGTTCGCTCTTCACTGGATTCGAGCCCATGATCCATAGAATTACGGATAATATGGACCATAGCATTGCGGATGACCATTTCGACTTCTGCCAAGACCGGAATGTCCGCTGTGTGCATTTCAATACGCGGAACCATTTTGCCCAAATCTCTGGCTAAACGCCCGACATTATCCAAGCACGATTCCATGATGTGCGTATCAGATTTGTAAATAAACTCAGCGATCCTATCCTTAAACACACTGATCTGCTCCATCAGGTGCATGGTCGATGCTCCTGAGTTCAGTTCCAGATGTTTTAAGGCACGGTAATGCTCTTTGATAAAGTCGAGGTCTAGATTCACCTCTTTGCCAAGGGATTTTCGACCCAGCTTATCACGATTGTAGGTGATGTAACGATTAAAGGCCTGCCAGGAATGCTGCATGAGCTCTCTCAAATATTCAAGATTCAGAGCGCTTTCTTTACGTAAAATACGCGAAAATTCATGCTCAGCATCATGCAAAGACGTCGCGAGACTCGCAAGCCCTAAGGTCCTCGCTCCACCTTTGACTGTATGAGTGTTCACAAAGATAATTTTAAGATCAGACTCACTGAGAGCTTCGAGGCGCAACAGGCGCATGTTTTCTGTGAGAAGTTGATCGGATGAGCGCGAGAAGAGCTCGAATTTTTCAGCCCCGCACTGGACCAGCTCCTGAAGAATCTCGAAGTCTTTACGTTGCTTCTCAGCCTGTTCTTCCAAGACATGACGATCGGTGACATCTTCGACTGTGAGCAGGATACTATGAACGTGCCCTTCGGCATCACATTCGGGGTTCCATGTGAGGGCCAAGTATTGGGTCTTCGCACCATGGCTACGCGATATCTCGCGTGGTAAATTGTCTGCGTTGAGCTCAAAGCTGAGTACATCCTCATGAACAGCAGAGGCTAGGGTTTGTTTGATGCGATCGATGCTATCGCTCACAAGGTTCGATTTTGCAA
>CANGNB010000361.1 GCA_947454545.1 Oligoflexaceae bacterium
CGAGATTCTCGGTCTAGAGAGCCAGCATCGCAAGCGACAGGCTTCGAGCTTCGCTCACTATATCAATAATCCCCTCAATCAACTGGTCTTGAATCGAGACTTGCTGAAGCAAAGTTCTTCCCATGTTCAATCCCTCGTTCAGAGTCTATTGCCTGAGGACTCAGAAGATTACGAAGTGAAATCGATAAAACAGAGATTTCAGTCCCTCTTTTCGGATGTCGATCTTAGCCTCACGGAAGTCGACTCAGCTGTTTCTCGGATCAGCCACTCTATTGCCGAAGTGCGTTCGGTTAGCGGTATAGATGGGGCAAAAATCCAAGAGGTTAAAGTCTCTTATTTTATTTCTATATTAAAGACCCAGCTAGCGGGTATGCTGGGTGCTGAAGACTTTCAAAGAATCGAGTTTGGGCTAGAACAGCTTCCCAATGACTTCAGCCTAATGACAGATTTTTTCCTTATTAAAAATGCTCTTGAACAGTTTTTTCTGTCCCTGGTCTTGAAGCTTGAGGAGCGGCTGGTCATAAGCTTTTCGGAAGGGCTTCATAGTAGCTTGGTCATGAAGGAGACTCTCGGGATAGTGGGGACGGGGGAAGTGGAGTCTTTCACCGATGCTTTATTTGTATCACTTCAGAATAATCTAGTGTCTGCTGGAGTCGATGCTGCTCTTGAAAAAGATGGTCAGTTTTTTTCAATTACGCTTCGTAGCAAAAATTTGGGGTGAGGGTTGCATGTTCTCATTCCCTTATTTAAGCTCTCTTTGATTTCTTAGGGGAACCCGTAGCCTTAAGTATAATTTCTCCATCTTCATTCGCAAATTTTCGCAAGGTAAGGTTGATCAGCGTCTGATAGGGGATTCCCGCATCCTCCGCCATGGTTTCGAAAAACTGCAAAATATCTGCATCGATACGAAGAGTTCTTTGTATCTTTTTGGGGCGATGAAACTTACCTCGCTCAGCCTTCGAAAAATCATATTCCTTTTTCATATTGCTTTCTTTCTTTGGGAGTTGCTTTCCGTGCGCTGATGATGCGAATAGTCTCAACACCACGATAAACACGAATTTCCGTGTGGATAACGACGACGGTCGCTTGATTTACAGACAAGCCAAGAGTGATCCATCGCTCCTCATCATGCAAGCCATCCTCAGGAATCGAAAGAGCGAACGGATCATCGAAAACCGTAGCGGCAAGTTCGAAAGAGATCCCGTGCTTTTTTATATTTTTCGCTGCTTTTAAAGGATCCCACTCGATTTTCATCTAGGCACCACCAAGCGACAGAATACCTTACATTGTAGGTTATTTGAGTGGGGCGCGCAAGTTCGAGACACAGGTGCATAGAATGAGTTTGTGCGCAAAAGAAGCTGCACGTTGAATAGTATTTTCATGGATGGGTAAGAAAGTATTTAACAAGCCAATATCGAAGTGTCACAGAGAGAAGAGAAGTATGCCCCCGACCAGACTTGAACTGGTACACCGTTACCGGCGCAGGATTTTAAGTCCTGTGTGTCTACCGATTCCACCACGAGGGCACGAGCCGTAGACACTATCCAGTTTTCAAAGCTTCGACAAGCCCTAATCAGCAATTTGTGTTTTTTTCTCGCCGCTTAAGCCAGCTTCGGCGCAGCCGTCCTAAGCCAAGAGGGACAAGAGGAGCTGAGAGGAGGAGCCACTGCGCCGATGCGGAAGTACCTAAGCCCCCCACGGTGCCGCAGTGAATCAGTTCCTTGGCCTTAGAGGCCTCGGGCCTAGGATAGAGGTAAATCAGACCGGCCTCGTCATCAAGGCCGAGGTGGAGGCTATAGTCACTGCGTGCATAGCCCATGATGGCGCTATAATCAGCGTGGTTGTGACCGAGGCCCAGACAGTGGCCGAGTTCGTGGGTGAGGGTGTAGGCGAGAGACGCAGCTGTGCTGCCTCGTTTGGAGACGGCGATGTCGCAGTCATAGATCTCAGAGCCTTCATTGTGAGGGTTAGCATAAGCCGCAGAGCTAAGGCTCATGTCGCCGACAACAATTGAATGCACGCGATCTTCGCTATCCAGGCGAGCTTCGTCCGAGAACTCGACGCTGAGCTGGATATTGGCGCCGGCAACCTGATTCCACTGCTGCATGGCGAGCTGTACAAGAACTAGGAAGGCATCCTTCTCATCCATCCCAGCAAAGAGGCCGTCCGAATACTTGGCAAAGTCCGTGATGGTGGGAGGAGTCGTGCTGAGCACAAAGGGGATGCTCGTTTGGCCTTCAGCGAGAACCAGCTTGGCTTTATCGGGTCCTGATAGGAGCACAAAGCTGAAGGCCGCTGAACTCCAGAGTCCGGAGGCGCTTACGAGAGCTAAGACGATGTGTTTTAAAACCATACGACAGTCCCCATTCGAACGCTGTAAGGACTCACGAAGATGCCTCTATTCACTCCCAGAGCCTGCTGGTATTCCACTGTGTAGCAAGCCTTCCAAAGGCAGCCACCGTCATAGCCAAATCCTGCATAGGGTCCGATTCCTGATCCGAGGCCACTGAAAGCAAAGCCGCCGCCGAGGCTCACATAGCCTCCCCAAGACGTCTTTTGTCGCTTGGCTATCGCGAGGGCTGTAGCCGAGACATTGTATTCGAAGTCTTTATCCGTAATGTAGCTAAAGCCAGTATCACCGAACGAAGGGGGGATGCTCACTGGATTGGAACCTCCCGTCCCGTTTGCCATCGGTCCAAAGCGCAAGGCGAGCCCCCGACCAAAGCTGGTCCCCGAGAGCAAGGCAAGAGTAAAGCCAAGGAGCCAAGCCTTCATAAGCGCCACCCCATCCCTAAGCTCAGATCCTGCTTGCGCGCAGTCGCCAGGAAAATCGCTCCATAGCCAGCTGGGATGAGCGTCCCGTTCCACTCGGCATCCAAAAACAGCCTGGAGCTTCCCGTCCATCCCAAGCCAAACAACAGACCTCCATTGCGGCTGATCGCTGTGCTCTTACCTCCCTCGCCCTCACTGCGGTGAATGTGGGTGCGATCGTAGGACAGGGCCAATCCAATGTTGGCATGAAAGGAGGACGAGCCAAAGAGCGGAAAGAGGCGTCGCAAGCTCAAGAGGTACTGCTCCTGCAATACGGGGGCCTGGGACCGTCCCCAAAAGTGCAGGCCTGTCGCCCAGTTAGTGCCCCACTGGTAGCTTCCCCAGACCGATGGTCGATAGCGAGTATCGCCCTCTTCGATCGCCGCGAAGCCCATGCTCAGCGAAGGTGCTGTGCTTGCATAAGATTCTGTGGCGACTGTAAAAAAAACTAAGAAAAGCTTCGCAAACAGCCGATTCCTTCTCTTGGGAACGAAGGAGAGCTTAGGAGTAGCTTCCAACATGCGCTTCAGCTCAGGGTCTTGGGGAGGGTTTATGTCAGCACTCCGAAAAATCGAGCGAAACGATCTACAAGCTCTCAAAATTACTGATTTAAGAGGGCAAGTCACCAACTTCAACCTCTATCTCGATCGGGGCGGTGATATCATTCCATACGCCCTGGGGCGTCATACTTGGTC
>CANGNB010000362.1 GCA_947454545.1 Oligoflexaceae bacterium
GAACGCTTGGGTGAAGCCTATCAGAAACTCCTCATCCCGTGCCTCCGCTGGAAAGGAACCGTTGTAACCCTTTCCCTCCTAGTTTTTGCGGGCTCCCTTGTCCTCGTCAAAAAAGTTCGGCAGGAGTTTATTCCTCCCCAAGATCAGAATATTCTCATCATCTCGGGCCAAACGCCGCCGGGAACATCTCTCGAAACCACCAACCAAGTGTCCAAAGAGATAGAAGCCGCCCTAAAAACTGTGCCTGAAGTCGAGAGCTTTATTGTTTCGGTAGGGTCAGGCGGAGGGAGCTCCGCTCAGGTCAATCAGATCTTCATTCCGGCGCGACTCAAAGCGCGTGAGGAACGCTCAATCCCTCACACCGAAGTCATGAATAAGATCCGTGAGGCCTTTAAACCTATCAAAGGCGTGCGCATGACCATGCGTGACATATCATCGCGCAACCTGTCTGCTGGACGCCCCAATCCGATCGCGATCAGCCTAAGAGGCCCTGACTTTACGGTGCTGAGCGCTAAAGCTCAGGAACTGATGCAAAAGCTGGAAGCCGAAAAACTGGGCGTCGACCTCGACACCGATTATAAGCCGGGGATCCCTGAGCTTCTGGTCGAACCACGACGCGATGTGATGGCTCAGAAGGGGGTGAGCATCGATACGGTTAGCCTCACTCTCGCCGCTGCCGTCGGTGGCTTACGTCAAGGGCGCTACACCAGCGATGGGCGACGTTTTGATGTGCGATTTAAGCTGCCGGATGAGGCTCTCCAGACAGTTGCAGATATCAAACGGCTTTACGTCCGAAATATAGCCGGCAATCTCATCCCCCTTTCCGATGTTGTGACGGTCAAAGAAGGCGTTGCCGCTCAATCCATCACCCGAGTCAATCGCCAAAGAGCTGTCTCTGTCTTTGGTAACTTGGCCCAGGGCCAGTCGCAGGCCAAGGTGCTCAAGCGGGCTCAGGAGATAGCACGTTCGATACTGCCAGCTGGCTACACCTTCGCTCTTGAAGGAGCCTCTGCGGGCTTTGATGAAGCTTTTACGAGCCTCTATGCTGCGCTCTTGATCGGCGTCCTCGTCGCGTATCTGATCCTAGCCGTTCAGTTCAATTCTTTCGTCCATCCTTTAGCTATTTTGATGGCTCTTCCCTTCAGCGTCACGGGTGCCCTACTCGCCCTCTGGCTTTTTAATCAATCGCTCAACCTGTTTTCCTTCATTGGCCTTATCGTCCTGATGGGAATTGCCAAAAAGAATTCGATCATGCTTGTCGAATTCACCAACCAGATGCGCGAACACAAGCAGCTCGACCCGTTTTCAGCGCTCAAAGAGGCGTGTCCTGTCCGTTTGCGTCCCATTCTGATGACCTCGGTAGCCACCCTTACCGCGGCACTCCCTCTGGTCCTCGGCCAGGGTATGGGCATTGAAACGCGCATCCCCATGGGTCTTACGATCATGGGGGGAACCTTTGTCTCGACCGTGCTCACTCTCTTTGTGGTGCCCGCGCTCTACCTTTTGCTTGTCTCCTGGGAACGCCACTCGCACCATAAAGCCGCGCTGGAGGCTTCCCAGCAAACGAAAGCGGACGAGTCCACGCTCGCAAGCTATAAGACTGGTTACGAACTCTAAGGGAGCTCTTGATGACTACTCCATTCTTAACGCGAGCAGCCCTCGCCTTAGCTTTTGCGACGAGCCCATGGGCTCAGGCGGCGACGACTCTGCAAGAACTCTATCAAAAAGCTGAGCAGACGTCTGAGCGCGTTCAATCCGCTCAGTTGAGCATCGAACGCCAAGATTATGCGAGCCAAGAACTCAAGAGCAAGGATGCGGCTCGCATCAATCTCAAAGCCGAGACTGACGCCACGCGCAGTCGACTCGGCGAAGCCGAGTGGAAGTCGCGAGCCGAACCCAGCCTAGGAGTCGAGCTCCGCTATCCGCTTTATGATGGGGGCGCAAACTCCGCTGTCCTCGCTGGATCAGAGGCTTTGAAGGCAGCGGCGTCCCATGATACGTCGCAAGAAAAGCTGAACCTAAAGCTCGCAGTGACCCGAGCCTTCTACGAGGTCCTCGCCGCCGAAGCTGACCTCAAGAACCTCGAAGCCTCGCGCTCTATCTACCAAAAGCGTATCGCTACCCTCGAAGAGCGCCAGCGTATCGGTCGCTCCCGCACCTCCGAGGTCCAGGCTGCGAGCACGCAGCTGCAGCTTTTATTGGCTCAGATTCAGCAGGCTCGCACCACCAAGGATTTAGCCAGCTATCGGCTTGCCTGGTATACCGGTCTTAAGCAACCCTTTGATCTTCGCGATGAGCTGGCCATGGATCGGCTGCAAGAGGCACCCAAACCTCTCTCTGCGGCCACATCACCAGCAGCAGCCGCAGCTGCTGCAAGAGCCAAAGCAGCTGAGCAGCAGATCGAAAAAATCCGCGCCAACACCCGTCCCCGGATCGATGCCATCGCTGCCTATACCTACACCCGTCCGAACGAACTGAACTCTCAAAAGCTCAGTGCCGGTCTTGGCTTGACCTGGACTCTTTATGAGGCCGGCGAAACCCATGCCGCCATCGCGGGAGCAGGGCTCGACAAGGAAAAAGCTCTCCTCTCGGAACGCGAACAGCTGCATCAGAGCGAACTGGATCTTCGGACAGTCCAGGAAAACTGGCGTCAAGGACTGGATCAGTTGAAGAGTTTGGAACAGGCATATACCAGTTCAAGTAAGGCTCTGCGCACTCAGCAGCAAGACTTTGACAATGGCCTTATCACCAACCTTGAGATCATGCAGGCTCTGGACACCCAGCTCCAGGTCAAGCGCACTCTCGATCAGACCGTCTTCCGTTTGAAGCAGGCCTATACTGAAACCCAGCTGCGAAGCTCGTAAAACGCTCCTCTCCCGACCTTGAAGCCCCTTCGTTGCCTAGGAATATCTTGCTCACGCCCAGCTCCCAGAAAGCTGTTAAGGTAATGAGGATGCCCAAGGTCCGCTATCAGGACCTCGCGGCATCCTATCGATCGCTTGTTCCCAAGGGAGCTATGGAATGTGGCACAAACTTCAGAGTCTGGGAATTAAATCAACTTTCTACGGTATCTTTACCCTAGCCATCGTCAGCGTGCTTATAGGCTCGGGTCTGACCTGGAGAGCTGTCGAAACCTTACGTCAGCTTCAGCGACAGCAGGTGGGCGTGTTTAAGGAAGTCAAAGAGCTGAAGACCTTCGAAACCAGCATCTACGAAGCGAACCTGCTCGGCATGGATATCATCGTTGACAAGGGCGAAGGAACCGTCAGCACCGAGCGCATGAACCGCCTTAAAGAATTGAAGGAATACCTGAGCACCAACAAAGACCTCCTCCACAAAATAGCCCATGGGCTCAGCCTTGAACCCAACATGGACGATGCCCTCGAGCAGCTCAATAAGCTGACCCACACCATCCAAGAGTCCATCGATGCCGTCAACAGACATGAGGCGCACAATGAAGTCTTTGATAAGGCTGATGATATCATCGACGAAGCGGCTACCGA
>CANGNB010000363.1 GCA_947454545.1 Oligoflexaceae bacterium
ATGGCACGATCCCGAAAAATTTCGATCTTTCTCAGCGGAGCCTCCTGGCCGCTCTTTCATGGCCTCGCCAGTCTCTTTATTCTTCTGACTCTCAGTTTGCAGCTGAGTCCTCTTGCCCCTTACATCGAGACCCGTGTCACCAGCCTTTTGCTGTTTCAATCACGCATCAAACTGCAAAAAGCCCCTAAGCTTCATGAAAAACTTAAGATCATTGCTCTCGATGACAGCAGCTTTGCTTATCTCGGAAGCCCGCGCCTGACCCAAGAGCAGCTCGTCAGTCTCCTGCGTAATATTGGACGTCAAGAGCCGCGGGCGATCCTCATCGACAGTCTGCTGTCTGATAAACCCGAGGGACTCTTAGCGCAGCTGCCTGATGACATTCAAAAGCTCCCCATTTACTCGGGGCACTTTCCGACTCCAGTTAATCTTCGCTATCGCAATCCGCTCGATCTCCAGGAGCCAGCATACCAGGCAAAAAGTTATCTTCGCGGCACCTCTAAAATCAGCGATTTGCCCTTCACCCTCGACCAGCGTAGCGGCTGGAACGTCTACGGCAATTCGCAAAGCTATGCCGGCATCGTTCGGAGCACAGGCCACATCACCTACAACCGTGACGGCACCATCTCACCGTTCTATCAGATCAACGAGCAGACAATACTCCCACATCTTTCCCTCTATACGAGCTCGCCGATTGAGCTCAATCGCGATGGCCTTTGGTTTGACCACACTCGGGTCCCCCTCACCCAACGCGGTTCGCTGCTGATCAACTATCGCAGCCCCAACGAACTCTATAATATCGCCACCCCTCTGCGCAGCAGCCTCGAACGAGCACTCCACGGCAGCGCCGAGGCGCATATCCAACCAGATGATGTCGTTTTGATTCTCCTGGCTTTTGCGACAGGCAACACCGACTTTCATGAGAGCAGTCCCTTCGGCGAAATCCCCGGTGGTCTCTTGATTGCTTCAATGATCTCAGATAGTCTCTCGCACTCTTGGCTGCAGAAGATCGAGTGGGATGTACCTCTTATTCTCATCTTTGGTGTCGCTGGTATTATCCTTGGCATCAATGCTCGCGCCCTTCGCTACTGGCTTGCCCTCTGGGCGACTTGGATTTTTTGCACAGGTGGGGTGATCTGGGCCTTTAGTTACCAGGGGCTGTGGCTGCCCTGGCTGCTGCCTCTGGTCGCCTTTACCGGCACGAGCCTTATCCACTTTGCTCACGTTCGCATTCAAGATGAGCTCCGCTTGGTCTTGGTCGAAAAGAACTATTTTGAAGAAAAAGCCTTACGCCTGGAAGAGACGCACAAGAAAGCTGAGCTCGAGACCAACCTTTTGCTTGGCCGCGCTGTTCAAAAGTTGCTCATGCCTCGCGTCTTTGATGGCGCCTTTGCGTCCTATACCTATGCGATGCAGTATAAGCCTGTCACTAATCTCTCCGGCGATTGGCTCTATGTCTGGGATTATTCGATAACGGAGCGCCGCATTTTTATTGGCGATGTGATGGGCACAGGTCCATCGGCGGCTATTCCTATGGCCACTCTGGTGGCTCTGCTCAAAGACTGCGAGGAAGAGCGCCTGAGCCTCGATGAGACCATCGCACGCCTGAATATGCGGCTCTACGAACTTTTTGATCAGCACGTTGCGTGCAGTCTCAGTGCGCTTTCGCTTCAGCGCGATGGTCAGATTGAAATCATCAATGCTGGTGGCCCCGGATGGTATGTGGCTGGCCCTAAGGACGCTCAGTTCTATCAGCTGCGTAGTAAGCCTATCGGTCTTAATCCGACCTTAGAACTTGCCCGCGAAAGCTTCGAGCTCAAAGACGATCAGCTCGCCTTTACCTTTACCGATGGCTTTATCCAAGATCCTAAGGATCTCCGTCGTCTTACCCGTCATCTCCGGCAGCAAAAGCAGGCTCCGCAAACACTCCAAGAGATCGAAGAGACGCTTCAGCAGCAGCTCGCCGTCCCGCAGATTATCGATGATCAGAGTCTGCTTTGCGTGCGCCGGGAGCGAAGGGCCGTGAGTCGTCCTATCAAGCCCAGAGCGGGCTGAGATCTCCTCTTTACCCTTTTTTTTGACCTCAGAATTCGGAAGACAGAAGCAGGCCCCCTGCTTCTGATTAGTCTTTTGTGATATCATAAGACAACTATTATAACAAAAACCGATGAGGAGCATATCGCCGATGGCTTCCCAATCCATCTCGCCTTTGCAGAAGACTGTGGCTATTGCTGTGTTTGCCCTGTGCCTCGCGGTTTGGGCTGCCCTGTGGCAACCGACTATCCTCTCCGAATACGTGCTGATTCCCAACGGAATCTTTCTTGGAGCTGCACTGGCCTATTGGCTCCTTCAGACCTGGGGACTCTGGCGAACTCAACCCTACCTTTGGTGGTATGGATTAGGACGCGCCTTTCTTTGTGCGGGTTGCTTTGGGACTGTGACAGGGTTCATGAATGTGATGGATAACTTAAACAGGCCAGACATGATTGAAATAGAGATTCCTATTTCCCTTTACTCGAGCCTCGTCGGCCTTTTTTTCTATCTGCTATGCCTGTCCCTAAGGGCTAGGCACCCCACCTCGCGACAAGAGGGTGATCTCGAGATTGAAGCAGCCTTTTTGATGTCTGGACCCTTTCTTTTGCTTGGGGCCACTTTCATCGTGCTCTACGCCTTGAAATCTACAGGAGTCTAAAGATCTATGCAAAAACTGATAGGTCTCTGTCTTTTGCCCTGGATCGGCTTTCTCGTTTATTCTTTGGCGCAAAGCTGGGTTCTACCCAGTGTTTCGGGCGCTCCGCTGCTGAGCCTATGGACTTCGATCGGCACTTTGCTGGGAAGCATGGGCGTGATCCTTTGGGATGGACGCCGTATATGCTGGCAGAAATGGCCCTTGGTGCTGCCTTTTTTGCCCTTTATGCTCCTTCTGCTTTTGGTTTTGCTCTTGGGACATGGAGCCACTCTCCTGTCCACCAGCGTTGAGCCGATCCAGGTACACTCTATGGTCCTCTCCTTTTTTTGGCCTTGCGCTATCTTGATGCTTTTTTTTCTTGGTCTTGCTTGGCGCCAAAAGCAAAGTGCCGCGACACCCAAGACCTTCTCGCCTGAGTCGCCCGTTAGGACAGAGAGGACCGACCTGACTCTCGATGCAGCTCATCCTATACGTGACTTTCTTCGTTTTGCAGGTAAGTCTCTAGGCGCCTTGGAAGCAGGGCTGCTCTATCGAGACCAGAGCCAAGACCATTGGCTTGGCAGGGAAGCAGAGCCCCCACACGCGGTTCAAAAGCTGCAAGAGCTCGACCCACTTAAACTCCCTGCCCAGGAAGGTTTAGGACACGTAGCTTGGCTCAGCACACCTGAGCAGTCGGCTTTTCTCATTCCTTTCCGGAAGGCAAAGCACAGCTTTCTCTATCTCTCGTACTCTGGGGCCAAAGTCTTCGAGGGCGAAACACTGCAAAAATTGAAGGCCTATCAAGAG
>CANGNB010000364.1 GCA_947454545.1 Oligoflexaceae bacterium
CCTTGATGCCGGGGCAGGACTCGGTGATATGTCGCTTTGGTTGGCTGAAGCCGGCCACCAGGTGACCGCGCGCGACATCTCCAGCAAGATGGTCGCGCACACGACCGAGCTCGCAGCCCAAAAGGGCCTCAGCCATCGCGTGAACGCCGCTGTGGGTTCAGCTCAAGACGCCCTCAGCGAGGGGCGTAGCTACGATCTGATCTGTATGCATGCGGTGCTCGAGTGGTTGGTCGAGCCCTATGCCATTCCCAAGCTCCTCAAAAACAGCCTCAAAGAAGGTGGGATGATCTCACTCACCTTTTACAATCTGCATCGCTCCGTCTTTAACAGTCTCATCAAAGGCAGTTTTCGCCGTGTGCTGAAGGGGGATTTTAGCGGTTCAAGCAACCCGCTGACGCCACCGAGCCCGGTTTTGCCCGAGCGCTTGTTAGAAGAGCTGGCAGCCGCAGACTTTGTCACTACGTTTCATGGCGGCCTGCGCTGCTTTTATGATTACGTGCCCGATAAGAAGACTCTCGAAGAGCATCGTTTTGAAGATCTCCTCACCTTAGAGCGCCGCTATCGAACCCAAGCGCCCTACCGCGATATCGCGCGCTATGTTCATATCATCGCTCGCTATCAGCCTGAAGCACTGCCCAAAACGGCCAAAAACAGCTAAAAAGCGAACAAATTAAGCAAACCTAAGAACCTGTAATCAAAGTGAAAACCCAGGTGTTCTAAAATATTTTCAAAAAAAATCCGAATAGGGTTCTACAAGCTGCGGCGCAACCCTGAAAGCGCAAACAGCACGAACCTAAAAGGATGTCACCTATGAAACATGTTAGCTTAGTCTTCGTTCTCGCTCTCTTCGCTTGTGGCCAAGACCCTCAGAGTGGATCCCACACAAGCCGCCTTGCGCAGAGTGCAGAGGCGAGTCCGATTCCAGCAAAAGAGTCTCTTCCCAGTACTGCTAGCCTGAGCGAGGCCGAAGTGAAGACGGCTTTTGCTAAAGCTGATGCAACGGTTTCCAGCTCAGCATCGTTTAGCACGAGCAGCTCATCGAGCTCAGTTCGCAAAGATTTTAAGTCTGAGGCTTCTTTAGAGGTGGAAGCCACGTTTTGTGCAGCGAAAGCCAAAAACGGCAAAAAGCTGAGCCCTCAAGCCTGCGCTGAGCTTTCCCTCTCGTTTATGCAGGTCGTCGATGCTGCTGCTACGAAAGATGCGGCGAAGACTTCACAAGCCTGGAATCAATTTATGGGTCAGGTGGGAACCATGCATAAGAAGGCCCAGCTCAATGCTAAGGCCCAAGGAGGCCTTATCCCCGACATCCTAGGGCTTGCTGTTGATTCGATCAATCTGGTCGTGGATTTACTTACAGCTGTCTTAGCACTTGATGTCGCTGGCGTCATCAAAGTTGCCCAGGATGCTATCAAACTTGTGATTGACTTTCTGGTGTAGAGAATACCCAGAAGCTGTCTTCGATGTCCCTACTTTTCACGGGAGCCCTGGCTTTGCTGGGGCTCTCCTTTTTCTTTGGGGTGAAAAACAGCACAGGCGACACCTCTGTAAGAACCTGAATACAAAGGGAATGGTGGGATGCGGGTGTGAACTTTTAAGAAAGTAAACGCATAGGCCGATACGCATTTATGAACGTTGGTGGAACTATGCGATCAAAAGCAACGCAAAAACCAGAGTCTTCAGTCCTTTCGCTCCGTAAGTACAGCGAAGGGCTCGCGCTGTTTCGCTTCACCACCTACCGTGAATATCTGGAAGATCTTTATAAGTTTAAGAAAGATGCAGATGCCGCTTACTCCTATAGCCAGTTTGCGGAAGATCTCGGGTTCCCTGCTGGCAATGGGCTTTGGTTGGTGATCACGGGACGGCGCAAGCTTTCACCCATGGCGACCAAACGCATCATCGAGGCTCTGCAGCTCAAAAATGAGCACAGACGCTTTTTTTTGGCTCTGGTCAAACATAACAATGCCAGCCGCCTCGGGGAAAGAGAACGATATCTCAGCGATATGCTGGCGATCAAACGGGAGATGCTCCAAGAGGAGCGGGATGCGGGTCAGGATGTGCTCGAATATTTTTCGGAATGGTACTATCCCATTATTCGCGAGCTGGTCGGTCTCGATCACTTTCAATCTGATCCGCAGTGGATTGCACAGACTCTTTTCACCAAAATTTTACCCAAGCAAGCCGAGCATGCTCTCGCGCTCTTAGAACGTTTAGAACTGATTCGCTATGATGCTGAGCGGGGAAGGCATGTGCAGACCGGTGGCCAGGTCAAGCTCACGGGAGATCTGCAGGCACATGCGATCGTTCGCTACCATGAAAAGATGTGTGATCTGGCTCGCGAAGCCATCACGCGCGTCCCTGCGAAGGAACGCGACTTTAACACGCTGACCCTGAGGCTCACCGAAGCGAAGGCCAAAAAAGTTCAGGCCCTCCTGCTCGATCTTTGCAAAATCATGTTTGAGATGGAAAGCGGCGAAAATGATGCCGACGCGGCCATCTACCAGATCAATACCCAAATCTTTCCTTTGATGAAAAAGGGAGACTAAGCTGTGCGCAAACTCTTGAGTCTACTCTGTCTCACACAAGTGCTCTTCGCCTGTGGCTCTTGGGTCGGCAATCCCCCCAAAGACCAAACCGCGAGCACGGGGACCTCAACGCCTACAGCGCTAGTCGATCTGAGTCTGACGACGAGCGGTCTGTCGACGATCGATATCGTGACCGTCAGCGGTCAAAAACTGGGACAGGTCACCTTCACTGTCAACCAGCATGTGTTCAAAGATTTCAGTTTCTACAACGATCAAAAACCAGCGACGCCCCAATTTCCTGGGACCTATCTGGTTGACATGCTCTCGGGCAAGGTGGAGCCTTCACCCAAAATCGGGCAGATTCCCGTTGGCCATTACACCAAGGCTGCCCTGACTCCGGTCAATGCCGAAAAAGGCCAATTTGCAGGCCTAGCCGATGATGATCCCCTGATTGGTAAAGCCAGTCATGTGAAGGGAACCTTCACTTACATGGGACAGACACTCGCCTTTGATAATCTCCTGCCCGCGCCGGGCCAGGAGATCAGTATCCAAGGTCTGCTGCCTGAGGGGGCAAGCAATGAAGTGTTAGCCGTTGATGGCCAGACTCTCGTCCTCGGATTTCACCTCGAGCGCTGGTTTGTTATCGACAACCCGACGGTTTTGGTAGACCCGAATGCGGTTCAGACGCTGATGCTGCAGGGCTTGCAGCAAACCAGTTCCCTTCAGGTTCAGCAAAAACTGATGCCTTGAATTGGACCTTAAAGAAAAAAATCATGGATCAAAAACTTCAAGTCTGGGTTTTGCGCGTTTACGATCGAGCCAGAGATTGTGAAACCAAGCATAAATATAGAGTAAAAGGAGAAGTCTATCCTTTCTCTTTGCTGTTGCCCACGTGCGTCGGCTCAAAGTTTTAAGGTTATCTCGAAA
>CANGNB010000365.1 GCA_947454545.1 Oligoflexaceae bacterium
AACCACAAGAGGACACTTAAGCGAATCATTTTTAGCAACATATTCAAAAGCCCCTACCTAGACTTCGTAAGGCGATCGGCGTAAGTGTCGCCAAACTTGAGCCCTTTGCCAAAAAAGCCACCGATTCAGGTGTCAAGTCTGCTAGATCCAGGGCCTTGCCTGGGCAAAGAGCTTGTTTTTCCTCAACCTCTTTGGTCTAATAGCCCCTTTGCAAGGGAGGAGGTTATGGTGAGTGAAGTATTGCGACTGAATAGCTGGCGTTCCGAGATTGAAGCGTCTATGGGCCAATGGGCACGGGAGCTTTATCCTCAAAGTACGCGCCTCCATGAAGCCTGCCGTTATGCCCTGGAGGGCCAAGGCAAGCGCATACGCCCCCTCCTCGCCTTTGCAGCTTTTGCTGCCTGCCGCGGCTCGAATGCAGCGAGCTTGATCCCTGCAAGTCTTTCCCTCGAATGGGTCCACACCTACAGCCTGGTCCACGATGATCTGCCTTGCATGGACAATGACGACTTGCGACGCGGCCGCCCCACAACACATAAGGCCTTCGATGAAGCGACGGCTCTCTTGGTTGGCGATGCCTTGCTTACCGATGCCTTTACGCTGATCGATCACACTCCAGAGCTCGCAGACAGCCAAAAACTAGCGCTTATCCTCACCCTCTCCCGTGCCGCTGGCGGTCAGGGCATGGTCTACGGTCAGGCCCTCGATATGCTTTGGACCGCTCGTTCTGGTTACGGCCGCGAGGATTTGGATGCCATCCACCGACATAAAACGGGGTGTCTCATCGAAGCCTCCTGCGTGATGGGTGCTATCGCAGCGGGCGCCACCCGCGAGCAACAGAGCTTGCTGGCTAAATTTGGAGCTCATGTCGGCCTAGCTTTTCAGATCATCGATGATCTCTTAGACACCAAGACAGCCATTGGTAAGACGACCGGTAAAGATGCGGCATCAGGAAAGCTCACCTATCTAAGTCTCATGAGCCCCGCAGAGGCGGAAGATCGCGCCCAAACATTGACCGAGACAGCCTTGGCTTGTCTCGAAGCGCTTCCTGGCTCCAAAGAGCCGCTCCTAGCGCTTGCTCAGCAACTCCTTACACGGCAGAAGTAAGCTATGAGTCTTCATGAAAGCGAAGAATTGATCGTAAAAGGTGCTGAAGAGCATAATCTTAAGCATGTTGATCTCTCGATTCCCAAAAAAAAGCTCGTGGTTTTCACCGGCGTCTCGGGATCGGGCAAATCAAGTATGGCCTTCGATACCATTTTTGCTGAAGGCCAGCGCCGCTATATCGAATCGCTCTCAGCCTATGCCCGCCAATTCCTAGGGCAATTGGACAAGCCGAAGTACGAATCGATTCGTGGTCTCTCGCCGACGATCTCGATCGAACAGAAGTCATCGAGCAAAAATCCACGCTCCACGGTTGGCACGATCACAGAGATTTTTGATTACCTGCGCGTACTCTATGCGCGTGTCGGAATACAGGAGTGCTATCGCTGCGGGAAAAAGGTTGGTCGTGGTGATGCTGCGAGCATGGTGCAGCAGATTCTCGAACTGCCGCAAGGCACCAAAATTCTTCTGCTTGCCCCCCTCATCGAACATCGAAAAGGGACGCACAAGGAGCTGATGGAATTTTTGCTCTCGCAAGGTTATGAGCGCGTTCGCGTCAATGGTACTGTGCTGCGCATGGAAGATGTGCAGGATCTTGCCAAAAACAAAAAACATACGATCGAAGCCGTCATTGATCGCTTGCAGATTAAAGCGGGCGATGCCTTTCGCCAGCGCCTCACCGATTCGGTGGAGCAAGCTCTTAAGCGCGGTCAGGGGCAGCTGATTGTTCACACCGAAAGCGGCGAAGAGCTTCGCATGAGCGAAGAGCGCAGCTGTTGCGGCATTGCCTATCCCGAACTGGAACCCTCACTTTTTTCCTTTAACTCGCCTCTTGGTATGTGCTCGACCTGCAATGGTCTCGGCACCAAGGTGGCCATGGATCCTCACAAATTGATACCCGACCCCTCACTCAGCATTCGTGAGGGTGCGATCGTCCCTTGGGCAAGCGCCTTTAAGGGTGGAGGGGAAGATAAGGAAGGCTCCTTTAGCCAAGAACGCTTCACGGCGATGGAGAAACAATGGGGCATAGACTTCGACAAGCCCTGGAACAAACTCAGTAAAAAAGCTCAAAATCTCATCCTCCATGGTGAGGGAGCCAAAGCTCTCACCGTGCGCTGGAAGGGAGCTAAGAGCGAAGGTTCATGGAGTTATCAGTACGAAGGTTTGCTTTCCTCGATGATGCGGCGCTATATGGCGACCCAATCTGAGACTATGAAAGAATGGTATCATCGCTTTTTATCGACGCAGGCTTGCACCTCCTGTCATGGCAAACGTTTGCGTCCAGAGATTCTCGCCGTCAAAATCCAAAAACTTTCGGTGATCGACCTCTGCCAGCTTTCGATCGAAGAAGCTCGGGCCTTTGTCAGTGCCCTTCCTCTTACACGTTCCCAGCAAGTGATTGCCAAAGAGCTGCTCAAGGAAATTCATAGCCGTCTGACCTTCCTTCTCAACGTCGGTCTTGGCTATCTGACGCTCGATCGCAAGGGGCCCACCCTTTCTGGAGGCGAAGCCCAGAGGATACGCCTAGCCTCCCAGATTGGATCTGAACTCACTGGCGTTCTCTACATCCTTGACGAACCCTCGATTGGGCTGCATCAGCGCGACAACCAAAAGCTGCTCAAAACCTTGCAGCATCTTCGTGACATCGGCAACTCCCTCATCGTCGTTGAACATGATGAGGAGACCATCGAAGCCGCTGACTGGATCGTTGATTTTGGTCCCGGCGCAGGCGTTGAGGGGGGATCTCTAGTCGCTTCAGGTCCTTTGCCTGCAATCCTCAATGCTGAGGCATCACTGACGGGTCAGTATCTCAGTGGCAAACGTTCGATTCCCATTCCTGCAACGAGGCGCACTTGGGAGCCGCAAAAAACTTTGCAGATCAAAGGGGCCAAGGCCAACAACCTCAAAGATATCGATGTGACTCTGCCTTTAGGCGTTCTCACCGCTATTACGGGTGTGTCGGGAGCTGGCAAATCGTCTTTGATCAATCACATCCTTTACCCAGCGTTGGCGCGTAAGCTGCATGATGCTGATGTTGAGGTGGGCGAACACAAAGCGATCCTAGGCCTCGACCATATCGACAAAGTGATCAATATCGACCAAAAACCCATCGGTCGAACACCCCGTAGCAATCCGGCGACATACACCAAGCTCTTCGATCTGATTCGAGACTTTTTTGCACTTTTGCCCGAATCGCAGATGCGGGGTTATAGCAAAGGTCGATTTTCTTTTAATGTCAAAGGCGGCCGCTGTGAAGCTTGCCAAGGTGATGGTTCGATACGCGTCGAGATGCATTTTCTAGCCGATGTCTATGTTCCCTGTGAAACTTGTAAAGGCTC
>CANGNB010000366.1 GCA_947454545.1 Oligoflexaceae bacterium
ATATGTTCCCAGCCAACACTACTAGCACAATTCCCCATCTGCCGAACGGAGGATTTATCACTGCCAATACCGGTGAAGTTGATGTGATGAAACTCGGAGAACCTAGTCCAATAACAACTCACAGAAATATGATATTCGCCCTTAGATCTGGACCCTATGATCCAGCCGACCCCAACTCCAGGTCTTCCTTTACTTATTTCTTTATCACGGTCTCAACGATTGTCCAATCTGGAGATCAAAGATAGTGTGCTGGCTGTATGCACCAAGTTTGCTTCTATCAAGGCTTTGGCTCTTGCTTGGTGCACCCTTTTTCATGACTCTCGCCGCGTGTAGCAAATCAGGTGGTTCAAACTCTGGAAATCTTGCCTATCGATTGGAACGCTCAGCCACAAACACGACTCGAAACGCTCTCCTTTTAGATATACAAGGGAATTTTTCCCCCAAATTTAGCCTCACGGGAACCGGCTTTGCCGCTGAAGTCACATTCGATGAGGTCAACGAAGCCCAGCCTCGCACCGAACTCACCGCAGATAACTTTGGTGAAGTGACTGTGAATATTACCCTCTACCAAGAAAACGGCCAGGCCTATCTCAACGACGCTCTCACCTGGAAATCGAGCCCCGAAGTTCCACCCATCCCCTCACCTAGTTTTTCTGAAAATGCGAGCTCTGATGCTTATGTGTATCTCATTCTCCCCCGCAATCGAGGCAAGAACGTGCAAGAGGTTTGGGTGGCAGGTGATCTCGAAGATTCCGTCGCTGAAGGTCAGTACTATCCTATCCCTAGCGACGACCAAGTTCTCTTACAGCTGAGTGATAACGATGGCCTTAAGCATCTTAAGGTTCGCTATCGTAATATCTTTGGAACAGAAAGCGAAACAGTCGAAACTTCAGTCATACGTAAGGGGCAGGGGCCAAAAAATTGCAAGGTGACGCCTATTGCGAAGTCAACAGCAACAGGTTATCTCAGAGCGAAGATAGAGGCTGAGAATGTGGGTGTGCTCTATTACAAAGTCATCGGAGATACCACGAGTTTTATGGACTTCAAGGCCTTCGATGGATCGATCGATGATCTCATAGCTCTTTCTCCAGGGGAGGGCCTAAAGAACCTTACTTTTAAAATCAAAGATGATGCGGGAAACTTTTGCAAAGATATAGCAATGAAAATTGACTATAACAGAAGCTATATTTCGGGAACTGTGGCGATTAAAAATGGCGATTTATGGACAAGCACCAACCAGGTTGAGATTCTTGCACACTATGATCATATTGAAGGGGACAATATCTCGATGTGGGTCCGGGGTGATATACAGCCGAGCTCCCAAACGTTTCAATGGATACCCTACACCGAAGAGCTCACTCTTACCTTAAACCCTAGCTCAGGTAATCGACACATCATCATTTTATTTCGTAAGGATTCGACTGATATGGCTGAGGTAGAGGTTCCCATTTTCCTGAACCCCTACCTTGTTCTCTCAGGCAGCTCTCCTCAGTATACTTTAGTACCGAGTCAGATCCCTGGTCTCGTGAGTATGAGCATCACAGGTTGCAGCCAAATCTATACCAACATAGCCTTCGCCAATAATTTGCCGTGCACCCCTGCAGCAGGGAAGTTTCAAGCGACAGCAACCTATTACCTAAGCGATGGGACAAGCTTGAGTCGCAGCGCCGGATTTTAGGGAGCGAAACTTACCTGGAGCGTTGAACCTCCAGCACCTTCGAGCAAGTTGATGTCATTATTTTGCTCAGGACCGAAAAGAAAATCCCAGTCTCGCGTATCAACAACAAGTGCCAGTCTCGATCCGGCTTCAAGATCATAGGCAATCGCATGAAAGTCGATATCGCCCTCAGCTCGTCCACCGCGCACATCGACGAGAGTTGTCGAACCTTGAGTGATCAGCTGAGCATCTCCTGATTTGCTTTGTGCAAAGAGATATATCGTAACCTGAGGATTGGGACTCGTCGTTTTTGCTTTCACATGTAGTTTTGAAATACTCCTGATCTTAATCTGAGGGAGTTCCTCACTCTGATAGACCGCTGTATGGGCCGGATCAATTTTACCCAGATTCTGACGAACAGGGGTCCCCAGCAGACCTTCCAGGATGAGATCACCATCCTGATCGCCACCAAAAAGAGCTAATTTAGGTGCCGTTTTCAAACTTGTCTCTGTCGCTGCTGCCGACGGTCCACTCAGAAGAGTCGCCTTACCGCCCTGCTTAGAAAGATAGAAAGTCTTCAGGGAGAATTGATCCTGACTCCAATTGTTGTAGAGAACATGCTCCCTGGATGGCCCAATCTTGCTGCGTTCTGACTGCTTGTTCCGAATGGCAAAGTCAACCGTATTCACGCCGATGTCTTTTTGAGTTTGTCCTCGTAGCCAGTAGTTAAACCAGTCCACAACATCATCGCCAGCCCCTTGCTTAGCGAAGCCTTCAAACATCATGTTGGTACCATGGACACCTTGAAAAAAGCTGACTTTTTTTGGACCTTCATAACGCTGATAGAAATCTAAGATCGCGTTCGGTTTAAAGAAGGCGTCGTTGTACGTGTGCACGAAATAGAGCGGAGCCTTGCGTTGATTATAGACACTTAAAAACTCGCGTGGTGAACGCTTAAGCCCCCAAGCGGCAACATCGGCTCGAGTTGCTGGATCCTTCAACTTTTGCTGCACTTCATAGGCTTCACGAATACGAGATTTCATGAGATCGCCAAAATCGACCAAAAACCGACCCGCGCGCTCGTTAACCCCATGTCCTGCGAGAAAACCTCCATCAACAAAATCAGACCAGGCATTGATACCCACAGCTGTTTTCAGCCGAGTCTCCCTCAACACACTCATCAGACCAACACCACCCCCGTAGGAGATGCCAACAATTCCAATATTTTGTGTATCCACGTGGGTATTGTTCTCTAGCCAGTCGATCGCCAATGACACATCTTTTTGATCGCGTTCCGAAGCAAAAGCCGCTTCGCCCCCAGACTTACCAAAGCCTCGCGCCGTTAAAAGGAGGACGATAAAACCCTCTTTGGTCAAACGCTGAGGCAAGCGTGACAGTTGGTTTGCATTCGAACTTGAGCCCCAAGGGTTGACAAATATCACTGCGGGAAACTTGCCACCGTTGGCGTGATTTTTGGGCAGATAATAAGAGATTTGCAGATCGACACCATCATCGGTCGTCAGCGTTCGATCAGGATAAAAATTGAGACCAAGGTTTTGGATTTCGCTCGGGCGATCATAGAAAAATTTGATGACTTTCTCGCTGATACCCCGCGAAGTCTTGGTCCAAAACCCCTTAACGTCGAGCCCAAGATTTTCTGTTGCCAGTGGGTCAACGCCCTCAGAACTTTGAGCCAACTCATGCTGGTCCTGATTTTCCACAGTCTTACAGGAGAGCGCCACGATCACGATCC
>CANGNB010000367.1 GCA_947454545.1 Oligoflexaceae bacterium
CTCTCGTCTTACGCTGGCTTCGAGAAGTCCTTTATGCAGGTATACTTCGTGAAAATAAGGTTGGGCTTGCCCTCAGTGGGGGTGCTATCGAAGGTCTGCTGTATCAGGCCGGTTGCACCTTGGCTCTCAAGCATGCTTTCTCGGGACGCAGTGTATACAGCGCCGATGTTATTTCAGGCATCAGCAGTGGCAGTATCGTCGGCACCTGTATCGCCCAACAGATCGAGGTCGAAGAGCTGATAAAAGGTGTTTTGGATATGCCTTCACGCTACCCGCCCTTCAAGCTCAGCACAATTTTTGACTTAGCGGGGATCGATATCGTCAAGCGCCTTTTTTCTACGTCCTTGCGGATGCGAAAACTGCGCCCCAAACAGTGGATCGAATCGACTCTCGAAACCATTCCCACAGGTTTTTTCAAAGGGGATAAGCTCGAGCAGTACTTTCATGATCTGTTTACGCAGCATGGTCTTGGTGACCAATTCGCTCAGCTGAAGGCCAAACTTTATATTGGTGTCACCGATCAGGACAACTTCGATCACATCACGCTTGGTCAAGAGCCGCACCATAGGATGCCTATCAGCACGGCTGTGCGGGCCTCCTGCTCCCTGCCTCCGCTGTTCACTCCCAAGCCAATCGAAGACCGTATGTATATCGATGGTCAAGTGACTCGGAGCTGCAACCTCGAATCTGTTGTGGAAGAGGGGGCACGCCTTGTCTTTGTCATCGATCCGATGAAGCCCTTTCGCTCAACCATAGCCGGCACATCCGATGTCAAGGGCGGCTATTACGGTGTTCTCCAGATGATTAAGGCTCTTGTTTCTTCGCGTTTTGAGACATCCTTGAAAGCTGTGAGTGAACAGTATCCAGATGTTGATTTCATCGTCTTTCAACCGGATGAAGAGTGTGCACGCATGATGTCGGGCTCACCTCTTCGAGCTCGCTTGCGCACTGAGGTGATTGAAGTCTCCTACCAGAGCACACTGCGCCGACTCCGAGAACGCCATAAGGTCTACAGTGCAAAGGCAGGTCGCTACGGCTTTATCCTAAAGAGTGTAGAGGAGCTGAGACGCCTT
Source organism: Oligoflexaceae bacterium (assembly GCA_947454545.1). GTDB lineage: Bacteria > Bdellovibrionota_B > Oligoflexia > Oligoflexales > Oligoflexaceae > Oligoflexus. The sequence continues at coordinate 1,074 of CANGNB010000367.1, forward strand.
GAAAACTCTTACTACGAACTGATATCGGGACAGACTAGCTAAACAGCTGCTTTGCCCTCTTTTGGGAGGACTTTTCGTGAGCACACCAGCTATCACACTCTATCACTACTGGCGATCCTCATGTTCCTGGCGCGTGCGCTGGGTTCTTCTTCATAAGAAGATTCCCTGTGAAAAAGTGCATATTCATCTGCTCAAACAGGAGCAAAAATCAGCAAGCTATCGGGCCATCAATCCTAATGGCCAGGTTCCAACCCTCCTGGTCGATGGCAAAACGCTCAGTGAATCTCTTGCTATCATAGAATGGTTAGAAGAGTCTTTTCCTGAGCAGCCTGTGCTTCCCAAGGATCCTTGGCTAAAAGCCCAGGCTCGAGAAATCGCTCTGATCGTTGCCGCCGGTATACAGCCTATGCAAAATCTCAAAGTCCTCGATCGTATTTCAAGCGAACCCGCGCTCCGCGAACAGTGGGCCCAGGGCTTTATTCGCGACGGATTAGCGGCGATTGAACAGCGGATAGCTAAATTTTCGGGGCCTTACTGTTTAGGACAGGAACTGACGCTCGCTGATATTTTCCTCGTACCTCAGGTGTACGGAGCTAAGCGTTTTCAAGTTGCGCTCAACGAATTTCCTCGCTGTGAAGCTATCTACGAACACTGCCTAAAACTGCCAGCCTGTGAAGCCGCTTCGCCTGAAAAACAGCCGGAGGCGACACTTTAAGCAGGGCGATGAGCTGAGAACACTCCCGATCAGAAGTCCCTTCTCAGTTAGCTTTAGAGCTATCTGGATCGGGCTCTTTTTCAACCGCCACGACCTGTTGAGTCAGGGACTTGGGCAGAAGTGTCTCAAATAGAGGCACCGGCGCCGTCGGGCCTTCATACCAACGCTTGTAATAAAAATAGTTACGCATTACCAGCTTTACATAGGAGCGGGTTTCTCGATAGGGGATCCGCTCGATAAAGAGGATCATATCGCTGCTATCTATTTTTTCCATCCAACGCTCTGTCGCTCGCGGATTCGCGTTGTAACTCGTCAAGACAAATACGGGGTGCTTATACTTTAAAAAGAGCTTATGAACATGCTGAACCCCAACTGCCACATTCACTTCGGGATCACTCAGCTGAGATTCATCGGTCCGTAGCCTATTCATTTTTTCGTGTTTATCAGCCGGAACGTAATCCCCTCGCATGGCAGCCAACTCGAGGCGTGCCGTACCAGGCATCAGCTGCATGAGACCGCGTGCTCCCACGGCTGACTGAGCCTTGGGATTGAAGACACTTTCTTGCCGAATGATCGCGTTGATGTACTGGGGATCGAGATCCATCTTCTTAGCATAGGTACTGACCAGTTCATCATAAGCTCGTGGAAACAATACTTTCTCGACACCTCGCGGCAGATTCATGCGAAAGGATTTGGGAAGGTTTTGGTAGATACGAACAGCCCCCAGCCAATCGCCTGCTGCAAATTGAAAGATCGATTTTACTAGCTGCTTTTGATTCTCACGCGCGAGAATAGGAATCTCGCGGATCTCACAGGCGGCCTCTTCTTTGAGCCCTTGTGAAAGCAAACGCTCTATGCGCAGGGCTAACTTTCGATCTTCACCCTGAAACTCACGAAAGAGATTTTCTCTGTCAAAATCTGGCGTCTGAGTCGGAGGCAGCAAGTACTTTCTATGTGTTAGTTTTTCTAGGGCATAGTGCCCAAGCGCGCCGTAAAAGGTCGAATAATGCTCCTGGGCCAGTCGACTCCAGTAAAATTCAGCCCGTTTTTTCTCTTTCCGCTCAAAATAGATTTTGCCCGCCCAGTAAAGGGCCATCGAAGCACTCCCTGGATCCCGGAGATCCATCTCTTTCACTGCATCAAGCTCGACAAGCTTAAGGGCATAGCTCAGGGCTTTGTCCGAATCTTTCTGCAGACTGTAGAGGATGATCAGGGAGCTAAGAGCCTGATTCAGCTGATCATTTTTAGGGTAGCGTGCCGTGAAGGCTTCATACTGCTCAATAGCTTCGGGAAATTTTCCTTCATTTTCAAAGATACGAGCGTAGGTGAAGAGAGCCTCAGCATGAACATCTGGGTACTCTTTTTCAGAGTCTTGAACGAGTTTGCTGAAGAGGGCGCGTGCCTCTTCAAATTCATTGCGTCCCCAGTAGATGAGGGCCTGTCGCCGCGTGCTCATGGTCTCACCGAGAAAACCATAAGCAGTTTTCAGGGGCTCGCCTATCGCTTGAAAGTAAGTCAATCTGTGTTTGTCGCCTTTGACCTTAAAGCATAGCTCGATCTTACCCACCGTGCTGTCGACACTCGGTATGAACTTTTTGTCCTTATCTTCTGTGA
>CANGNB010000368.1 GCA_947454545.1 Oligoflexaceae bacterium
CAAAAACCCAACTAAATCGGTACCCTTTGCTGCCTCTAAAAGACTCTGACTCGTTTCTTCAACTGAGGGTATTTGACTTTGCTGAATAGCGTCACTCGATGAAACCTCTCCGCCCCTTATAAAATAGGGGTCTACGGGAACAAAAGGGAGAATTTCACGCAAGGAGTGTATGACTTTTTTAAGTCTATATTCATCTTCACTCAACACTCCCGACAAGGTCAGCTCGAAACTCGCATGACGCGATTGTTGCTCTAACCTAATCTCCAAACGTTGGTGATTGACCTTGCCAATTTGCCTTATCTTCGACTGATTTAAGCGACAAAAATCTGAGATTTCGCCTTGGTATGAAAGAAGCAAAAACTCGTCGCCACGAACCAAACCTGTGCCCGTATTGGCAAGACTAAAGAAATAATCTTTCATGACTCACCTCCAAAGACTTCAACTTGAGAAAAGAGACAAGCCGGTGATGCATGACCAACCGTGATAGCTTGATTAGGTTCGCCTTTGCCACAGTTTGGAGTCCCCATGACATCGACGGTTTTATGATTCCCAACTGCGGTCAGATTTCTCCAAAATTCGGCAGAAATTCCCCGGTAGTTTGGTTTACGGACAACTTCACAAAGCGTCCCATTGCGGATAACACGACCAAGCTCACAGCCAAACTGAAACTTATTTCTCGAATCATCAATGGACCAAGAGCAGTTCGTTTCCATATAAACACCAAACTCTACAGAGCTTACCATCTCTTCCATGGAGCTCTTGCCGGGCTCGATATTGATGTTTGCCATGCGATCGATAGGTGGCCTATTCCAAGAGACCGAACGAGAGTTTGCGACTCCCGGCAATCCAGATCTTTGTTGCGACAAAGCCCCTCCCAAGCCTGAAACCAATAAGCCCTCTCGTATGAGATAAGCTTTTTGAGCAGGCGTTCCTTGATCGTCAAATTGATAGGAAGCAAGTTCGCCCGAATAAGTTGGATCAAAGCTTACGTCCAGCAGTTTTGATCCATACTGGTAAGAGCCAAACATATCTGGCTTCACGAAACTTGTCCCAGCATAGTTGCGCTCATCTCCTAAAATTCGATCGATCTCAAGAGGATGCCCAATCGATTCATGAATTTGCAGAATCATCTGATCGGGTGCGAGGAGCAGTGACATGAGACCGCTGGGACACTGTGGTGCATAGAGAAGCTGAAGTGCTTCCTGATGAATTCGCTCTGAAGCCTCAGCAAAGCCTGTCGACTCTAGAACTTCTAACCCACCCTGTCGCGTCATTGCATGAGCTCCGAAAGTTCTCATCTCTGTGACGTTTTTGTCATGAACAGTCACACTCAAATGGGGTTGGATGATGTCAAACTCTTGCAAAATTTCAGTTCCATTGGAACTGTAAATTCTTACATCCTGTTTGCGATAGCTCAATGACGCCATCGAATCCACACAGCGGCTGTCACCTTTTGCTAATTGAGATTCAAGACTCTTCAAAAGGTCATACTTCGTCTTAATACTGTAAGAATCCCAAGGTTTTACGACAGGGGAATGATAGGTTCCTTGCACTGCAGGGAAAAGTTCAGAGCTGAAGGGAAAAATAGAATACTTTGCCATATGAAAAGCCCGGCTTTTTGCTTCATCAAAAGCCTGCCGTAGGGATGAAGGCGTTAAATTTGCCGTCGCAGCATAAGCCGAACCTTGCCCTGCAAAGACGGTGATCATGACTCCATGGTCCTCGAGCAGTGAGGGTGCCTCCACAACACCTTGGCGCACCTGGAGCTGTTCATGGTAACGCCGCATAGAGCGTAGCTCAAAGTAATCGACTCCTTTTGCGTACTGCTTGAGGTTCTCAAAGAGTTCTTTGATGTCCAAGATTCAGCCCTCCCTCATTTAGGATCTGCTAACGTCTGACTCCCCGTCTGTGAGCCTTTGCTCCCGAGCATCGAGGAAAATTTGCTTCATATGGGCAAATAAGTCATAATTTACGTTTGATTTCATTAGATTCTCTCGCCTTTGCTGGTCCTTTTGTCCCTAAGAACCCGAGAACCAGCTAGGCCTCCCCAAACAGAAACCAATCTAATGGGCACTGTTGAGAGGAAGCAAGCATGATTCGTATATTCAGATCTACTGTCAAAGCTCGCAGCGCCCTACATTGCTTGTTCCTGCTCCTATATTCCTGCTCGCCCCAAGGGCAGATCGTAAGGCAGCTCCATGCCCCACACAAAACCTACATAGACCACAAGAAAGGTCCTGACAAAGAAAGCGCCTCTCTCCAAGCGGACATGCGAGGGACTCCGGGTCTTCCTGCAAGCTGCCAAACCAAGCACATAGCGACAAAGCAGCTTTGTTTCACGTGTCCTCTTGAAGACGTTCTTATCCTTCGCTGCATCGCTTATAAAGGCCATTTTTCGTCTGAGCAAGACTGTGTCTATGACCGCGACCATATTAAGTGTCTGCTAAAGAATGGTCCCGTAGGCCTCAGCATCTCATTAAGACGTCCATCGGAAAAGCTGATTCGAGAAAATTTCAATCTCTGGGAAGATGCCGTTTGGAGTATTTGGGAATCTCGCCTCGAACAGCAAGACTACGAGAAGATGAGTGAGCTTCTACGCTTTTTGCACGAATCAAGTCTTTGGCTGAGCCAACGAAGTCCTGATGCCGTCGCCGACCACGAGATCATCGCGCTCTTACCCTTTCCTGCTGAGCAAAATGCGAAATTAGTTGTTCAAACCCGTCAAGTCCTCAGGACCCTGCAGCAGGCAAGGGAATCAGGTCATTTGACTCTCGAGTTGTTTTTAAAACAATGGCGGGACTTTATGAAGGCACAGGGGTATGATTCTAACGTCATCCAAGTTCTCGATGCATTGAACCTCAACGGCCTCGAGGAAGTAGGCACCTCCTCGAGTCGATAGGTTTCGAGACGAACCTATCAGGGGTTCGGGCTCTTTTGATCCTGCTTCGCATAGAAAGCTTGAATCTCTGGAGCAAGTCGATTCACGACATCATCGACGGTTCGAACGAGAACTATGCTCTGAAAGTCTTTTTTGTCCATAAGCTTCATCTGCAGAGGATATTTTTCCATCCAATCTAAGAGGCCCTCCCACATCGGTCCGAGCAGAATGAACGGACGTGGAGAGATATGATTCACCTGCATGAGCTGCCAAGTATAAAAGAGCTCCAAAAGCGTTCCAATACCACCTGGAGTCACTACAACAGCGTGACTGATGCGCATGAATTCATCAAGCCGTGATGAAAATCTACGGTGATGATATTTTACATCGAGATGCGAATTCGTATCGGTCTCAAAGGGTAGCTCAATATGAAGTCCAAAAGAGCGGCTGTGTAGATTGCCCCCCTCCTTCGCCCCCAAATTTGCAGCTTCCATAAGGCCAGGGCCACCTCCTGTCACGATATC
>CANGNB010000369.1 GCA_947454545.1 Oligoflexaceae bacterium
ACAATGCGATCGTGAAAGGAAGCTTTACCGCCTATATCGAGCCTAAAAATCCTAAAGCTCGCGAAAATTACAAGATTTTCATCAAAGTAAAACTGCCTCCAGGCAAAGCGGCCAGCTATACCAAAGAGGATTTGAGTATCCAAATGCTCGGCACAGACGGCTATTCGGATGCCTTCCCAAGACCGCCCTTAGCAGGTACTAATATCCCTCCTGAATTTAATCAGAGCTTTAGCTTGATGGGAGACGAAGTCTTGGTCATCATGCCGATTCCTGGAGCCGTCAAAAACGTCAAGGATACCATCCAATGCAACTCCAAACTCCTCAATGAATCCCAAAAAATTGAGTTTGTCTTTGGGAGCAATTGAGTTCTCAGGTTCCCAGGCAAAACGGGTGGACAGATTCTTTAAAAACCACTAATCTCCTGAGGCCTAGCATCCTTAGGGGACCTCAACGCATGACTCTCTCCCGCGAACTCTTTCAAGTTTTGACCTGGTTGATTCCTCTTATACACCTCCTCGGTCTTAGCTTAGTCTTTGATGCCATTTGGAATGGCCGCAGTGCCCAGGGTTCGACAGCCTGGATTGTAGGCCTCGTCGCTTTCCCATATTTGGCCATACCCCTCTATTTGATCTTTGGCCGTGGTCACTTTCATGGCTACATCCGCGCTCGCCAATCTCATGATGCCCAGCTCAAGCAAGCCGCGAGCACTCTACTTAGCTCCTCGCAAAAGCTTGGTTTTCTCAGCCCAGACGGCGAGAAATTGCCCGCTTTTCGTGTTCTAGAGCATCTTGCGCGCTTGCCGTTCACCCGAGGCCATAAAGCAGACCTTCTCATCGATGGAGAGGCGACCTTTTCTGCGCTTTTTGCCGCCTGTGAAAAAGCTGAGCACTACATCCTCATACAATTTTTTATCGCCCGAGACGATGCGATTGGCTGTGCCCTTAGCGCTATCCTTGAGCGCAAGGCCGCTGCGGGCGTTCGCGTATACTATCTCTATGATGAGATCGGCTCGCACGCAACATCATCTCAATACTGGAAAAATTTGCAAAAAGCAGGTGCTGCAACAGCTCCCTTTAACTCCCGAAGAGGTGGCTGGCGCAATCGCTTTCAGCTGAACTTTAGAAATCATCGCAAGATCACGGTCATCGATGGCCTAACGGCTTTTGTCGGGGGTCACAATTTAGGCGACGATTACCTCGGAAAGGGACCCATAGGGCCATGGCGCGATACCCATGTGCAGGTTGAAGGGCCGAGTGTAGCAGCCTTGCAGCTCAGCTTTCTCGAGGACTGGTATTGGGCCCGCGGTGAAGTTATCGCTGTAAAGGAAGAGCCGAAGGCAGTCCCCTCAGGGGATCTTTGGGCACTAGCTCTCCCCACAGGCCCCGCGGATCGAGTCGACGTTTGCTCCTTGATGTTCTGTGAACTGATACAGGCAGCTGAAAAACGACTTTGGATAGCTTCACCCTACTTCGTACCGGACGTTCAAGTACTTTCACAACTGAAGCTTGCAGCTCTCCGAGGTGTGGACGTTCGCATCATCCTCCCGGAACAGCCGGATCATCTTCTCCCTTACCTCGCAGCCTATTCCTATATAGAAGCCGTTGAGTCTCTAGGGGTTCGCTTCTATCGCTTAACCACAGCTTTTCCTCATCAAAAAGTCGTCCTGATCGACAGTGATGGTGTGGCCGTAGGTTCGGCAAATCTAGACAATCGTTCGCTCTATCTCAATTTCGAGGTCACCATGCTCTTTGCAGGTCGGAGTCTCGCAGAAGCCACGGAACGCATGCTTACCAAAGATATGGATGCCTCACGCCTCGTCGCTCGCGGTGAATTGCAAGAAAAGTCCTGGTTCTTTAGGCTGGGGGTTCGTGCCGCTCGCCTGCTTGCTCCCATCCTTTAGGATAAAACCTAAAATCATTGGCTCAGAGCGTTTGGACTTTGCAAAAGATCGCCGCTATCTTGCGATAGCCCTGTCCGAGTCTTTTGCAAACAAAAGCCGCTCCAATGCCTTGAGAATCTTTAGCAACACGGGATTTCGTTGTGACTCTCACACTTTAGTCGCGGCACTAAATTTTGCCTTTCCATCATTCTTTTTAGAAGTGCAAAAGCTGTTGCAAGTCGCAATCTTTTTTTACTGAATCACTCAAGAAAAATTCGCTGCGAATCGATAAGCACTTTATCCTACCCACAAAGAGGAGTCTTGGATGAGCTTGAACTGGACGGACAAGCGCCGTGAGTTTCGCTTTCTCTTGAAAGGCAGCTTCAGTCGCATGGGCTTTCGTCTCGGCAGCAACAGAGTGATGGCTGTTCCAATCGACATCAGCCGCACAGGTCTCGGCCTTTTGGTGGACACCACCTGGCACCCTGAAAGCAATCGCGGCCTGTCCTTGGAATTTGGCGAAGCTCATGCTCCCATCATGCTCATCTTTCGTTTTGTTGCTCAGGAGCTTGAGGGAGATGATGAGCGTGCGTGGACGCGATGTGGCCTAGAGCTTTCGGAAATGGACAAGCACAGGGGGATCGACCTTATTGCTCTTTTGAGCCGCGAACCCCATCTGAGTTTGCACCTCAGCGCGTAAAAGACTCCGAAAAGTATGTTCTCGCTGAACTTCTAGAGACCAACTGAGCCGCGTTTAGCGCGGCTTTTTCTTTTGACCTTTGCTAGCCTTTGCAGCGGGCCGTACTTTGGCTGCTTCTTTTGCAGGTCGAGCCCCTTTTGTGGCTTTTTTTGTTTTGTTTTCTGCCTCTGTAAAGTGGGTGCGCACAAACTTCTCGATGCGCAGGTGGAGGAGCTCAGGAAGCTCCAGAGGACCAATATGACTGCCCGTGGGCATAGTCATAAGTTCGGCCCCTGGGATTTTTTTGTAGAGGCGAAGGCAGACGGGATAGGGAGTGAAACGATCCTTGTCGCCAGCCACAACCAAAGTGGGCACTTTGACTTCAGCGAGTATATCCTCAGCTGTATGCTGATTGGCTCCTTCTAATGCAGCCAGGTAAACCTTAGGGGGCATCTCTCCTAAGGTCTTAAAATAGACACGGAAATCCTTGCGCTGAGTCAACCAAGGGTTAACTTCGAAGGCTAGGGCTAGAAGATAGGTGGGCTCGGAGTCGAGCAGCGGCTGCCATACTTTCTCTACATAGTTCTGCCAGCGATCGACCAGCTTTTGAACCCCGGGCAAGGCTTTTGCAAAAAGCGGGGTGCTGTGAACATGTTTCAAAGCTTCGCCATAGGGCCCATTGATCAGGATCAATCCTCGAACATGCTGAGGGGCCTGGCGGTAGCATTCCAAAGCGACTTGAACACCCATACTGTGTCCGACAAAAACCAAAGTCTGCTCCGAGCGATCGAGCTCCTGGAGCAGTTCCAAGATATCGGCGGCGAA
>CANGNB010000370.1 GCA_947454545.1 Oligoflexaceae bacterium
AAGAGTCCATGCCAACGGCACAGATCCGAGCGCATGATCTAACGGGTGGTGGTGATCATTGGCAACTTACTGTTGTTGCTGAGGAATTTGCTGGTCTGTCGCTCGTCGAACAGCATCAGCTTGTGTATAAAACCTTGGGTGATTGGATGCATGGTCCCATCCATGCTTTGGCCCTCACGACGCGCACGCCCTGAGTTCTCCCTCGATCGAAGGCCAGGTTCAACCTGGTTTCCTCGATTGGCGTCGCAAGACATCCTGCTCTTCAGCCTTCCGGACCATTGTGTAGATTTCTGGCGCGTTCTGCAGCCAGAAAAGCATTGTTTTTTTGGCCTTAGCTTCCATCTGTGGCGTCACAGAATAGATGCCCATTTCTTTGAAATAATTTGCGAGCATCTTTTGAACATCGTCTTTTTCGACACGCCAATTTTCAATGAGTGCCACAATATCTTTTTCGGTAAACCTAGAACTCACAAAGATTTCAATAGGTAATGGCTCCGTCAGCATGGGCTTCCCCCTGATCCACAAGTGCTTTTATTGTTATCGGCAGGATAGGAGAGGGGTTTAAGGGAGTATCTTCCTATTTTCTTCGCTGACTCAGCCACTACTTGTTTGTTTTTTTCCTCGATTTTGGTTAAGACAAGATCAACTCGTCTTGAAGATTTGTGGGCAATGCGGTCAGGAACCGAAGGCTTTGGCCTATTGTGTCCGGCATGGTCTTCAAAATGGGGGCAGACTTTCGAAAACACATATGTATGTTCTAAGAAAGAAGGGCGGATATGGGAACACGGGCAGAGAAAAAAGCACAAACACGCAAAAATATCATACAGGCTGCGCTTACTCTCAGCACAGCCAACGGGTTTGCGTGTCTCAGTCTTCGTGAGGTGACGCGAACAGCAGGTATTGCTCCGACTTCGTTTTATCGTCACTTTAAGGACATGGAAGATCTAGGCTTGGCCCTCGTCGATGAAGTCTCTTTGACTCTTAGGCAGCTCATGCGTCAAGCGCGCCGACGAGTCCGCGTGAGGCGCGGTGTTATTAGGACTTCTGTCGAAAGTTTTATGGAGTATTTGGAGCACAACGAGCAACACTTTCGTTTGCTGATGGGTGAACGATTAGGCGAGCAAAAAGGCTTTCGCAAAGAAATTAAAAAAGAGACGAGGCGTTTTGTTGAAGAGCTCGCTGAGGATATCATCAAAGAATCAGAAGGTTCCAAACGCGAGATTATCAATCCTGAGCTCGTTGCCGAGACGATGATCACGGTGACCTTCAATATTGGAATGGAAGCTCTGGAGTTTCCTGCCAAGCAGCGTGTTGAATTTGTAGAGCGCATGGTGGCCCAATTAGAGATGATCCTTCTGGGTGCAGAGGCTATGTCTAAAGGTTGGAAAGCTAGCGGCGGCGAACGTTTGCCAAGACTCCTTCAAGATTCATCAGGTCTTTCCCAAGGGTATCTTGAAACGCTTGAACCAGCTGTATCAAGTCACTGAGAAGAGAGGATCAGAGAGCTGCTCCTCGCAGCTCGGGATCCTTACGAATGAAGGCTGAGATGAGAAATGTGCTGATGGATGCACTGAACATGCTCGGTCAGTTGCATTCTGTCTCGGTAAGGTGCTGCATCCAAGGCCTGCTTGTAGCGGCGTCTCAAAGATTTTTCGACCTGAAGACAGGAGGCGCGCGTAGTACGGCGTGCAAAGTCTTCAGGGAAATGACGCGAGATGCGTGTGGTCAGCAGTGAAATCTCTGAAGAAAAAGCAAAGCCATTGTGAGAGGGAATCCCGCGATGGCTTAATATCATTGAGTTGATAGCACGTGCCTGCAGGCGGTGCTCTTCTGCAAAAGTCTCGGCCTGATCTACATCCAGCTTTGAGCCGCACTTACGGTAAAGCTCGACAGAGCCAAGTTCCAACTGAAGAATTTGATTGAGAAGACGAAGGTAGCCGTTATCCTCGTAAAAAGCGGCACGCGGAGCATATCCGCTGCGAGGCAGCTGAAAGCTCATTGTACCCAAGGATTGATTGGCCAGCCAAGATGGCGAATTCATGACGTCCTCCTACCACGCCTCTTTATATACTAACAGACGGGGTCAAGGGAATAGCAGATTCTGCCTAGTCGAGGCCCTGAACATCAGGCTGGATATCGCTTGAGGGATAAGAGGCCGAACTCCTTGTGAAAAATTATGGGTCCAGCTAAGATGAGTCTGCCTTCCCCGAAAAGAGGTAGTTCCATGAGTTTAAGCGACGAACGCAAGTTTCTTCACGATTTAGCCAATCCTTTAGCCGTCGCCCAAGGCGGCACCCGCATCGCTTTGAGGCGCCTCGAGCAGCTGCAGATGCAAAGTGAAGTTCTGACGGTCGCTGAGTTCAAAGAGCGTCTTCAGAAGATCTTGGGAGCCTGCGATAAGATCGCTCAGCTTCTGAATGAGCGACGGACTCTCATGTCATCTCAAGACACAGCAGAAGAGTGAATGGAAAACTCTTTCAACGTTCTACTTTCACACCTTCTTCAAAATAGTTCTGGGCATCGCTCATAAAGTTGCGGAAAGCTTGTCGCTGTTGGCTCTGCAGCATGTGATTGAGCTCGCCAAGGACATCCTGGAGAGAGTTAAGGAGTTGCGGCGTAGAGCGGTTCAAAGTTTGGATGTCGAAGTAAAGATTTTGATTCTCTGCTACGACTTTGCTGGTGACTTCCAGTTGTTTGAGAAAGGTTGTCCCGGCCAGGCTTTTGAGATGTGATAGAGGTTCACCAGATCGGGCTAGAACTTGGCTATACACTAGATTCATCAGGTGTGAAGCTCCCAGAATATAGCTCATCAGGCGATCATGATCTGCAAGAGAAATATCGAGAAGATTAGCTGAAGTTTGAAGATAGTGCTGCTGTTTGAGCTCCCCTGAAGCGAGGCCAGGGCTATGACAGAAGACAATGTTTTTTCCTGCTAAAATTTCGGTGTCAGGGCCGAACATCGGGTGCATGCATGCAATGCGGAGACCGGCTTTTAAGACGGCATCAAGGCCCGTTTGGATGGGGGCTTTGAGCGAGCAGATTTCGACTATCAGAGCTTGGGGTTTCAGGATTGCTAGCTGTTTTAAGAGTGTATTTGTTGCTTCCATAGGAGTTGCCAAAACTATGTGAGAGAAGGTGTCGAGACCTTCCTCCAGACTGAGATGGCGAGGGTAGAGTTGGGTTGGACCTGACAGTGGCTTTTCATCATAAATAGAAACAGCGTAGCCCATCGATTCATAGAACTGAGCAAACCATTGTCCCATGTGGCCAGCCCCTCCAATGATCAGCACAGCATGAGCTGCTTCGTCTTGGGGAGCTAAGCCTTCCCGTTTGAGTTCATCTTGCTTCAGCACGGAGTATTTGATGAGAGTCGTCAT
>CANGNB010000371.1 GCA_947454545.1 Oligoflexaceae bacterium
AGGAGATATTGCCCACCATGTTGAAAAGCTCTTTCAGAGTGTCTACGAAAAGCTCGCCTATCTTCACACGAGCCACACTCATATGAGTCATCTGGTCGATGCAACCCGTCATTACGCAAGTCACCACGACGAAACCGCAGAAACCTTCGACCTGGTCTTGCAGCTTCGCCGGGCTCTGACCTTAGCCCATGCTAAACTAGCTCTTATTGACTGGAAATCCCAGCATCCCAAAGAGCTTTGGGTGTGGGGGCAAGCAGCAGAAATTTTGCGGGTCATGCTGAACCTTTTTCAAAATGCCTACGATGCTGCGCGAGACCCCAAACGCATTCATATTCGTATAGAAGCTACGGACTATCAGGGACATGCGGGTGTTGTTTTTGCCGTTGAAGATAACGGCCCCGGTATTTCTCCTGAAGTGCGTGAAAAGATGTTTGATCTGTTTTTTACCACCAAAGGGCATCGTGGAGGCACGGGTCTAGGTCTAGCGATTGCTGACCGCATCGTGCAGTTTCATCATGGCCATTGGCTCATCGAGCGTTCGGAAGAGCTAGGTGGTGCACGTATTGGTTTTTGGATACCTTTGGAAGAGGTTAAAGCTCATGATTAACTGGAAAGCTGGCAAAAAACTTATTGCAGAGCGACAGGCTGAACAGAATGTCGTCAAAGACACCATTTTGGTAGTCGACGATGAGGAGCCTAACCGAAATTTATTTCGATCGGTGCTTTCCCGTGAATATCATGTCGTCACTGCGGAAAGTGGTCAGGACGCACTCGAAAAGATTCGAGAACATAATTTCGTCAGTATCGTGAGCGATCAGCGTATGCCTGGAATGACGGGCGTTGAGTTCTTTATCGAACTCAATCGTCTGAGTCATCCCGCTCCACGCATTATTCTGACCGGTTTTGCCGAGCTTAATAGTGTCATACAAGGGGTTAACGAAGGTAAGATTGCTCGCTATCTGACCAAGCCTATCGAACCTGAGCTGCTCTTGGCAACGATTCGAGATACTGTGCAGCAGCATAAAATTCGCTCGGAAAATATGCGTCTCATTTCACTGGTAAAGCAGCTGCTTGAGGAGAACGCCGAGCTAGCTAAAAAGCTCGCTCTCACCGGGCAATCAGCCTTTCCTCAAAGTGATGAAGGGCGTCTCAGCCTGCAAGAACCCAAAAAGCTGCATTTGGCTGTGCTTTTTGTCGATATTCGAGGCTTTACACAGTTTTCAGCCAATACGCCTGCGACCCTTGTGATGCGTACTCTGCAGCTCATTTTCGAACCTATCCATTCGATTATTTATTCCAACGGTGGCATCGTGGATAAGCATTTGGGTGACGGGCTGATGGCGGTTTTTGGGCTGACCGATCCAGAGTCAGGAAATCTCGGTGGGATTCAAGCTCTCAAACAGATTGTGAGTTCATTCCCTTCCATTCTTCAGGGCATGGATAAGCCCGAGTTCAGGAGCTTAAAGCTCTCTGTTGGCTTAGCAGATGGAGAGGTCCTCTTAGGGATGCTGGGCACACGCAACAAAACGGAGCTTGCCGTGATTGGGCAGCCAGCGAACCTGGCCTCGCGCCTTCAAGAGTTTACCAAGCAGGCTCTCGAAACTGCAGAGGGGCAGCAGCTGTTGGGTAAATTTCCTACGGCGATGGGCATATGTACCGCAAATTTGGCCGAAAAAGATAACACGATTCGCCAGGTCGCTCTGCCACAAGGGATAAGGGTCAGAGATTTTCCAAGCATCGAACGACTTGGAGTGATCGAAGCTTAAGTGCTGAAGTCAATGTTTCCTGCCTTGAGCTCGTACCTCGGTGAGGCTAAGATGTCTTTCGCAGCTCACAGCGAAAGGTGCCTCGCATGGATCAGAGTCAAATTTTTGAAGTAGATTTAGAAAATTTCGAAACAGCTGTCCTCTCGGCTTCGTTTCAGCTTCCCGTATTGGTCGACTTTTGGGCACCTTGGTGCGGCCCCTGCAAATCATTTACCCCAATTCTTGAGCGAGTTGCTGCCCAGATGCAAGGGCGGGTGATTTTGGTCAAGTGCAATACCGATCAGAATCCTGAAATCGCTCATCATCTCGGCATTCGCAGTATTCCTGACTGTAAGCTCTTCAAAAATGGTCAGGTGGTTGCTGAGTTCCAAGGGGTCAAGCCCGAGGCTGAAGTCAGACGGTTTTTAGAACAGCACTGCGAAGATCCCATCGCTGCTATCATGCTCCTTATTCAAGATGACCTCGAACAAGGCTTGCATGATCAAGCGATCGAACGCTTGCAGGCTGTGATGGCAGCACAGCCTGACTATGATGAAGCGCGCCTACTTCTCGCTCGAACTCAGGTGAAGGTCAAAGATTATCCTGGAGCGAGAACAACTCTGAGTCCTCTGCCTAAAGAGAGGAGCGACGTCGCAGCCCTCCTGAACCTTATGGAAAAAGCCGAAGGTGCGCAAGGTTCACTTCATGATTGGCAAGTCAAAGCCGAACAGGATCCAAAAGACTTAGAAGCCCGTTATCAGTGGGCTATGCAACTGTCGCTCGCTGGCCATCAGCAGGACGCTATGGATCGCTTGCTGGAAGTGATTGCTAAGGATAAAAATTTTGGTGAGCAAAAAGCACGGAAGGCACTCCTAGCCATTTTCGAGGTCTTGGGGCCTTTGGATCCTTCCGTTCATGTCTATCGACGACGGATGGCCAGTTTAGTGCTTTAAGGCTGCGGAGCGGCTGTGTATGTTTACACAGCCAACTGCTGTGGACATTAGCCTTCAGACTTCTTTGACCAAGTGATGCAGCGGCAGACGAAATCGGGGGCCGTAAAGTCCCTCGGGTTTGCGTGTGCCCGCGCTGATCACCATCGCGACTTCAGCGCCGCAAGGTAGCCCTAGAATTTTACGGATGCGGAGAGCATCCATGCCGCCCATAGGGCAACTATCGTAGCCATGTGCTGTGAACGAAAGCATCAAAGTCTGTGCTGCCAGAGCCGCCTGCGTATGTCCAAAAATGCGGTGATCGCCGCGGTTGACGGGACCCCGAACGCTGGGCTTTTTCAAGCCACTGACAAAGAACAGTACGCGACGCACGAGATTCATAAAGCCGAAGGGGTCAGTTGCCATCACCTTAGGAATCAATTTTTCATAGTAGAGTTTCACAGGAGGTGGTAAATCACCGCCTTTTTTCATTTCTACGAGCAGAGCGTCTAAGTTTTTGCGCCAGGTGTCGGGGCGCGCCACGACAACGACGAGTTCACCGGCAGTCGTAGCCGCTGGTTGGCCAAGACAAGCTTTCGCAACTTCGCTTTTTTTCGCTGCATCTTTGATCCAATACAGTTCATAGCTTTGGAGGTTGGAGGAACTGGGTGCCAGAGTCGCTTCCTTTAAAATCTCGCGCAT
>CANGNB010000372.1 GCA_947454545.1 Oligoflexaceae bacterium
AATATCGCGGTGAGATGATCGCGGGCGCTATGTGCCTGCCCATCCCCAAACTCACCTATTGGGCAGGCAAGGGTCTCGGTTGCTTTCGTAACGGTACAAGGATTCAACTCGAACCACGCAGCACTCTCGATCAAGCAACCCTATCGATCGGCGAAATTCAATATATGCTGCGTGGAGAGCATCGAGCTGCTATCAGCCGTTTGATCTGCGCCTGTGCTTCAACACGCGGTTATGGAGATCCCGGAGGGCTCATGATGGTTCTCGAAGGCCTTGCTGATATTTGGATAGAAGCAGGGGTAAAGACCTGGGACATCGCTCACGCAAAGATTCTGATAGAAGAGGCTGGAGGGCTTTTTACAGACTTTGCGGGCGAGAGTACGATCGAAAGTGGCAACTGCATCGCCACTGTTCCCGAACTTCACCCCCAAATTCTAGACTGCTTTAAGGACGCTTACAGCTGCAGCAACCCTGGTTAGGATACTGAAGAGCTGCCTCGCTATGAGCCAGACAAAGGTCTCTGGTCTTTGTCCATCCCCATCCACTGGCATCTGCACTAGCGTTATCACAGATTGGATAAGGTTCTGAAGGAGCCCATCCCGCTTCAGGCAAATAGCATCGATAGCCTTCAGCATCGACGCCCATACGACTCGAATCGACAGAGGTCCCTTTCGGACAAATCCAAGTGCACGCAGCACTGCCTCTTCGGTTCATGATCTCATTCATACACTGGACTTGAAGAGCCATGGCATAACCATCAGCCGTGTAGGATTCATCAGACTTTTTAGAGATCGGAAACGTGAAATCATCATCGTCAGCAGGTCTCCCTGAATCCAAAAGAGGTACGGCTTGCCACACCATAGTCCCCGAATATCCAGCCTCAGTCGCGAAGCGAAACATTTTTGAAAGGAAATAAGGTCGATCGAGTTTGTATTCTCTTTGGCCATAACCGTCTGGTCGTTCGTTAAATCCAGTCTCTTCTAGAATAATGGGCTTACCTAGTGCTTTAGTAATCTCAGCCCGTTTGTCAAAAATACAGGTTTTGACCCAAGGTAGGTCCGAAATCGGAATATTCCAGTTGTCTGGATAGATGTGGTTAGTCAAAAAATCGATATCTGGAATCGCCGCATTTTTGGCAAAGTCAGTACCTTTTGACCCATTATGTATCCACTGGTGCTTCTGCTTACAGTCTGGACTTAAAGAATCTAGATCAGCCAGATAACCTTCTTCACCGTGCGAAACGAGATGGTTTGAGTCCACACTCTTAACAAAATGACTCATTCGTGTCAGCCAATCCCGCACGAGATTCCCGGCCCCAAAGGTTCGCATGTCGAGCTGCTGACACTCGGACTCAGTTCGCCCGGTTCGGGTACACTCGTAAAAGTCTTTGGTGTGAGGCTCGTTCGCTAACTCTATCGCCAGGATGCTAGGATCGTCCCTGTAAGGCATATTGGTGTATCTATTCGTACGCTCAAGCAAACTTTGGACATAAGATGTGAATTTACTCCAGACTCTGGGGTCGGAATAAAACAGATGCTTATCCGTCGAGCCCGTAGTGTTTTCAACCCACCACTCCATTCCACAGTATTCGTGTTCAAAATTGACGAGGGGAAGAATAACTTTGACCCCATAGCGTCCCGCTGCATCTAAGACATAGTCCAGCTTTTCGAAGGCTGTATCGTTAAGCTCGACAGGATTTTTCATCAAACCCTCGCGAGTCAAGAGAGCTGGCTGAACAGCATGGCCCCTGGAACCTTCACAAGCAAAGCCCCAAATCCTCACGACCCGGATACCTTTGGCTTGATAGCCTGCAAAAACCTGATCTACGAGCGGATAGGTCGTCTTTCCTTCCGCGTCCTTCGACTGTACATCTTGACCTGAAAAGCGATCCGACAAAGCCAAGCGGTAGAAATTGCTTCCGACGAAAGCAAAGTCTTTTCCTCCAAGCGTAAAACGCCCTTTCTCAATTTTGACGAATTCGTTGGGATGGGACAATCTCGCAGAAAATCCATTCGTGCCAGTAAGCAAAGAAAGGAACAAAGCCCCTCTCGTTGCCCAATTTCTTACATTGTTCATCATGTACACCCTCGGTTGCTTGTATATTTTGATACTGTGTAGGCGGGGCATCAGGCAAGAGAAACAAAAATCCCGGCATCGATGAAATCGAATACCGGGATTTTGATGGTGGGGATGAGTGGACTCGAACCACCGACCTCACGCTTATCAGGCGTGTGCTCTAACCACCTGAGCTACATCCCCAAACAGGAAGCCCTGTTATAGGGAAGCTGGTTGCAGCTGTCAACGATTTTTCAAATCTAAGTCGCAAGACGGGATCAGCGCTCAAAACTCTGACAAAAAAAAAGCACAGCGCTAAGGCTGTGCTTTTTTACTCGTATCTATCATCAGCTGATGCTTACCTTCATCGGTCCAGATAACCCTCCAAAAACTCTCATATGAGGAGATTTTGGAGCTCTCAAATCGACATTGCGTGCAGCTCAGCCACGAACCTTAGTTCGTGAAAGATGGAGTGTCGAGACCTGCTTCATTGCCGAGCTCGTCGCCACCAACTTTAGATTTCAAACCCCAGTCAGAAGCGCCGTAACGCTTCAGTTTGCGCTGGAGAGTACGGATACCGATGCCAAGGGCACGAGCGGTATGAGTACGGTTGAAGTTCTTCTGACGAAGAGTCTCAAGAATCACGATGCGCTCAATCTCACGCAGCTTGGTTCCTGGAGGGAAAGTGACAGAAGAGGTGTCGAAGTTAAGAGCTGCGTCGTTTGTGTTATCAGGTGTCATCATAGCTGATTTCCTCCGATTGCTATTATCCCGTTTCTTAAGACCTGTATAAGTTCGGTATCACCTAGCTCACACAGAAAAATAAGAGTCGCGTTACCTATATCTTTTTGAGCACTGCTTCAGTGACGGTTCTGATTTGCCACGCCTGAAAAACTTTCTCAAGAGCCAAAATGCAAACCTTTTGCCGCTCGTCCTGAGCTGTGCTCGACCCAAAATGCCTTAGCTGCGACAAATTAGCAGTTTGAGTGACAATGTCAACAGCTTTAGTGAGGAATTTGACTCTTCCTCCAAAAAATTTTGGGACGCATTTTCAGTCAAACGCTAAGATCTCGAAGGTATTGAATTTTTCGACTCAACAAGAGGGTTTGCCGGCGCCACAACGATCAAGCTATTTCAGCAGAAGTCAGGACTGACAGGTTTTGCAGAAGTACGTGGCCCTTCCCGCAATTTTCTTTAAGGCGATTGCACCTCCACAAAGGCTACAAGGCTCGCCCTCTCTACCGTAGACCTGGAGTGCAACTTCAAAATAGCCACTACCACCATCGACATGACGATAGTC
>CANGNB010000373.1 GCA_947454545.1 Oligoflexaceae bacterium
AGTCATAGCAAGGGAGATCCCCATCACCGAGACGCTCTGGGCAATTTTTTGATGATGCTTACGATCCTGGGCCGAAGTTTCGCTCATCATATGCTCACAGTTAGGGGCAAAAGCGCCTGAAAAAGAGGGTCGGGCTGCAGATCACTTGCTTTGAGGAAACGCAAAATCTGCAGATCTCTGACTTATAAGCTCAGGAGAATGCCGTTAAGCACGCAAAGCCCTTTGGGCATTTTAACTTGAGTTCTTGCGATAGGGAACCGAACTACGCATGGGGATAAAGAGTTCCATGACGGAATTTTTTAAAGGGACTCACCGATCGGGGTGAAAAGGGCTGATGAGGCTAGACTTTTATGAAAAATCTAGGGGAACAGTTAGAGCGCGAGCTACTCGGGAACTGGGATGCGAACAAACCTCTGCCGGATCGTAGGTACCTCGGTCGCGTCTTGCGGCGCAATGCGATCGTCCTGGGCCTAGGGTTCCTTTTCACTGTGGGCTTGGCAAGCTTCGTTCCACTGCTTTTTGATAACAGCTATCGATCCTCGATCTACGCGATGTATGATCATGTCGATATCTCGGGATCGAATGTGGGCAATGGCCCCCAAGTCTCCTATGGGACGGTCGCCCGTCTGTTTCGGGCGCGCTTTGAATCGCCGACGTTTCTTTATGAGATCGGGCAAAAGACAGGTGGCGACGCCCATGATGGCAGTGAGATCCCCTGGGAACAGTGGCTCAAGACACTGACCAAAGGTCGCTGGAAAGGACTCAGCGAGAATGAAAAGTCAGAGCAGGGTCAGATCGAGCAAGCGCGCGAGATAGGCAAGCAGCTGGTCGCGCGACCTGAGGCGGATACGGGCCTTTTGGTGCTCAGCGCGAGCTCCCCCAGTCCTAAGCAAGCTCAAGATCTTGCGAACGCTGCGATGGAGCTGTTTATTCGCAAAGAGCTCGAAGATCAGATGAAGAGTCTGGATCTTAAGCTCTCCTTTCTCCAAAAAAATATTGTGAAGCCCCCCGAGGCCCCTAAGCCTGCGCCGCAAGTGAAGGTCAGTGCCCAGAAAAAAATTGAAAAGCTCAAATCAGAAGATAGAGAGCGCGAGCTCGAAGATCGCCTGCGCAACCTCAACGCTCAGCTTGACAGCTTTCGCGTTGAAAAAGGTCAGGCCGTCACCGAAGTCAAGCGCGAGCTGGTTCGACTTCAGACCACCCTTCAGCCTAACCACCCACAGGTCATGGAAAAGCGCAAAGAGGTCGAACTCTTAAGCGGCCAGTACGCGGCGACCGAGAGCAAGTTGGCGAGCGAGTTGGATCGAGTACGGCGCGGCCTTTCGGCTTTGCGTTCATCGCAGCCCCTGCCGCCTGATGTGGTTGATGTCGATATCCGCAACGCCGATGAGTACCAGGGTAACTTTTATACAGCTGTTTCGGATCGCATTAAAGATATTGAACTCGAACGCAAAAATTTGCAGCGTCAGGTTGAAAATCCCTCGATGCGCACCCGTATCAAGACGATCTTCCCTGCCACCTATGAGCCTGAACCTGTGAAAAACACGCGCCGCAATGTAAGTGTGGCGATGGTTCTCTTCGGGCTAATGCTGACCTTTCTGGCCATCGCTTGGGTCGAATATCGCAACCCTCGCGCCCGCGACAGCTGGCGCATCGAGCGCAGCAGTGGCCAGCCTTTGATCGCACAGATTTCGCAGAAGAGCGCCTCGGAATTTGCTGATATTTCTCCCAAGCTGGCCGATCAGCTGCGGACCCACCTCTCGCGGACACAAAAGGTCGACTCGGCAGCTCAAACACTGCTCTCTTACCGTCGCCTTGAGCTGGCCATGATCAAAAACTGTCGGGGTCGCGTCGTTCTTCTTCTCAACGCAGGGCCCTTTGATGAGACGGCACAGGTCGTCAAGAATTTTCTCAATGTCTATGCTACGGACCACCAGGATGATTTCCTGCTCATCGATTGCAATCTTCAGGACCCTGTCTATCGCCGCATGAGCAAAGAAGGGCCAGATTTGGTGGACTTTTTAGAAGGGAACGCCCCGTTCGAAGAGGTTTTGATGCCTCGCGCTAAACTCGAGGGCTATGCCTTTGACATCATTCCCCCTATGCGTAAGCTCAGCGGGGAAAAGACGCGAAGCTTTCGTGAGGATACGATCCTCTCGATGATCCAAAGGATACCGCAGAACTACCGGCAGATTTTTATCCGCGGCATGCCCGAGTCGCACTTTATCGAAAACATGGCTCTCCTGTCCGTGGCCAGTGATGCCTTTATCTTTATCGATGCTGAGCGCACCAGCTACTTTGATCTACAGCGGACCTTGGGGCACCTGCACTCAGACAAACAGCGTGGTCTTGTAGCTCTGGGGACTTAAATGAAAAGCTACGAGGCCTACAAACTCACCCTCGATCGCTTGCTATTAGGGCTCATCGCCGCTGCCTTGGTGTGCGATGTGCCTGCGGCGAGGGCTTATCTTGAGCATCAGGCCTTTACGGAAACTCTTGGACGTTTTCTCTTCCAGGGGGGCAAAGAACTCACAGGGCTCCCGGTACCGTTTACGCCCTTTGAGCTCTTGAGTTACAGTTTGGCCCTCTTTGGCCTATTTCTGCACAGCTTTCCCCGATCGCGCCTGGGCCAGAGCCTTCTGCTGTGTGCACTTTCTTTGCCGCTGATTGGAGCTTATGGTTTCGCTATCGGAGGGATGCGCGGCCATTCTCTTCGCCTGGCTTTGACGCAGCTGCATTTTATTCCCATGATTGGAACCTGGCTGCTCCTTGGCTCCTATGTTGGGACACGGCCCCGGCTGCAGGGACGGGTGATTCGTCTGCTGTTCTGGACGAGTCTATGGCGCGCGACTTATGCCTGGTATGTTTACCTCTTCGTCTTTGGGGGAAGCCTCGGAGAACGTGAGTATCTGATCGATCACGCCAGCTCTTTGTTTTTGGCTTTGGGGATGTGCTATGCAGGCTTTCAGGTTCTCGCTCAGCATCGCGTGCGAACGAGAGTGTGCTTCTATGCGCTGAGCTTTTTGTGGATACTTGGGCCCTATGTACTGAATGATAGGCGCGCCTCGTTTGCTGGAGTCTTGGTGGCTCTGGGGGTGCTGCCTTGGGTCTTGCCGCCTCGGATGCGGCTACGCCTGTTTCCTATCTATAAACGTGGGGTTCTCGGACTGGGCCTGATCCTTCTGGTTTTAGTTTTGAGGACCAACGATATCAATAGCCTTGCGGGGGCGCTGCGAACAGAAGCTATAAGGACCGAAGAACTCACCTATAGGCACATTGAAAATTATGACCTGATGCTGGGTGTGATCGAGCAGCCGTTCTTAGGCCTTGGTTTCGGGCGCGATTA
>CANGNB010000374.1 GCA_947454545.1 Oligoflexaceae bacterium
AGCTTTCATCTGTCACCGGCTTGCGACGGAGCTTGGTTTTGGGGTAGGTTGATGGCAACGATACTGACGAAAACGAGGATTTTTTATGACTATCATGACAGATGGCAAGCGCCTGTTTTGCGCTTTGATAGCAGGTTGTTTGAGTTTCAGCTCTTCGATGCTCTTGGCCTTTGACTCGCCTTACGATGAGAAGGCAGCGTCTCTGCAAGCTGAGACGCACTATGTGATCAAGGCGAACAAAAATGAAGGCTTGGAGTATCCCCTTGATGTCTGGGCCCCCGCAACCCCAGGCCATTATCCAGTCTTCTTTTTCCTCACTGGTTTGAATGGCTTAGCTCCCAATCAGGCCTACGATTTGACCTGGAAGAAGCTCGCAGCGCGCGGAGTGATCGTGGTGTCTCCCGAAGTGGGTGTGAAGTCGCCTCTGGCAACAAAAAAGCTTGGCTATGACTTTGTGCAGCTGATCACTTGGATGCAGAATAATCTCCCCCAAGAGATTAAGCGTAAGGGTGAGACCGCAGTTCCGGAGATGGAACATCTTGTGATTTCGGGTCACAGCTCGGGAGCTAAACCTATTGTGGAGCTCTATAAGTTGATTCACCGTGATGTCGCTGGCTTGGTGCTGATAGAGCCAGTCGATCGTGATCCGGTAAATATGTCTAAGCCATCGGTGGAAGACGATGAGTATTTTGCCTACGGAACACCTTTGCTCGTTCTCGCCGCCGGCCTTGCGAATCAACCAGGGCACAATTGGGGCAAGCTGTGGCCACCCTGCGCCCCCGATGATTCTTCAAGCGAATACTTCTATAAGCATTTTGCGGGACCGAAGTGGCGCGTGAAAGCGCTCGACTACGGACATGCAGACATGCTGGAACGCTATTTTCTCACAGCTCTGCAAACGACGCGCTTTTGCAAAAGCGCTGATCAGCTGGATATGGAGCCCTTCCGGAGCTTTCTTGCTGGCTCGATTGCCGCCTTTATGAAATCACAGTTCGCCAAGATTTCGGCTTACCAACCCTATTTGGAGCAGGCCAGCCTGATTCCAGTCCGAGCCGAAGCTGAGTTTGAGTGAGACCAAGATTCAGGAGTCCCAAATCACGAGATCTTTGCTCTCGACGATGCGGGACAGCTTCTCCTGATATTTTTTCTCAACGGTATGACGCTTGATTTTAAGAGTCGGCGTCATCAGCCCGCCTTCAATCGTCCAGTCCTCAGAGACAAGCACACAGTGATTGACCCGCTCGTGACTGTCGAGAAGGCGGTTGAGTTCCTCAAGGGATTCGGCAAAAGCTTTCTGAATCTGTTCGCGCGGTTGTTGGCGTGCCCTTTCAGTCAAGACACAGAGCGCGACAGGATGTGGCAAAGAGTGGCCCGTGATAATCAGCTGTTCGATGTGAGGGTTGTGAGCGAGTAACTTATGTTCGATGGGACCTGGCGCTACGTATTTGCCCTTATCTGTTTTAAAGATCTCTTTGATACGACCCGTGATGTGCAGATAACCGCGAGCGTCCAAACGGCCGATGTCGCCTGTCTGCAAGGCACCATCTTTTAATATAGCAGCCGTCGCTTCGGGATCCTTGTAATAGCCCTTCATCAGGGCGCCGTTGCGAATGAGAATCTGGCCTTGGCTATCGCAGGTAATTTTGCAGCCAGGCATGGGCTTGCCCACAGTTCCAAACTGGGTTTGACCGGGTTGGCTGCCGGTGGCGAGGCCAAAGGTTTCGGTAAGACCGTAGCCTTCGGTGATTTCAATTCCTAGCTTTTGATACCAGGTGAGGAGAGAGGGGGCTATGGGAGCAGCTCCCGATCCAATCACACGCGCTTTGCCGAGACCGAGTCCATAGCGCAGCTTTCTTTGGACAAGCTGCGAGAGCAGCGGAATGCTAAGAAGGCGATCGAGCTTTTCTTGGGACATTTTGCTGAGGACACCTTGCTGGAATTTGGTCCAAAGCCGCGGTACCGAGAAGAAAAGAGTCGGCTGAACGGACTGGAGTTGGCTGACAAAGCTTTCTTGGGATTCAGCAAAGGAGATCGTGGCGTTGGCAAAGAGGCCATTCATTTCGATCAGTATGCGCTCAGCAACATGAGACAGCGGTAGATAGGAAAAGAGGCGATCTTTATCAGAGAATTGATATGCTACCGTAAAGCTTTGCGCCGCAGCCGCCATACTCGCAAAGGTGTGCATAACTCCTTTAGGATGCCCTGTCGTCCCCGATGTATAGATGATGGAGGCCAGCTCTTCCCGATTACGACGAGGGGATTCTGCCCAAAGGGCTCCCTTCTGCAAGAGATCGCCCCAGGCGAGGTCTGCGGTCATCGCGTTTGGATAGGGAAAACGGATACGATGGATGCCTTCGGGAATACCCTTGTCGAGGGCTTCAGGCTGGTCCAGTTTGCCTACAAAGATAGCCTTGGTCTCAGAATGTTCGAGAACGTAACGCAGTGTGTCTGCCGATTGATTGGGATAGAGCGGAACACTCACACAGCCTGAAAGAAAAATGGCAAGATCCGCCATGATCCAATGAGCGCAGTTCTTGGAGAGTATGGCGACGCGATCGCCGGGCTGACAGCCGAGGTCTTTAAGGACTTGGGCTATGCGGCGGACCTGGAATGCGACATCAGACCAGCGGAGCTCCTGCCAGAGACCATCGACGGGCTGTCGCAAAAAAACGCGCTGGGGCGTGGTCTTTTCCCAGTGGTAGAACATGTCTAAAGGGGTCGCCAAAGTATGAACAGCTTTCATCTCACACTCCCTTTGTCTCAGTTTTAGCTTTGAGAATAGCGTTGTTATCGCGACCTTTGGCGACACCAATGTGTCGATAAATGGGGCGTAGCGAAGAAAAGCGAATGGGATTTGCTAGCTGAGTTTGGGTGCTCCCATCGTCACAGGGGACCTCAATGCCAAGCTCTCGGGCTTTAAAATGAGGATGCTCAGCAATTTCCTTGAAGTTCAAGACGGGTTCAACACAGACATCCAGCTGGGCAAAGATCGACAGCCATTCGGCGAGAGTTTTTTGTTCGAGAGCAGCTTGAATGCCCTGCTTGAGCTCACGTTGTCCTTCCAGGGTTTGCAGGTTGAGCTGGGACAGGTGAAGGCTGTTGATGGCTTCAAGAAAGCCCATAAAAAACTTAGGTTCAAGACCGCCGACACTCAGGTAGCGCTGGTCGCGGGTCCGATAGTAATTATAAAAGGTCCCGCCATTGAGAGGGGTTTGTTCCCAGCTGGGGCTCAGCTGGGCTGCCAAGTTCATCTGCATCCAAAGCGAGGAGAGCATGAGGCTTGCATCTGTGATGCTGATGTCGATCGCCTGACCTTC
>CANGNB010000375.1 GCA_947454545.1 Oligoflexaceae bacterium
ATTCCCTTGAATCTTGAAACCCTCCAGGAATTTTGGCTCTATCTGAAGCAGATGAGTGAAGATGAACTCGTCTATTTTCAAAGTCTGCTTAAGGTCTTTGTCCAGTATGGGATACTCAGTCGCCAAATAAGGCTCTGTGAAACACTCACTCAAAGTGTGCTCCAGTATTCACGTCAAAACACTCGCGATGCACAAGCTCACGTTCCTACATCTTGGCAGACATGCTTTGAGCTCATTCAAGTACGAGCTCGGAAAAGTCAAGTCCGTTGGAATATCGAACTAACAGATGTCACCGTAGCCATCGCTCCCAGCTCTCTTACACAAGTGCTCGTAAATCTTATTTTAAATGCCTTGGATGCGATGCAGGAGCAAAACACCCCAGATCCATGGATACACTTACAAACGCATATAGAAACGGATGTTCTCATTCTCAGCTGCACGAATGCTGGCGCACCTATCGAGTCGACTCTTGTCGACAAACTCTTTGTACGTGGCTTTTCGACAAAGGGTGACAAGGGCAATGGCATCGGACTCTATACTTCCAAGCGCCTTCTCCGCGATGCAGGGGGCTCCTTGATATATGTGCGAGAGTCTCAGCATCCTTGCTTTGTTATCAAGGTTCCTCTCTTCAAATGAACGACACCGACTAAAATCAGCATGAGATTTCTTTTCAAAATGAGCTTTTGCTCCACGCTCGGAGCTTTGCTACTATCATTCTTCTAAGGAACGATTCAAATCACCTCAATGTTAAGCTGACAAAGCTGTTCAAGACCTTAGACAGGAAGGGACGAACGTGCGTATTCATCAAATTTTTACCAAAAATGCGGACAAACTTTTTTACTTTTTTTTCTCAAAAATACAAATCTATAATTTGCTCTGGGAAGATTCTCGTGTTGATCTCAAGTATTTTACGGTTGATGAACACTCACGCCTTCTCACAATTGCTGCAGCAGGGTGTGGCGTTGCCTCAGAACTCGCAAAAAATCCTCAACAGATTGATGCTGTCGACCTCAATCAGGCCCACCTCGCTATCACAGCTTTTAAAGTGACAGCTGCTCGCCTCTGCCGAGACTATGAGGAGTATTCCCATTTGATGACGGAAGGTCGCGATGCTCGCTTCTTTCAAAAATACCCTGAATTTTACGATCTTGTTCCGCCAGAGTTAGCGGGTTGGTGGAAAAAGCGTGAATCGATTATCACGCGAAAGGGTCTTTACCGATCGGGTCTGACTGTGGTGTTTATGAATATGGTTAAGCGTCTGGCAGCTTTTGATCCAAGCCATTGGTTTAGCTTAAACGTAGCTGAACGCCTTGAATATTGTCGGGCCAAGATGCGGTTTTTGGAGAGGTTGGGAGCAGGCTTCGAACTTTTAGCACCCAATCTTTCTATGGGCATTTCACGGCATCAGGCTGCGCTTCTTGCGACTGAAAATGGCAGCTTTTTACGAGCTTTTTCTAACGGACTCCATAAATATGCTGCTGCGGATCGCACCACACCTTTCGTCCATTACATTGCTTATCAACGCCTGCCCCTCTTGCAAGAATCTCTTCCTCCTTTTGTTCAGAAGAAAAATTTCGAGACCATACGAGCCTCGAGAACCAAGGTCTCCTATCTTCATGAAAATCTTTTTGCCGTCCTAAAGAGGACAGCTGACCAGCACTATACCCATGTAAACCTAGCTGATGCTATTGAATGGATGGATGAGGCTCACAAGCGCAAACTTATCAGTGAAACGATTCGTGTTCTAGCTCCAGGCGGCGAGCTCCTCTATCGCTCTGTCGTCAAACACTCGAATGCTATCGAGCAATTAGGCTTTTCTGATCAGTTGATACTCGACGCTGAAAAAACGGAGGCAGCCTCGCGCGAAGATGAATCGTTTCTCTATGAAAAAGTCTATTTTTTCAAAAAGGTCACCCATGAGCCAGCTTGATTTTCTCGATCGCTACTATAGAAAAGTTGCTTGGCTATACGATCTGACGCGAGCTTATTACCTCTTGGGCCGAGACGAGGCCCTCAAGGAGATTGCTAGCCATGCTGCTCAAGGTGATAGAATCGTGGAGGTAGGGGCTGGAACAGGTCGCAATCTGATCTATCTCCGGCGCTTTCTTGGCTCAAAAGATGCCGAACTCTTTGCGATCGAACCTTGCGCACCTATGCAAAGACAGCTCTTACGCAAAACAGAGGCCCTTGGAGCTTCGGTTCAGCTCATTCCCAAAATGGGGGAACAGTGGTCCCAGTCGGACTTGGGGGGGCCAGCCGACATCATCTTCTTTTCTTACTCACTGTCGATGTTCTCGGATCCTGCTGGAGCGATAGCTCATGCACGTAAGCAGCTGAGACCGGGAGGCCTGATCTATATTATTGATTTTGGCAAGCTAGAGAGAGTTCCTGAGCCCTGCCGCAAAGGCTTTCGCTGGTGGCTCAGGACATTTCATGTCGATCCTTGGAGGCTTTGGAAGGACATTATGCCTCTGTTCCAGGCATCAGAGCTGCGCTCGTCCCGAGGCGATTATTTTCGGAGAGCTATTCTCCAGAAGAGCTATTTTTGAAGACGCTTGCGCTCGAAATTTTTATCAGCTTCGACTTCAAAGACGGCACGCTGAAGACTCGAGAGTTCATTCGCGAGCTCTAAAATAGGTGTTTCGAGCTGGTTTAAGAGAACCTTAGCCACACCTTTCCAGTCTTGGCTTTGCGCAGCCAGATTGAGAGCACTATGGGCCTTGATGATCTGACGTTGGAGCTGCAGAGCGTTGCTGACGTCGATGCGCTTATCCATCAGAACCATGACATGCTCATAGAGCTCGACAAGCAGCTGTATATCTTCAAGTACCATGTCGGCTTCGGCCGGAATCTTATGGCCTTTATATTCCCAAAGATGCACGGCAACCGGCTTGAGATTGCGCCCGACCCCGGTCCCGAGATTGCGCAGAGCATCGATCGTCTGAACGCAGATATCTGTCGGCGAATCCATCTGCAGTCGAAGCTCGGTATCTTCCAGCATCGGAGTGGCTGGGCGCTTGATCTGGCCCTGCGTGTCTAGCTCCACGTCTTGGCCATTGAGCTCGATGCGAGTGATCGTGTGATCAGGACGCAGAAGGTGCCGCT
This sequence comes from Oligoflexaceae bacterium, assembly GCA_947454545.1. Taxonomy (GTDB): domain Bacteria; phylum Bdellovibrionota_B; class Oligoflexia; order Oligoflexales; family Oligoflexaceae; genus Oligoflexus. Next base: position 3,106 of record CANGNB010000375.1, read on the forward strand.
CCACCCACTGCAAGGCCTCAGCCAAGGTCTTGATGGGTACCGGTACCGGGACTCTTTTGCCATTCAGAGTAATTTTTTTCAGCATGACGAGCTCCTTCAGCCGAGAGCGTGTCCTGACAGACTGTTTTGCGAAAAAAAAGGGCCCCTCCGGGGAGAGACCCTTTCTAGCGTACTTTCACAGGGTCAGAGAACCTATAAGC
>CANGNB010000376.1 GCA_947454545.1 Oligoflexaceae bacterium
GTTAGGCCTCGTCTCTCAGGTGACCGCACCCGAAGAACTCAACAATTATGTAGCAAATCTTTTAAAACAGATTCGTAAAGCAGCCCCTCATGCTGTCGCCGAAAGCAAACGGCTCGCTCGAGCATCTCTTGAACAGCCTTTGCATTCAGGCCTTTCAGCGGAAGCGAGTGCTTTCGCCACTTGTTTTGCTGGCCATGAAGCACGAGAAGGTTTGAATGCCTTTTTGGAAAAGCGTCCTGCAAAATTTTGATCGCACGTGATCCCGATAGCCTTAAAATAAAGGCTATCGGGCTCTTAGCAGCGAGCACTCATTCGCTGATTTAAGAGCTAGATCTTTCCCTTTGCCTCTCGTATGATGTTGAAGTTTCCCCTAGAATGAAGAAGCGAACGCATGCCTAAGCAAAGGACCCTACTCCATGAATGATATCCTGAATCGCGTTCAGACCGATTTTTCCAAGTTCCAAAAATCAGTAAGTCGAGAAGGCGAGCTCCTGATCGAAAAACTTCTAGATAGCGCCAATAAAGCCGCCAACAGTCCTGGCGTCGTTGAAAAACGCGAAAAAATTGAACGTCTCTTCGAGACTCAATACAAAAAGTTTGAACCTACCCTCGACCGCTTCTATAAGGATGTAAAGGGTACAGCCGAGAAATACGGCGTCGATGTTCATAAAATAGAAAAAAGTGTCATTGCGACCACTCAGAATGCTGCGCGTCGTTTCGGCTTTGACTGGGAGACTACTCCAGCCACTGCGACAGACATACCTGTCGATAGGGCTCCAAAGGCCGACGGTAGCCATGCAGAAAGCCCTAAGAAAAAGCCAGGTCGCAAAAAAGGCACAAAAAAGGCCTAACTTTGCTCACTTCTATCGCATCGAGTGTTCAGGCACTCAACCCCAAGCCCAGCGAAAAGACCTTCGCTCGGGCTCTCATCCTTTGGTATCGCAAACAGGATCGGAAACTCCCGTGGCGGGAACGCTTCGCTGCAACGGGTGATCCCTTTGCCGTTTGGGTCAGCGAGATCATGCTGCAGCAGACGACCATTCAAGCCGTGCTCCCTGCCTATGCCCGCTTTTTCGAAACATTTCCTGATATCGTTGCTCTCGCCAAAGCCGAAGAAGAAGAGGTTCGCCTCGCCTGTCGCGGCCTTGGTTACTATCGTCGCTTTCGCTTTTTGCATCAGGCGGCGCAGGAGCTGGTCCGGCGAGACCCTAAGGGTCATGCTTGGCCAAAGGATTTTAAGACCTGGCGAGAACTGCCTGGGATAGGTGATTACACAGCCGCCGCGATCTCGAGTATCGCCTTTGGCTACGCAAAGGGTGTGGTCGATGGCAACGTTGAGCGCGTTCTTTGCCGTCTCTTAGATCTGCGCGTCGTCGTAGACGCCAGCTGGAAACGGTCCTTTCAAAAAGTGGTTGATGCGCTGATTGATCCCGAAGCACCGGGTGACTTCAATCAAGCCTTTATGGAACTCGGCCAAACCGTTTGTACCAAGCAAAATCCCGATTGCTCGCGCTGCCCTCTGCACAAGGTCTGCCAAGCAGCCCAGAACCAGAGTCAGCACCTTGCTCCACAGCCCAAGCCACCTATGGCTTTTGAAGACGTGAGTCTTCACCTCTGGATACTCGAACACAAAGGTAAGATTGGCCTTGCCACGCGTCACGACGAGGCCCGTTTTTTAAAAGGGAGTCTCGGTTTTCCCACAGCTCATGAGGGCAAACGCGGGCGCTTCACCTGGGATTCCGAGGTCACCTGCGAGCCGAGTCCTATGATCCTCGGGCCCTTTCGCCATTCGATAACCAAACATAAGATCGAAGCTAAGGTTCATCTCTATAAGCTCTCAAAACCCTTACCTGAGCTCGAGTGGACCCCTCACGAGGAAGTGGAAACTCGCCTTCTCGCCAACCTCGATCGCAAAGCATGGAAACTTTATGAAAAGCACCGCACGCGGCTCGACCCGCAGCTCCTCGCCTAAGAGGCGCCCCCTCAAGCCTGCGCGCTCGACCTGCACCGCTCTGGTGCTGTCCGACGGCAGTCTGCGAAGGCAAAGGGAGTGGGATCTCTACCAAGTCAGCTGTCGTCGCCTGGAAGCCCGGACTCAGGAGTTCAAAACCTTTGAACAAGAGGAGCTTACAGCCCATCGCCTCTGGATTGAGTCGCATTTCGCCAAGGAGCTCACCGAGCTTCGATCCCTTCAACTCAAGCTGATGGAACAGGTCGAGCTCATTGCGCTGGTCGAGGACTATGCCGATCGCGCCGAGATATCGCAGGCTCTTGCCTACGTGCGCATTGTCGAGGCTAAGGCGAACGATTCGCTCGCAGAGCTCTGGCTGGAGCTCGAGACGAAGGCCCATTCAGGTGCCGATACGTCCGATGAAGATAATGAGTTTGAAAACGTATGGAAAGAATTTGAGGAGCTGTTTTCAGACGACTTTGCAGACAGCTTTGAAACCTCTGGCAAAAGTGATCACGACTCCTTTGCTTCCCAAAAATCGCAGCGACAAGGCAAGACCAAGGGCTCTCCTCGCAAAGAGCCCAGCCTCGAGGAGGACTCCCTCAAGAGCCTCTACCATAAGCTGATGCGCCTCTTGCATCCCGACACCAATCCTGAGCAGTCTTTGGAACAGAAAGCTCAGTTCCTCGCTGTTCAGGAGGCTTATCTCGCCAGCGATATCGAGCGCCTCGAAAAGCTTTTTGAGCAGATCACCTCTTCATCTGAAGGGCTGTTCAAAGCTGATGAAGCGAGCATCTCGGATATTATGGGACGACGCAAGCAGGTTGAAAAACGTTTGCGGGAACTCACCAAGCAGATGAGCTCCGCAAAACTGCATCCTGCCTGGGGCTTTTTGCTGCGACAGCAAAATCCAAAACAGTTGAAGCGATACAGTCAAGAGCTGAAAGCAGAGATCGTCGATGAGTTGGTCAACGCCCGCTACGAATTACTAGAAACAGAGACCGTTCTCCGCAGCTGGGAAAAAAAGGCTAAGCGAGCGTCGCAACCCAAAGCTTCGCGCAAAAAACTCTCTGGCCGAGGGGCGAGCCAGGATCTCCACACTTAACGAGCTATCTGCATGGTCGTGCAGTGCACAGCGCCACCCTTGGCAATCAGACTGTCTGAGTCTATCCACTCGACTCTCAGGCCGAGTTCCTTATGAATACGCTCGACATCTTTGTGATAGGCCTCCTGCAAGGAGGCATCGAGATATTGGCCATTGATGCCATCGAGGGGATTCGTCGGCTGACGATAGCGAGGGATGAATACGGTTCCATTTAAAATCA
>CANGNB010000377.1 GCA_947454545.1 Oligoflexaceae bacterium
ATGCTTTCAGGAAGCTTCATTTGGGTCGGGTATGGGCTGACAAAAAGCTTGAAGCCATATTTTTTGCGTTTGTAGTCGATCGTCCCCATAAGCTGGGGAAGACGTTCGGAGCTTTTGAGAAATTGGTCGGGCTGACGATAGTCTCGGGCATTGGCGAGGTCGATGACGCTCGGGCCAAGGACTTCGCCGAGAGCTAATTCCTGTTGACCTAGGCGAAATTTCCAGCGCTTGCGATTGTATTCCAGCGTTGCACGTTCGAGAAGAGCTTCCGCTTTCACAGAGGGAGCTGTTGTTTTCTCCTCGGCCGCTGGGAGGCCTGTCAATGGGTCTAGGGTTGGTTCAGGAGCCTTGCGGGTAAGCCATCCACGTACGCCAAGATTGTAAAGAATTTCGCGGGGGCGTTGGTCCACCTCGAAAGGAATGGAGCCTGTCAGAGAAAGATGAGTATAAAGCCTCTCAAAACGTTCTTGGTCGGCCTCTAGGGTTCGTTCGACAATAAGGCCAGCCTTACCTTGGAAAGTAGGAGCTTCCCAAGCACCTGCCGTTAAGGGCGAAAGGCAGCCTATCCCTATCAGAAGTCTCAGTCCTGAGTTCACTCGACAACCTTTACGATGCGTTTTGGCTTGGAGTTTTTCCCTTAGGTCTTGCTTGCAAAAAGCTAAAGGCTCCTAAATTGCTCTTAGGATAGCACACTTAGGATACTCGCGCGCGGACTTATGCGCTTGGCCTGCACCTGTAGGCTCAAAAGAATCTTGCGACTTGGAAAGAATCTCCGCTAGACATTCAAGAGTTCGACAATTCCCCAAAAGACTTTTCATCCATGAGCTCGGCACATCCGCTGAGGTCATAAGGAGTCCTTATGCGTATTCTGGCGTTGATCCTCATCCTGGCCTGCCTCGATATGAGAGCAAAGGCCTCGGCTGCCGTGCTTTCGCCTGAGATTCAGCTGCGTCTCGAAGAGGCAAGGGAACGCTGGCGTTCCTATGGCCACCTTTGTCAGGGTACTTTTCCCAGTAAAGTTCGTGACGATAGTACCTGTGATGATGGCGATTCCGTACTCTTCAATGGGATTCTTTGTTTGTCGGGCGAAGAGCTTGGCTGTCAGGGAGTGCGATCAGCCCTCGATGATCAGGGGCAGTGGTGGCGTTCGCCTCGGCGCGTCGGAGGGAGTCTTGAGAGTGAGAATTCTTTTTCTCGAGACATGGCTGCAGGAGTTCTCGCCTATCTATTGGGGACAGGCGATCAAGGACGCGCGGAGCTTTGGATGAATTGGTTGGAAACTCATGGCAAGTCTGAGAAGATCAAAGGCATCAAAACCCCGACTCTCACTCAATTTTGTACCAATGGCAAAGACGCGACCTGCGTGGCGACGCCAGGATTTTGGGGTGTTGCTTCAAATCTCTGGGAGTTCTTTGGGTGGCCTCAGCGTTCACGTATGCAAGATCCTTACAAAGATTTTCGGGCTCTCGGATCGCTGGCTAAAGTGGTCGTGAAAGCTCTGTTTGGGGGATTGGACGGCTTCTCTGAATTTGAAGTTAAAAAAGCACCCCTAGGCTATCAGCTTCATCTCAAAGGGGTCCAGATTTGGCTTTACCAGAAGATGGGACGACCCCTCATTGACGGTTTTGTGGATGTAGAACATTCGGCTGAACTTATCTATCAGCGAGATCCAGCCAATCCTTTCTTTGCCTTTTTGCATCAGGGTGTATCGGATGAGCTCGCTGTTCGCCTATTGACTCTTTGTCCTGCCGAGGGTCAGGATGCTCCGCGCTACCAATGGAGCTGGGAGCGCGAAAGCAAAGAAGAAGCTTGGCACGAGTCTATGGGATGGGACTGTGTGTTCCTTGCGAATCTCTTGCTGACGGCCTCAGCCAAAAGCTGAGGCATAGCGCTTGAGGCCCTTGTTCCACAGCCAAAGATTGAGCAGGAAAAAACCGGCCACGACCAGGAGGACATGGGCCACGAGACCCCAGCCCACATCTTCAAAAAAGGCTTGGGCTGGAAGGGATGCGAAAACAGAAAAAGGGACTAAGGTAAGCAGCAAAGTGCGTAAGGCGCCCTTAAAAATATGATGAGGGCGAGAGGCAAAGTTTACGCATTCAAAGTAAATGGAGAGGGGGCCTTCAGCGCTCTCAGTCCAAAAGATACTCATGAGCATAGCAAACATCACCAGATAGTACAGAAACGCACTGAGACAGAGCAGCGCGAGGTAAACGAAGAGAGCAATTGCCGAAAAAGTGAAGGGGGCCTTGGCTAGAAAATAACTGAAAATTCCGAGGGCGATAAAGACATTGATCAGCGAAGCAAAGTTAATATTGCGAAAGCCAACAAAAAACCATGCAGAGATCGGCTTGGTCAGGTAATGATCGAGTCCACCCTGTCGGTAAAGGACCTGAAATTGGTGGTACATATCGGCAAAAAAGGTCATCTGTAACCCATCGACGACCAAAAAACCGCTGACAAAAATCAGAGCTTGAGCTTCGTCCCATTGACCGATGTGGGCGGTGTGCTGATACAAAATTTTATAGAAACCTAAGAAAACAGTATAAAAAAAGACATCCATGAGGACGCGGAACAAGAGTTCGGCCCGAAATTGAAGGGCTCTTGAGGCCGCGAAGCGAAGAAAATGAGAGTAAAGTCGCAGGTAGCGGAGGACAGAGTCCAAGCTAAAGTCCCTCATGCGCCAACCCCCGAGTAATTTCGTACCCCCCTCGAAAAGCCGAGATGAAATAAGCCCCAAAACACCAAGGTCCAGAGGCCGCTGATACTCATATTCTGATAGAAGTCTACCCAGCTCATGCGGCCAAGGAGGGCTTCCGCCGGCCAAGCTGCAAAAAGAGGAAAGGGTGTGTACTGCAGAATACTGACAGCCCACTGAGGGTATAAGTTGAGGGGAATCAGCTGCCCACCGAGTATTTGCACGAGAAATCCAGAAAGCACCATGAGTGACCACACCTGATCAAACCAAAAGGAGAGGCTTTGAATGCAGGCATTCAAGAGAAAGCGGAGGGTTGTAGAGAGAAAAGCCAGAGCTCCGCATTGAATGAGAGCGTTCAGCGATGGGGCAGCCTGTTCGCTTGCTGCAAAGAGACTCCAATAAAGAGCCAGAGCCAGGGCGCATTGAATGCCATTGATGAGGGAGGCGCCGAGATGCATCGCATAGCGAAACCCAAGGTATGACACAGGATAGACCAGGTATTTATTCAGGGAACCCGTGTAGATATCATCGCTAA
>CANGNB010000378.1 GCA_947454545.1 Oligoflexaceae bacterium
GGTGCCTATCTTGGTCTGAACCCTTTGACTGACAAGATGGCCATTGACCTGACTTATAAGGCTTTCGGTTCCTTCTCGCTGCAGTTGGTGGACGACTACAACAGCTGCAAAGACAATACGGCCACGGTAGCTGATCTGAGCACAGGTAAAGTCACCACGACAACCACGACAGCTTGTACTTCTTGGAATACTGCTGGAGTTCAAAAGCAGCCTGCGGTTGCCTTCGAATGGTACGGTGCAGGACTCTTTGGTGATGTTCAGCCCCTCGTTCAGTACGCAGTCTATGACCTAGGAAAAAGCGCGACGGGCTCGGTAGGTGTACGTTACAAAAACGACAGCTTCGAAGCGTATGCAGACCTGACTCAAGATACCCGCAACAATAAGGGTGCTGATGCAGCTGGAAAGGCCGCCAAAGAAAAGACTACGATTCAAGGCGCAGTGGTCTACGTTGAATACAAACTTGACGCTGTTTCGCCCTTCTTTCACTACTCTAACCTGAACACAGATCCTTTCGTGAAGTCTGACGCCAGCGAAGCTGATAAGGTGAAGCTGGAAAGCAACAGTGCCGGCAAACTGGATAAGGTTGAGTCGACCCTGGCGATTGGAACTCACTTCAACAGCTGGAGCGCTGCCTACCGTCCTTTCGTTGACGTCACTCTGAGCTCAGGCCGCTATGTCGATCCAAGCGACAAAACCAAGGATCGCGTTCTTTCGAAGCAAGACCTGGTCGCTGGTATCATCGGCAAGTTCTAAATTCTCTTCTATACTCGAAGTCTCAACCCGCTAGGCTCATGCCGGCGGGTTTTTTTTGTCTTACGTTTTCGTATAAAAGCCTTCCTTAAGCGCCCTCAGTCCTTAAAAATCTCAATGGTTCATAGAGTTTAGATGTCTTCAGAAAAGTCCGAGAGATCGCTCGCAGCTGAGCTTGCAGGGCGGCCTATTCGTTCCGATAGTCAGCACGCATAGTGAGTCGGTTGCAACAGGGAGTGTGTTTTCATGAAGACGAAGTATCTGGTCGGAGTATTCATGTGTGCTCTTGCTTGGCAGTCACAGGCAATGAGTGGTCCTCGTATTTTAGTTCCTGATTTAGCTCCTGCGAGTATCTTGGGCGAAAAAGATTTTGCTGAGTTCAAGGCTTTAAGAGAACGCCTCGAAGCAGATAGTGCGATGTCGCTGACCGATGAGCAGCGGCTTTTCGCTCTCACGACCAAAGCCGTGACGGAATTAGAAAGCAAAGCAGGGTTCAAGAATACTGCAGGCGCGCAGCATCCCTGGAGTTGGGGGCTTTACCTGCTCGGATCAGCGGCGTTCAACTATGGGTCGAGTCTCTATGATGCCAAGCGTGAAGCAGAAGCTCTGACAACACTGGATGTCGGTCTTGCGGCCACCGAAAAATGTGTTCATACCAAATCGGGCGATGCAAGCTTCCATATCACTCCCTGCCGTTTTATGAAGGGCTCACTGACAAGTAAGATTGCCTCGATCAATGGTATCCTTTCGGCTCTCTCCAAAGCGAAAGGTGTACTTGACGAGTGGACCTCGGCTGCCGACGGCGATGTTGACCTTGTGATGTCGAAAACACACACACTCAAAGCGTCAGCAAACTATGCTCTAGGTCTTTTTTATCGTCTAGTCCCCGACCTCTGGCTCGTCAATATGATCTTTGATGTGCGAGGCAATCTGGATGAGTCCGTGCGTCGTCATCAGATCTCGACCAAGATCCAATCCGAAAACGCTTGCTACCTTTACGGCGAATACACCTCTCTGGTCTGTCGAAGTCAAAAGCGCAGTCGAAGCGATGATATGAGCTTGGCTGATAAAGTGAGAGATCATGTGGCTGCACTCAAAGCGGAGTCCACACTCTTGGCTCGCTGTAAGATTTCCGTAAAGAAAATTTCTGAAGACCCCAAGATGGCCTGTGGCTTCACCGGTGCCAAACAGGTGAATGAAGACGAGGCTAACAAGATCGGAAAGTAAACGAGAAAGCGGAGCGATCGCTCCGCTTGTTCACTCCTCCGGTGGCAAGAGCACCGATTCTCGCCCGACTGAAATCACCCACAGTTGGTGAATGGCGCGTGTGGCTGCCACATGCAAGAGGCGGCGGTCTTCGGGCTTGTCGACGTAGATACCAAAGTTAGCATCGGGAACCACGACATAGTCAAACTCTAGTCCCTTGACCTCTCCCACCGGTGTGATCTCAATACCAGGCTTAAAGTCAAAGGCGCCGCGTTCGACCAAGCGAACCTTAGGCACATCGCGCAGCATCTTGGCAAACTCAGCGGCTGTATCATCGGATTTGGTGATGATGGCGATGCAGGCCAGCGGTTCGTTCAGCACCAGCTGAGTAAGCGCTTCACTCAAAAAGACCAGCATCTGGCCTTCGTCAGGGAAGAGCGTGCGCGCCACGGGAAGGCCTTCACGCAATGCTCGAGGGGCCTCGGGAGGGGCGATGGGTCCCAAGATTGCATGAGCAAACTGGGCGATCTCTTTGGTGGAACGATAGCTGGTGCGAAGATGTTGGGCATGAACCAGAGGCTGACCGAGCTGACGTAAGACCTCCTCCCAAGATTCAAAGGAGTGGGTCGGGTCGATCTGTTGGGCAGCATCCCCTGCAATAGTGATAGCGGCGTCGGCTTCAAGAGAGCGACCCAGGACACGCAGTTCTACAGCAGCAAGATCTTGGGCTTCATCGATCACCATGTGAACGTAGGTTTTTAATTTGCCGGTGAGATGCAAATCTTTGCCTGTTTTGTAATGCTGCAGCTCGAGGAGGACAGCAAAGTCTTCGGGATCTAAGGTGTCAGCCAAGGAGTCTTCGTTCTCCTGGTCGATAAGGGAACGGCCATCGACCGTTTCCAGGGCATCGGCATCATAATTGCCAAAACTTTCATCTGCAGATGGCCCCAACTGGTCGAGGACATGACTGATGGTGTCACGGATCATTCCATCGGTCAGCGCACCTTGAGATTCGCGCTGCACGAGCTGAAGGACTTCGATATTGGTGAAGAGGTCAGCACGATCGCCAAAGGTGTTGCCGAAGCGTTTGCGGTAGGTTTCAAAAAACTTTTTGACTGCTTGGATGCGCATCGGGGCAGCATGGCCACTCGTCGCCTGAGCGTCTTTAATCAGATGAGCTTCGGCAAGCTTGAAGCGCTCGAGCATAGGAACTTCCGTGCGCTCACGTAAGATCGGGTAAGCACTTTGCGAGCCAGGCAAGAC
>CANGNB010000379.1 GCA_947454545.1 Oligoflexaceae bacterium
AACCTTTTGATGATGTCGCTCAGCAGTATGCGTCAGTTCGAAGTCCCTTAGTTGATGCTTGGAAGGCTTTAGACCCATTGGCTTTTCCATGTGTCCATACAAGTTTGGCTCTAAGTGGCGAAAGCGATCACTTGGAAGAGACACACTCACCTTTGCGAGAGCTCTTTACAGTCTTTGCTTTGCCAGAGACGAAAGAGAGCCCCGGTGCTGATGTCGTCGTCTTGAAAGCGCCCCTGTTTTCTCTGGAAACCCTGGGCGATATGAGGGCTCTCGGCCCACGCTATGCCATGCGAGTCGCTAAATTATGGGAGGCCCTTCAGTATACACCCGATCACATCGTTTTGATTGGCTATTCTTTGGGTGTGATACCTGCCCTCGATTTTGTGTACGCGAGTCAAGCTCAGGAGGGGGCAGCTCCCATCAGTCATCTTATTTCACTCTCTGGGATCCTCTATGGTTCGGCAGTTGCAGATGAAGCCTTGGGCTACAGTTCCGCTTCAACCTCGATCTATAGGGAGTGGGTGCGGGAAGTTTGGAGTCTTCATGAAACTCTGGAGCCTCTCGAGGCGCAGAGTTCCGTAGGGAAAAAGCTGGCTACTTTAGCGCGAAATCAGGCTGCTTGGTCGCGTTTTTTGGCTGATTTTGCTCGCGTTTCTGTGACCAGATCAGGAGAGCTTGGGCAGCTGGGAGACTTAGGGAAAAAACTTTTGAGTGAAATGGATCAGGGAAAGGTTCTGCGAGGTCTTGGCTTCACCGGCTCCTTGCTCACTGAACATGGCCAATGGATTCGTGCCTATAATCGAAATATTCGGCGCTGGCGCCTGTTTTTGGAACAAGCTCTCAGCGCGTTTGATCAGCTCAGTACAAGGGGGCGTCAACAATGGTTTGAATCGCATGAGCCCCTACCTTCATCCCTTCGCTTTATAAGTGTGAGTGCTGTGATGCCAAGTGAGGTGCTCGATGAGCCTAGTCGAAGTCGACTCACTCAAGCCTTTAATCCTCGAATGTTAGATTTTCTGTTTATTAGGGAAAATCTTCGTATGCATCAAACTTTGACCAAAGTGCAAGCTATGGATGCATGGGTGGGCATAGGGGAATCTCGCTACGATCCGAAGGTGACCTGTCTTTTAGCGCAGGCGTGGTGTGCAGCAGAATTTCCTCACGAATGGTGGGGAGTGTTGAATACGGATCACTGGGGAATCGCCATAGCGAAGGCCTTGCCTCAGAAAGGAGTTATTCTGCATCCCTTTCCCAGAGCCGTGTTTTTGAGGGCTGCTGCTGCGGCGCTGAGCCAAGACTCCAAAGAAGGGGAGGCATCTGCGGCGCCCTAAGGCTTAGCCGCAGATCAAGCTCCTGATCAAGTTCTGACAGCCAGAGAATTGGATACGACTTCAAAAACATCGCGCGAGAGTCCCGCTTGCGCAGCAACCCGCTCTAGTTCCTGCCTCATGAGGGCCTGACGTGCTGGTTCGAATTGTTTGAAGCGACTCAGGAGGCGCGCGATCCGTGCTGCGACTTGGGCATTCTTCGCATCGATTTTAAGGATGTAGTCCGCAACTATGCGATAGCCTTCTCCAGATTTATGGTGAAAGCCTAGAGGGTAGGCATGAGTAAAGTTACGGAAAATAGAAAACACGCGATTCGGATTCAAAATATCAAAGTCGGGATGCTTAAGGAGCGTCTTGACGTGCTGCAAAACCTGGGGATGATGGGCGGCAGCTTGGATTGCAAACCACTTATCGATAACCAGAGCATCGTGTTTCCAAGCTTTATAGAATCTCTCAAGAGACTGCTCTCGTTCGGCACACTCCAGGTGAGACAAAGCTCCGAGAGCGGCTATGGTGTCAGTCATATTCGTACTGCTCTGGTACTGCTCAAAGGCAAGAGTTTCGGACTCTTTGCCTTGAAGCTGACAGAGAAGTCCAAGGCATGCATTTTTCAAGGAACGTCGACCCATAGCCTTTGAGTCGAGTTGAAACGGACCTTTGTCAGTGTTTCGTCGCTAGACTTCGAGGAGCAGGTCTTTGCTGAAGAGAGCAAAGGCTTGGAGGAGTTGAGAGCGAGCCGCGTCGATCTGGTCGAGGCTAAGGCCTTGGCTCACCTGCATGAGATAATCCGTCGAGGGAAAGCTTAGGCTGAGCGCCAAAAAGCTAGGATCACAAGCATCACTCTGCAGTAAGTGTTGCAGAGCTTTAAAGAACTCTTTGTCCCCAGAGTCTTCGCCTGGATGGCGAGCCTGCTGCAAAATCCAATCTTTTGCGTAGTTTTGAATCGATTCGTAGCGATTAAATTCATCGCTATCGTACGCGAGCAGGGTAAGTCTTTGCTCTTTGCTGAGCTCTTGATGCAAATGAATAGGGCTTGAGAAGTGTCGAAATAAAGAGGGAATAGGTTCGGAATCAACCCCCTCGAATACAAACGTTTGGACTCTTTCTTGAAAGCGCAGGGTATGCTCTTTTGCTTGCTGACCCTCAAAGCTGATGTTGAGGTTTTCCCCTGAGGGGCTGAGAAGTCCCATGCGCACAGGCATAACGAAGGGGCGGTGGGCAGTCTGCTGTTGAGGTAGACTCTGCTCAAGCGAAAGGGTGAGAGTCTTTTTTGTGCTATCGTATGTCGTTGAGGCCTTGACGTGAGGAGTGCCAGCCTGCTCATACCAGCGCTTGAACTGCGAGAGATCTTCACCTGATGCTTCTTGCATGACCGCCAAGAGATCTTCGATAGTGACGGCTTTGCCATCAAACTTTTGGAAGAAGAGTTTAGATCCTCGATGGAAAGCTTCAGGCCCGATCAGGGTGTGAAGCATGCGAATGACTTCGGCTCCCTTGCGGTAGACCGTCGCAGTATAGAAATTATTGATTTCGATATACTGATCCGGACGCACGGCATGAGCCATGGGTCCTCCATCTTCAGGAAACTGATGCTCCCGCAAGGTTGCGACATCTTGGATGCGTTTTACAGTTCGAGAGCTGTGGCTTGCCGAGAACTCCTGATCGCGAAAGACAGTCCAGCCTTCTTTGAGACTTAATTGAAACCAGTCGCGCAAAGTTACGCGATTGCCTGTCCAATTGTGAAAATATTCGTGACCAACAACACTTAAAATGCCCTCAAAGTCTGCATCTGTAGCCGTTTGGGGGCTGGCCAAAACATACTTCGAATTGAAAATGTTAAGACCTTTGTTTTCCATCGCCCCCATATTGAAATCACTGA
>CANGNB010000380.1 GCA_947454545.1 Oligoflexaceae bacterium
ACCTCAGTCGCTGGCTCCCACTCGAGCGCAACGATGAGGTCAGCGAGATTCTCGTGATTCTGACAGATGTTACAGCTGAACGGATGGTCTCTCAAAAAGCTCATCTTGCTCGCGCTTCTACCGAACGCCTCTTGCAAATTTCTACCTTGAATCCTAAAAGCTTTAATACCTTTCTCCATGAAGTTGACAATCTTTTTGAGCGAAGTGTGCAAGCCATTCGTCAAGAAGGTCCCGAATCTTGGTCGCACCTGTTGCGGGAAATTCACACGATCAAAGGTCTGACGCGCAATTTCGGTCTCTTGCATCTCTCCCATGACGTGCATGTTGCCGAAACGAGCCTCATGAGCCTTCCTGCCGATCATATGCGCTTTGCGAGAGCCCAAGCCGTCGTCGATAGCCTGAAAGAGTCACTCGTGGTCTACCGCGAGCAAGCTCGTCACATCGGCTATCTGGAGGATGAAATCCCTCATCTCAGCACGCATACCCAAGCGACCATCTATCGCTGGGGAGTTCGCCTTGCCCCGAAAGCCCATGAGCGCTGGCTTGAACAGTGGCAAGCCTTTCTCAAGAGCCATCTCAATTCCAATCTCGAACTTGTCGAAGTCTTGACCAATGGCTTAAACCATCTCGCCTATGAGCTGGACAAACCACTCCCCCAAGTCAACTGCCTTGGGGCTGTGCTCTACCTCTACCGCGGTCCTTCTGAAATTCTCCTCGGAGCCCTGACTCATCTCTTTCGTAATGCTCTCGATCACGGTATCGAATCGGAAATGGAGCGCATTCGTCTGAACAAGGATCCCGTCGGAACGATCAATGTCGAATGGCGATTGGGCCAAAAACTTGAGCTTCTCCTCAGTGACGACGGCCGCGGCCTCAATCTCGGCAAAATTCAACAGCGCGCTCTCGCCAAAGGTCTCACCAAGGAAGGCGATGAGCACGTTTCCGATGATCAGGTAGCAGAGCTCATTTTTGAACAAGGATTTTCTACCAAAGACGATATCAGCGCTATATCAGGCCGTGGTGTTGGTATGGATGCCGTCCGAACGACTATCCACGAGCTGGGAGGCCAGATATCCATCGTGTGGTCCGGCCCCAAAGCACGCAATGGCTGCCGTCCCTGCGTTTGGTCGATTGAGCTGCCGATAGAGCTTGTGATTGGGGAGGCAGCAGCATGAGATTCAGGTGCTGGTTCGCGCTCCTCATTTTTATAATCACCTGCCTCCTCTCGGCATCCCATGCGTGGGCCATACCGCCCTTCTACACCCTGAAGGCCTCCAATGTAAAAAAAGGTTTTAGCCTGCGTAATTCGGTACAATGGCAGACCCTGCCCTGCTCTGAACAGAATTTTGTGATGCGGCAAAAGCTGGTGAGCTTTCCCATCTTTCGCTACAAACAGCGAAACCTCAGCTCGGATAACGAACTCGAAGGGTACTATTGCTGGAATGTTCGGCTTCCCAGTAGCTACAATCGATCCCTGCTGCATTTTCGCCTTATTCGGGTGTTTGGTGATGTGGAACTCAGCATCAATCAGGAAAGCATTTGGCACCAGGTTGGAGAAGCCCCTGCACGAATCTTTGACATTCTCTACCAGGTTCCTCGAGAAGATCTCAACTTTCAGTTGCGCTTGCGTTGTGGCGAGAGCCACATGTGTGGCTTTCGAGGAGGCTTCAAAATCAATCGCCCCAATAAGGGCATGGCTGATGAAATCTTTGCACAGACTCTCGACTTCTTCGCCTTTGCAGGGATTATGTTTTGCTGCTTTTTCCATTCGATTTTTATTATCTTGCGTCGTCGATCTGGAGCTGCTGTTTCCTTGACTTTCGTAGCCTTGGCTCTTGGCCTTAGAATTTTGCTCACAGGTCAGGGCCAGCTTGTCCTCTTCACAGGTGTGAAGGAAGCTCATTTCTGGCGCCTTGAAATCTTTACTCTTTACATTCTGATGCCCAGTGTTATCTCCATGATTCGAGGACTTTTCCCTGCGGAACTCAGTAAGCAATTTGTGGTGTTCTGCCTCCTCTTTGGAGCAGCATGGTCGCTGCTTTTGCCTTTTTTCTCCAGCGAGCATTATCTTATTTTCTTAGGAGCAGCCTATATACTGCTTATTTTAGCCCTGGGCACTCTGTTCTGGGTGTGCTATTCCGCATATAAGCTCAAGCGAAGTGCCTACTACCCCTTCCTTGCCTGCACCTTGACCATCACTATTTCCACAGGTATGGAAGTTGCTAACAATAGATTGAATGTAGAACTCAATCCAAGCTTCCACCCTCTTGGCTACTTTTTCTCAATTGTGCTCATGGCTGTCCTCTTGGCGACTCGTATCACAGAAGCTTTTGCTCGCGTCGAGTCACAAGAGTTTGAGATCCTCGAACTCAACCAAAAGCTCCGCTACGAAATCGAGCACCTCGATCAAAAAATCTATGAAAGAACCGCTGAATTACAAAAGATTATTGGGACTCTACCGACGGGCATTATCAACATCACCTGGCTAGGCGACGATATTTGGAAGGTTTCTTCTCAGTATTCTCGGCTTCTCTATCAGCTCTTTGGTCTTCAAGTGAATTCCTTTTCTGAACTCGAGCAGCTCTTTACTCAATGTGAGCTTTTGAACGACGTACATTTTGAAGTCCAAAATCTTATCCAACTCCTGCATCAATCACAGACGAGCGAATTCGAAGACCTCACACCGCGCATTCGCAGCATGTTTCCCAGCCAATTGCGCTTGCGAGATGATGATCACTGGATGGAATTTCGTGTTCAGATCTCCTTCGTTTACCATCACGAAAAGATCGTCGGCTTATTCCTCTTTTTAATCGACATCTCATCGCTCAAGCAGCTTGAAGCTGATTCACAGGCTGCTGAAGAAGCTCACCGAGAAGCCCTTAGCAAGGTTACAGTCCGAGCTCAAGAGCAGTCACACCTTCATATTCATGAATTCTTAAACGACCCTATGTGGATTCAATTGGGTCCTACCGCCTACCAGCAATTTACTCGAGAGCTCGAGCGGGACTTCTGCCCCATGCCGAACCAGGTATCTTAAGTCTACTTTCCAAACACATTTCGACCATAGCTCAGCTGAAATTCGCCGCGACGATTCTTCTTAAAGACACGCACCGTGTTACCCTCTGCAATGGGAACCTTTGAACCCAAAGCAACTTTCTCGATCCGATCCGTTTCAATTCCGTGGGAAATCAGATAGTCCGCAAT
>CANGNB010000381.1 GCA_947454545.1 Oligoflexaceae bacterium
CCTACATGCATGACGGCCGCTTTGCTGACCTGAAGGCCGTCCTGAAGCACTACAATGAGCTCCGCGAAAACCCTGCTGTAGGGCATCGTGAGGAGAGTTTGCAGCCTCTGGGATGGAAGGATGAGCAGTTGCAGACTTTGGAAAAGTTCTTACAAAGCCTAAAGGCCCCTCTCCAGGACCTTACGCTCTGACGCTCTTGACCTTGACTCTTGACCTTGACTTGAGATCAGCACTTCGAAATAAAAAAAACTCGATCGCTGAGATCGAGTTTTTTACATGTCTTCAGATGCTTCGAAGCTTAGGCTAGGACTGTTCCAGAAGCCTTAGCCACGCGAACTTTCTTGTCACCTTCAGTTTTGAAACCAACGCGGGTTCCTTTTTTCTTTTTAGGGTCGACAAGAGCGACGTTAGAGACGTGAACGGGCATAGCCTTGTCCACGATACCGCCTTCGCCACCAGCAGCGTCAGCACGCTTGTGTTTTTTGAAGAGGTTTTGACCGCTGACATAGACAGCATTCTTCTTAAAATCGACAGAATCGATTTTGCCAGTGCCGCCTTTTGATTTACCGGTAAGGATCACAACTTCGTCGCCTTTTTTGAGGCGGAATTTTTCTTGGTATTTCGTCTTGAGCGTTTGCTGAGCCATGTCTTAAGTCCACTGTTTCGAGATAAGATTTCTAACAACCTGTAATCAGGTCATATTCGCCACTCGGGAACTACTCTACTACGCAAAAGGGCGGCTGGAGTCAAGGGAACTTTCAGGCTTTCCTGCTTCTTTTAAGCCACTATGGCCGAAGTAAAGAAATCCTGAGCCAATGCTTCCCTCAGGACCCCAGCCTCGGCTATAAGGGGCTAAACCCCTTTTGCTGAGGAGTTAAGCCTTGAAGTTTGCTACGCTAACCCTGCTCCTATTCACGCTACTCAGCGGCTTCGCTTTTCGCTCGAACGCCCAGGACCTCGGCGATGTGGGCCAAAAAAAAATCTTAGACATCCGCCCTGCCGATGTCATCCGTTGGGAAGCCGTCCAGGCCTTGTCCCATAAAGACGGCACTGTCGTCGTTGGCCTGCGCCTCTCGACCGAACAGCAGTTTTCCATCTACAAAAAGCGCCTGGTGATCGAAGGCCCCGCAGGATTCATCGCACGTGTCATCACGGAAGCTCCGGCCCGCCTCCAGGAAGACCCGATGGGAGAAGGTCAGGTCGAGGTCTACGATGGCGGAGACTTTGAAGTCGAATTTAAGGGCGATGCTGCACCTATCGAGAAGACTTTCAAACTACACATCACCTCGCTGGGCTGTACGCATAAGATCTGTCTTTTTCCCTACACGCAAGAGCTTCAAGTGCCCGTGTTTGCGGCGAGCACAGCCGAGGAGCTTGCCCCCTCAGCTGTGGGCCCTGCAGACAGTTCGAGTCCCACGGCAGCCGTGGACCAAGACGCAAGCGCTACCGACCCGGCTGCATCTCAAGGCGGGCTGCAAGAGCGCTATGCAGAGAAACTCAAGTCGGGATCTCTACCTTTCTGGTTAGTGCTGCTTGTGAGTTTTCTGGGTGGGATAGCGACCAACCTCACCCCTTGTGTGTTTCCTATGATTCCCATCACTCTTCGCTTGCTGGCACGCCAGGGTCAATCGCCTTTGGCTGGCACGAGTTTTTATGCCGCTGGTATCGTCCTCACGTATAGCAGCCTCGGCATTGTTGCTTCCCTGACCGGTGGCTTCTTCGGTTCACTGCTGGCTCACCCGGCGGTGAATGTCGTGTTCGGTCTCATTTTTCTCGGACTTGGCTTCACGATGCTCGGCTTCGGTGATTTCTCTCGTCTTCAAAATTTGGGGGCTCAGTTTGGATCGGGAAAGGCTTCGCATCTCAATGCCCTTGGCATGGGTGCTGGAGCTGGTCTCGTCGCTGCACCCTGCACAGGCCCGATCATGGGAGCGCTGCTCGCTTATGCTGCGCAGCAGCAATCGAGTCTGCAGGCTCTCTCCTTGTTCGTGATCTATAGCCTCGGATTTGCGCTTCCTTACTTAGGTCTAGGTTTAGTGGCTCATCGGGCCACCGCTTTCAAACTCAGCCCCAAAGTGCAGGTAGCTGTCAAACTTGTGTTTGCTGCAGCCATGGTAGGACTTGCCGCCTATTACTTGAAAAACCCTGCTTACAAGGCTCTAGAAAGTCTGCGTGGGCATTGGAAACTGCTCAGCATCAGCCTGGTGACGATTGGTATTGTACTCGTCGGCAGCATTATTCGCAGCGCCCATCTCATGCTGCAAAAATCGGCTCATCTTTTGCCGAGTCTTGTCCTTGGACTTGGTTTTTTTGCCAGTATTCAGTGGCTCAGCGGTGCCGATCTTTCGCCTCAGCTGCAGTGGATTAAGCACGAAGACGAGGCCTTTGCCTTGGCCGCAAAGAGCCAGAAGCCTGTATTTATCGATGGCTGGGCGGATTGGTGTGTGGCCTGCAAAGAGCTGGATCAGATCACCTTTCACGATCCTGCCGTGATTGAAGAACTGTCGCAAAATTGGATCTTGCTCAAGCTCGATCTGACTGAACTCACCGATACCAACGAAGCCTTGGCAGAAAAGTATGGTATGCAGGGGCTACCGACGCTTCTCATGCTGCCCCAAGATGGACGTTTGGACGCCCAGAAAAAAATCGTTGGCTTCACGCCGCCCGAACGTTTGCTGCAAGAGCTCAAGGCTTTTCCGAGGAAATGATATGCATCAGCACTTGCTCTATGTGATGGCTCCCTCGCGTCTTCAGGATATCTGTGGCGCCTTGGAGCGGCTCAAAGCCATACGTTTGCCAGAGGATGGCCCCCTGATTCAAACCTTTGAGTTGGATCATCGCCTCCTCAAGGGCGTAACACTAAAAGTATCGCTACTCGCGGATATCGATGGGGTTCCACCTGTTCTGCGCCAAAACCCTATCGATCTATTGATCTATGATGAGCGCGGCCAGGATGGAATTGAAGCCATGCGGGCCGTCCAGCATCTGGCTCATGATGTTGGCCAGCTCGCTCAGCTCTGGGGTCCTGATTTTCATTTTCCCATGTCGCGTATAGTGGCCATCTTGAATGATAGCCCCGATTCAGACACACGCATTTTTGCATTGGGACGCATGAAGGTCCGCGATGTTCTGGTCAGTCCAAA
>CANGNB010000382.1 GCA_947454545.1 Oligoflexaceae bacterium
CCGGTTTTAAGATTGAGCACGACCTCGTCGATGAGGGGTGATTCCAGAACAAAATACCAGGATTGACTCGTTGCAAGGGAATTTTTAGCGGCAAAGCGGTACCAGTAGGCATGACCTGTGAAGCCATAGTTTGGAGCATCCGTTTTTTCTTTGATGAATTCCTTGTTGTCCCAAGCCTTTAGAGCTCCCGAAAGATCCAAAGTTCCCGCTTCGTCGCGCAGGACGAAGGACTGTAAGCCGATCCAGTACTCTTGCTGGTCGGCCCTTAGATCGATGGCACTGATGTCGTCGGCGTATGATTTGGAAGAGAACTGCAGAACAAGGAGACACAAACCTGCGAGTGCCCTGAGGAGTTTCAACACAGAGTCTCCGTACATGTACCTATCCCTCTTCAAAGAGTGCTCCGAGTCAGACGTGAAACCAGGAGCACGAGCTTCTTACCCTATGGCGGTCCCTTTCATTCTCGCAAAGGAAGCGCTCACTTATCCAGAGGCAGACCTTGCCCAGCGCGAAAGAATCTCCGCAAAGTCAGGAAGTTCTCTCTCCTTGGGCCGCTGGAGGTCTCGGAATTAGCTCGGTAAGGTCCTGAAATTAAAAAAGATAAAGAACTCATTTAGGAAGTCGCCTGCGGTGCCCGACGAGTACGTTGTTCATGGTACGGAATGCACGTGTTTAGACGATTACGAGGTGTACAGATGAAAACATCCTTCCGCGGTTTTATGGGGGCTCTAGCTCTCTGTCTTTTGCCCCTGACTGGATACAGTGAGCCCAAATGGGAAAAAATCCGAGACGACGCCAATATGCAGATCTATCGGGGCGTCGTTGCTGGTAGTCCTCTGACCGCATTCAAAGGGGTGCGGGTGATGGATGCAAAGATCACCAAGATTGTGGAAGTCATTGTCAGCGAAGATACAGCCATGCGGAAAAACTGGGTTGATCGTCTCTCCAAGTTCGATGTGTTGGAAAAACGCAGCGCGAACGATTGGACCTTCTATGCGGCCTACGACATGCCCTGGCCTATCGACAATAGGGACTATGTGATCGACGGTAAGATGAGTATCGATCCAGCTCAGAACCAGGTCCTTATCTCCATGAAGTCGGTCCAGCATGCAAAAGGTCCCAAAACTGTGGGAGTTCGCGCCGAATTGATGGATTCTACCTACAAGCTTGTGCCCCTGCCCGGTGATAAAACTGAGGTGACCGTGACGATACAGACCGATCCTCGTGGGGAACTTCCTCCCTGGCTGGTCAACCTCATCCAGAAAAGCTGGCCAGCGAACACTCTTACCAAGTTGGAAGCAACGGCAAGGGGGCCTGGTATCAAAGAGCATGAGGGCGTCAAGGCTCGCCTGGATGGCAGCAAGCTAGCCAGCGGCAACTGAGCCCCTGTCAACGTCAACTCGAACAGTTCACTCCGTGATCGAGGCCCCCCTGGGCCTCGTTGTCTTTTGATTCCTTCCGACCGGTAGCTCTTTGCTCCTAGATGGGAGCTGTCTCTAGATTTTTTCCCAAGAGTTTTCTAGAGTCCCCACGATTTGAGTGGCCTCAGTGACTTGGGAGAAAAATGATATGAGCAAAGCAAAAGTCGCCTATCTATGCATGGAATATGCGGTTCAATCAGCCATCAAAACTTATGCGGGTGGCCTCGGTATCCTCGCAGGCGATTATCTTAAGGGCGCCAAAGAGCAAAAGCTTCCCATCGTCGGCGTTGGTATCAAGTGGAAGCAGGGATATACGTCACAAAAGCTTACTCCGGATGGGCGAGTGCTGGACACCTACCAAAACTATCCCTACGACGGCTTTGTCGATACCGGCAAGACCGTGAAAGTTCAGGTGCGCAAGCGCGATGTCACCTGTCGTATCTGGCGCTCTAACGAAAAGCACGGCCTGAGCGATCTCATCCTCCTCGATACCGATCATCCGGACAATGCTGATTCTTGGATCAGCGGGCAGCTCTACGGGTGGTTTGGTGAAGAACGTGTCGCTCAAGAGATCGTCTTGGGTGTGGGCGGGGTGCGGGCTCTCCAACTTTTGGGAATAGCCGTCGATCTCTACCACTTTAATGAAGGACATGCCGTGCTCGCAGCTCTTGAGCTTCTGCGACAAAAGCGTGAGAAAGGCCTGAGTTTTCAGGAAGCATGGAAGGCGACGCGAGCCCAGGTGGTTTTCACCACCCATACGCCTATCAAAGAAGGCAACGAATCGCATCCCCACGAACTCTTGCAGTATATGGGAGCCAATCTTGGTCTCAGCGTTGAGGAGATGCATAGCCTTGGGGGGACACCCTTTAACATGACGGTCGCAGCTTTGCGGCTTTCGCATGCAGCCAATGCCGTGGCAGAACTCCATGCCGAGACAGCCCAAGTGATGTGGAAAGATATCGCCGATGCCCCTTCCATCGTGGGTATCACCAATGGCATTCACAGAGGAACTTGGGTCGATGCCCGTATCCCCAGTGTCGTCGATGATGGGCAGAAGCTGTGGACTTTGCATCAAGAGCTCAAACAAAATCTCATCGATTTTGTGCTGAAGCGTACCGGCAAGACTCTCGCTAAGGATAAGCTCCTCATAGGTTTTGCACGCCGTGCAGCGCCCTACAAGCGTTCTAATTTGCTCTTTCAAAGCAGTGAGGGGGTATTGAAAGCTTTGCAAGATGGCCGCATGCAGATCGTCTTTTCAGGCAAAGCCCACCCTCTCGATGATACAGGCAAAGGGATCGTTCAGGACATCGTTCGACTCAGTCGAGAAATTCCGGAATCTGTGGTTTTTTTAGAAGATTACGACATGGAAATCGGGGCCATGCTCACGCGAGGTTCGGATGTCTGGTTGAACAATCCGCGTCGCCCCCTCGAAGCGTGTGGAACTTCTGGCATGAAAGCTGCGATGAATGGTGTACTCAATGTCAGCATTCTGGATGGTTGGTGGCCAGAAGCCTGTGAACATGGCGTCAATGGATGGGCTATAGGGGATGACAAGGTCCCAGCGACGGTCTTGGAACAGGATGAGCGCGATGCTAAATTTTTGGGCCAAGTTCTGATGGATGAGGTGCTCCCTCTTTACGAACAGAACAAAGAGCAGTGGATTCGGATGATGCAGGCGAGCATTCGCTCGATCACAC
>CANGNB010000383.1 GCA_947454545.1 Oligoflexaceae bacterium
CTTTGGCAAAGAATTCAACTTCCATAGAGCAGGTCTCAAGCTCGGTTCTGAAGTTGATGAGCTTGTGAAAAATTCGCCAGAAATTGAGCAGCTGATCGTCGTTTCAGATAGAGATCAGGGGAGTTGGGAAGATTTCAATTGGCGATACCTTGATAAGAAAATCGAGGTGCTCTGGTATGAGCTTGGAGATTCACAGAAAGATCGACAAAATATCTTCATTGATGACGTCAAGAGAAAGGATGCCCCTGACAAGCAAGGCCCCCTCCATTGGCTCGTGACACTGCGAAGAGTTGGTGATCTAAACTCATCAAAAGGCGCTTTGGAACTCTCTTTAATGGATCGAAAATTGGGTGAGAAAGATTGGTTTTTTGCGCCAGGAATTTCCACTGTCGAGCTTGATTTTGAACTTAAGCCAGAAGCATTGAATGATCTGCCTTTTGATGACGATACTGGGATCTTATGGCGTCTGAAGACAGCTGTATCGACGGACCTGGCGATAGATAATGAATTCAGGAGTTTTTTAAATCAGAAAGTGAAGGATCTCCTCCTGGTTGCAAAGCCACGCGGTGAGATGCTTCTTGATGATTCCGTTTTTCATTTAAAAACAAGTTTTGAAGTCTTGGGCTATCATATTCATCGCGTGGATCGCTGGTCTGAGCTAGGTAGCCCGTCGCCCTTCATTGTCAGTGAAGTATCACCAGATGCACCATTGAGTCGGTTTTGTCCAATATACCCGCGAGCAGGGCAAAAGTTTTCCAGGCAGGAGATCTGGCTTCTCCCAAGTGCCGATCTCCAAGATTACGGTGATCTATGTCATTGCTTTGCAGCACTTATGAAGGAACCTGAAAGTCTCCCCAATCGCCCTTCATACTGTCAAGATCTACAAACGCGTGAGCAATGGATTGGCGTCATGCAATCGCTAGGAGCTAAGCAAATTGGAGGCAAAATGGATAGTGCCCTCGGCTCCCTTGCAATGACCTACACAAATGAAAAAGCCCTGCTCAGAATAACCGGCTTTACAACAAGCCTTCAGCCAGGCGAGGGTCGTGCGATAAGCTTCGGACAGTTGCCCATTCTGATCAAATCCCTCATCCGAATTTTCATGAGCAGTCAAAATATGGATACTGCTAAAGAGTGGCCTCGCTTAGCCGATCTCACTCGAGACCGAGGGGAAGATCATGCCAATCTCTCCAACGTGCCCTACTCAGAGAGTTCGTTAAAGCTTTCACTACCGGATCGAATGCCTCCTAAACTTTCTATGGTATCAAAGCACTTGGTTCGGTCTAAAGGCCCCTCGAATCTTGAAAAAGATGCGACTCCTTGGGTTAAATGGTCGTTTTT
Source organism: Oligoflexaceae bacterium (assembly GCA_947454545.1). GTDB lineage: Bacteria > Bdellovibrionota_B > Oligoflexia > Oligoflexales > Oligoflexaceae > Oligoflexus. The sequence goes on from CANGNB010000383.1 coordinate 1,342, forward strand.
TGTACTTATTTTAGCTCTACTTTTCGAGCTTGTAGCCCTTCTTGTTAGGCCATTTTTTGTAAAAAAATCCTGGGCCTTTCGGTGGTTCTTTTGCCTTTCTTTCGTGGTCTTTTGGGGAGAAAAAGGTGAAGCGCAGGTCCAGCTCAATACTGTTGGATTTTCTCACATTGGGCGACTTCAGGCATTGAAAAGAGATGTTTCAGGCCGAACAAGTATCGAGTTGGATGAAGTTCCCGTTCAGAATAGCCAGTTTCAAAAGCAGGTTTTTCAGGAGCCCTGGATTTGGGTTGCTTCCCCTAGGAGCTTTGACAAGTTAGATCGAGAAGGCTGGCACGACCTTGTGAGCTGGATAGAGAGGGGTGGGTTTCTCATTGTCGAACAAGCTGCCGACGCCAAAGTTTTAAAGCAGACGATTGCGGAGCATATTCCCCAGGGTCAATGGAAGACGATACCACCAGATCACGAACTTATGCGAAGTTTCCATCTGCTGTCCTCACTCCCTCAATGTGGGAATCAGGTGTGGGAGGGCTTTCATTTTGATCAGCGGGTAGCTACTCTGCTGATTCCTGGAGAGTTTCTCTCCTTTCTCATCGATGACAAACCAAGCTGCTATGGAAAGTTTTCTAAAGAACAGGCATTGCGAATATTTATCAATTTGCAGATGGTAGCCCTAGCGACGGACTATAAAAAAGATCAGATTCATCTTCCCGAGATTCTAAAGAGGTTGCGCTGACGTGAAAGAATTAGAAATCCTATTCATGATTGCGGGAGTCAGCTTTCTTCTATTGATGACAGCTTGGGGGCGAACCTATGGCTGGCGAAAGTCACTTTTGGCAGGATTTTTGCGCGTTGCTTGGTGCTTTCCCGTTTTAGCGGCAGCATTTCCCGTGATGACAAAGGAGGTGCTAACAAAATCCTTGAGTTTGAAAACAATTCATCTTTTGGAAGACGATTCGGAAAGTATGCGTGATCCGGTGAGTCGCGAACAAGCTCAGGCTGCAATGAAACGATTGGAAGATGCCTGCCTGCACTCGGGATGTCGTATAGAGTCAACTAAGTTATCCGAGTTAAGTGAACTTGTAAGCCAGGGATTTACTCCATTAGCTGAGGGCATCAAAAGTTGGCTCCCAACTACGCACCAAGAACCGTGGGTTTTGGTTTCCGATGGTGGTGATTCCATTCCTAGTCAGGGTTGGTCATTGACGGGCCAGCAGTCAGCCAAGTCTGGTCTTTATGGGCCAGGCCTCCTCCTAGCTAGCAGTCATGATGAGCAAGACAATATTTGGCTTGATATTGTCGGTGGTCCCGATTTTGGCTTCGATCAAAAGCCTCTTGAGATAGAGCTGATTTTACATCGGCGCATGAAACATATGGAGACTGATGTAACGGTACAGATTCAGGCTTCCTCACTTGGCAAGAATCTTAGTACCTTGAATGTCGCTTTTCGTCCCAATGAAGATCAGATGACCGTGCGTTTGCCACTGCCTGCATTGCCTCGAGGAACCCATCTTATAAAGATAACAGCTCTCCCTATCGGCCAAGAAGCAGCGATCTGGGACAATACAGTCTTTAAAAGCATCGAAGTCCTTCCAAATACTATTGGTCTGCTGCATCTATTGGGATCTCCAAGCTGGGATGGGCGCTTTGTGCGCCGGTATTTGAAATCAGAACCAAAATATGACTTGATCTCGTTCTTTATATTACGAGATCCTGCGGATATTCAGTTAAGTAACGAGAGAGATCTCAGTCTCATACCTTTCC
>CANGNB010000384.1 GCA_947454545.1 Oligoflexaceae bacterium
CTTACGAAATAAGTATCAGGCAGAGCTTGATGAGCAAAAACTCATGGATTTTTGTGCTGCCTTTCAAGAAGAAGCTCTTGGCCAATTGGTGCGCAAGCTCGAGTCCGCAGCTCACTTGAAAACCGAAGCTAAGTCACTCCTGATAGCCGGTGGAGTTGCCGCTAATCAGCGTTTTCGTGATCTTGTGAATGCACGCATTTCAATTCCAACTTTTTTCCCCCATCTGCAGTACTGCTCTGACAATGCCGCTATGATTGCAGCTCTGGGCTACCAACATTTCCGCAAAGCAAGTGATGTTCGAGTGTTCGAAAATCTCAGTTGGGACGCATTTTCGCGTTATCAGTTTGAGCCTAGTTCGATATAAACACGCGAGCGTGAGGCCCTAAACTTCAGAGTTAAAGAGGAAGGGCCTCTAAGATAGCAGAGGTCTCTGCAAGGGCGTCCAACGGAGTAAAACCGCATGTCTATAGATCAAGGAAGTCCAAGGCAAAGGAAGTCACTGAGTCAGGTCTTTCTTCGGACCGAATGGCCTGTAAAGAAAGTCGTCGAGCGGCTGCAGCAGTGGCAGGTGACACGAGTTTTGGAAATCGGACCAGGGGGTGGTATCCTCACCAGGGCTTTACTCGAGCATCCCTGGAAAGTCACTGCCGTTGAAAAAGACGGTCGCTTTGCAGAACGCTTGGTTGATAGTTTCGAGGCGAATCGCTCTGATTATGCCGGGACCTTGGACGTTGTTCATCAGGACGTTCTCAAATTTGATCTCGAAACCTGGCTCCAAAAATCGCAAGAGCCAACGGCAATCGTCGGCAATATTCCTTATGCCATCTCATCACCTATCGTGATGTGGGTCCTTCCTCATCTCCAGCAGGTGAAGGCGGTTGAATTCTTGGTGCAGCTTGAATTTGCAGCGCGTTTGGCGGGTGCGGCCAACACGAAAGACTACGGAAGTCTCTCGGTCTATACTCAACTGCGCTCTCAAGTCCTGCTTGAATGTAAAGTCGATCGGACATGTTTCACGCCGATTCCTAAAGTCGACAGTGCATTGGTTATTCTCAAGCCAAGACAGCAGCCTATTCCCGATGATTTTCTCCAAAAAATTGAGACGGTCACACGAGTGGCCTTTACCCAGCGCCGTAAAAAGCTGCGGAATGTCATCAAGACTTTTGTGGCCGAGGATCGCCTCGATCAGTGTCCCATAGATATGAATCGGCGACCTGATTCCTTGCGTCCCGAGGAGTTCATGGAACTTGCCCGTTTTATCTATCCAGAGTGAAATCGATGTGCGGCTCGTTTCAGGAATCTTAGGGAAGCGAGGCCCAAGCTCTTCGTAGTATTTCTTCCGTTTCTTTCCAGTCGATGCAGCCATCTGTGATGGACACTCCTGGTTTGCGGGGACTTGCGTAGGGATCCTGTTTTCCTGCCTGCAGGTGACTCTCGACCATCATACCTAGGATCCGTTTTTCACCCTCTTGGACCTGGCGTAGGACATCTTCAAAGACCATGCCTTGGCGTCGATAATCTTTATTGCTATTGCCATGACTGCAGTCGACCAAGACGGGACGAGAGACGACTTGATTTTCCAAGCTTTGCAGGCAGGCTTGGACATCTTCTTTATGGTAGTTGGGGCCTTGGGTACCACCACGCAAGATCATATGCACATCAGGATTGCCTCGAGTTTTTACAATTGAAGTCAGCCCCTCATGATCGATACCCAGAAAATGATGGGCATGCCGAGCGGAGGTCATTGCGTCGATCGCGACTTGCAAACCTCCATCTGTAGCATTTTTGAAGCCGACGGGCATCGACAGTCCACTGGCCATCTCTCGATGAGTCTGGCTTTCCGTTGTGCGTGCACCAATAGCCACCCAGCTGATCAGATCTGCAATATACTGAGGCACTATAGGATCCAAAAATTCAGTGGCTGCTGGGAGATCAAGGCTGGCAATATTGAGAAGACATTCTCGGGCTTTTTTTAAACCTGTGGTGATATCATGCGTGCCGTCGATATGAGGATCATTGATCAGCCCCTTCCATCCCACGGTTGTTCGAGGTTTTTCAAAGTACACGCGCATGACGAGACAAAGCTTATCCTTGAGTTCATGCCGCAAGGCGGCAAGTTTCTGAGCATACTGTTTCCCAAGCTCGACGTCGTGAATCGAGCATGGACCAACGATACAGAGCAAACGAGGATCGTGACCTAGCAAGAGATTTCGAATCTCTTCGCGATGTTTAGCGATGCTAGAGAGTAGTTCTGGGGAAGCAGGCCAAGCCTGTTTCAAGTCTTTCGGCGAAGGGAGGCGGACAAATTCACTAACACGAATATTTTCAATCATGCTCACGATCTGAGTCCTCACGCAATGCCATCTCATCAGGCTTAAAACTAGGGTTGCTAAGACCTGACTATAGTCTTTTCTTTGGGAAACAAAAGCTACCAAGAGGTTGGCTTAGAGTCGAGTTACCAAAAGGTTGGAACAGAAGGTCTAATCTTCATCATCATCGAAGCTATCATCTGGATTGTAAGTGTCCTGAAAATCCAGGTCGACGGTGCAATCCCCATCTAGTCGGGCCTGGCATGCCAATCGAACGGATCCATCTGTTGTGAGCTTAAGGCGGCGCAAGAGCTCCACTTCCGTACTTTTCATCGGGCTCAGAGTCTCTTGACCAGCGACGATACGAACACCACACATGCCGCAACGGCATGCTGCACATCCGAAGCGAATGTCCACCCCCGCTTTGCGCCCACCGAGCAGAATTTTTGTCTGAGGCTCAACCTCAGTAAATTTTTGCGATGGCAAAAAAGTCAGGCGTGGCATGTTGGTAACCCCTTACACCGAGACCGCGAAGTCCCTGAGTGCATCGTTGAGAGACGTTTTAAGATCCGTAGAGGCCTTGCGATTACCGATAATGTAGGCGCAGGAGGTGAAGATTTTACCGCCACCGACTAACTTTTCCTTCGTACCGGGAACGACAACAGCCCTGGCAGGAATTTTACCTCGAGTTTCACGGACTTCACCATCGCGAATATCGAGAATCGGTGTGGAGGCGGTGAGAGTGACGTTTGCTGCGAGGACAGCTTCATCCCCGAC
>CANGNB010000385.1 GCA_947454545.1 Oligoflexaceae bacterium
GAGCAAAAACTTCGCTAAGTTTTTTGCGCCTCCTTTTCGACATATTTTGGTCAAGGATTCAGACTTTGAGCATATCGGCGGAGTCGAGCGTCGCAATGGTCACAGAGCCCGTGCCGATACTCAGGCCGAGATGAAAACCGCTCAGAATGTGGTTAACCTGGGGTATGAGCTGCTCCATAGCGTCCGACCATGCCTGTAAATCATGAGGATTGGTGATGATTGAGATGGCAGGACGATCAGCTTCCTCTGCCATCCAGAAGAGGGAAAGTTCAAAGCCCTCCGGCATAATCTGAGTCCAACGTCTGAATATCATCTCGAGAGCTATGATGAGGGCGAAGCGATTGCTGTAAAGATAGGCATGACTGTCTAAGGAATGCGTCACGACGAGGCGTGTACGCCATAGATCGCCAACATTTTCAAAGAGTCTTTGCAAGGCACCGTCCAGAGCCTCATCGATCTGAATTTTATCCACATGGTGGCCATCGACGCCACTCAAACTTCGGATCTCAGACACGGAAATAGATGACTTTTGTACGCCTTTTTCCATTATTTTGACATACTCATCCATATTCTCAAGTCGGGTGAGAAAGCCTTCTCCAATCCCACGAAGTTCCTCAGCATTTTCAAAAACCTCGGTGAAGAGGAAGTGAATATCCTTGCGGACCTTCACAAGCTCCAAGTGCAGGGCATGAAGGCTCGTGCTGATATAGTTCAGAGGGTTATTCATGCGGTGCGCAAGTTCAGAAACCATGAGAATACGAGCCTCCAGCTCCTGTCGCAGATAGGATTGGAGAGCATTGTTTTTAGCCTCAGCAGCACGGGCTTGCTCCTGGGCTGCGAAGATTTCTGTTGTGTCATTGCCTGTGATCAAAAAAGTTTCGATATGTTCAAACTTACTAACGTTTTGACCCAGTTTTCTGATCTTCCAATGAAAATGTCTCTGTCCGTCTAAAGTGTTTTCAAAAAAGCTGGCTTGGGTGTCCGAGATGTCCTGAAAGAGCGGCTGAAATTTCGTTCGGACCTTGCCATGGCACAGATCATCGAAGCGCTTTCCTAATATTTTATGGCGTTCCGTATGGAAGAAGCTCAGAGCGGTTTCATTGATTCGGAGAATGCGAGTCTGTTCATCAACCATGACGAGGATATCGGGCTGACTATCGAGAATAAGTTTCGAATAGGAAAGGGACGTGTCCATGATCCTGACGATTTGGTGAGTCGCGAGGAGGTCTGGGTGAAAGTTAACCATAATCCGTACGTCCCCGTAAGATGAGCATTACTTTCAAAAATTTCAGTGATTTCCATAGCTCATTATAACAGATTGGTTACTTCTTGGAAAGATTCGGCGCCTGGTCTCACACCCAAGGGGATTGCGACGATAACTCGCATAGGGAAAATACTATTGAGAAGGGATGCTTAGCTTTGCAAGGGAAGAACGTCCATAGGGGGAACTTAGCAATCGCATGGTGGCGATGGCTGTTCGTTTTCCTTTGGCCTTGCATCGGAATTACACAGAGCGCATCGGCAAGATCTGTGCTTGATTTCTCCCAAGATATGGCTGTTTTAGAGAGTTCCGTGCATCTCAATCAAGCTTGGGAATTCTATCCCAGCCGATTCCTTGAACCCAATGAAACTTTGCCTAGCCGATCCTATCCTCTGAACCCTGGAAAGCGTTGGAATGATCTTGTGCTTGAGGATGGGACGCTCATGGGTTCGCTCGGCTATGGAACGTATCGCATGCGCTTTACTGGGCTACCCATCAGTCCTCAAGGATATGTCATCACGACAACTGCTGCTTCAGCAGGCAGGTTGATTCTGTATGTCGATGGTCATCCTGAAGAAACTCGAGCCATAGAAGCTGGTACGGTCGGTGTAGGAGATCAAGAAAAGCCAAGCAAACGATCCTTAATCCTGCACTTTTATGCGAGGCCAGATCTGACCTACACCCTGCTCTTTCAGGTGAGTAATTACAATCAGTTCCTCGGGGGAGCACGTTGGGAAGTCGATCTATCCGAAAACGAAAGAGGTATCCAGCAGCGGCATGTCGATGGAGCGATCAATCTTCTTTGCATCGGTGTTATGATCGGTTTAGGAATATTTAGTTTTTTGATGTGGCTGCGTCGGCCAGCGGATCGTGCTTCGCTCTATCTGGCCCTTGCTTCCCTGATGGTTTCGATACGCACGATCGGAACCAATCCTGCGATCGTTCAACTCTTTCCTGATTACTGGTATGCCTTTCTCCGAAAGTGCGAGTACTTGGCGATGCCAGGCGGTGCAGCTGTTTATCTGCTCTACCTACGGGCAACCTTTGCTCCCAAATTACAAAACTTATGGTTCAAAGTCTTGGTAGGCGTCGGGATGGTTCTCTCCATCGCCTGTATTCTTCTCCCTCACTACTGGCTCACTCGATCTTTGACCTATTTCCAAATCTATGTAGCACTGACTCCTTTGGTCTGGATGCCGATTGTCATGCGAGCCTATCAGCGCAAGCATGAAGGCTCGACCTTGGTTCTTATCGGAACTCTCTTTATAGCCTCAGCCATCTTTTTTGATGTTGTCTTGGTTGCACGCTTGGCTCTTTTCGAATTTTTCCTCACACCGATCGCCGTATCCGTATTCCTTGGGCTTCAGGCTCAGGCCGTGGCCTTGCGTTCGGAACGACAGATGCGTCTGGCTCAGCGCTTTGCAGCAGAACGGGAAGATGCGCAAAAAGCTCTCAGGATCGAAGTAGAATCGCGCCTCCTACTGGCCTCAGATATGGCCCATCGTCTCAACAATCCCATGAATTACGTGCTGAACGGAACAGCCATTCTCTTTGCCTCGGCCCAAACTCTCCATAAGACCATCGAACAACTCTTTGACGGAAGCGGTGATGACTCTGAAGTGATGCTGATCAAGCGTGAGTTTGATCGGATCTTGGACGAAATGAGCCAAAGTCTTCAGATGGTTGATCAAGGTGTGCGTCGTTCCAATGGCGTTGTCGATGAGATCAGGGCTTTAAGTGGAGTGGATGGCATCGCAATGAATCGCAGCTACTTTTCAGAGCTCCTTGAGAAAGCACTTCTGCGACTTGAGGACA
>CANGNB010000386.1 GCA_947454545.1 Oligoflexaceae bacterium
ATTGTTTAAAAGCGCTGAAAATCGCGGTGAAAGCTGGGTGAGAATTTCAGTGGGTTCAGTGCTTTTCAAAACCATGGCCTTGATCTGATCAATCAGTGAGCTTTGCTGGCTGTGATCGAGAAATGGCGCCAAGAGATTGAGGCCTGTGCAGAAGGTCTTAGGCTCTGAGCACTGAGCGAGAGTTGTATGCATGACGCTTGGCAGTATGCCAGCGAAGAACTCCCAGGACTGCTGGCTGACGAGGGGGAGCTTTTGCTGGCTGAGTGCCGTTAGCACAGCTAAGAGATCTTCGCTATCGATCGCCTGGCGCTCCCATACGCTGGGCCAGAGAGCCATAAGCAAAGCTTCATCGATTTTTTTCGAGGATTTTCCAAATATTTTCTTGAGAGCCTCACGATCGAAAGACGGCTTCGATGGCGTGGATAGGCTATGAAGAAATTGGGTCCAAATCCCTGAATAGCTATGCTGAGGCTTGTATTGACTCGCCCAAGCAGCGTCGAAGCGTAAAATGTAGGAAAGAAAATAGCAAAGATAGCGATCGCTGCTATGAGGGTTTTGGGAACTCTCCTCGATAGCCACTTTTGCTCGAGCAAGAAGTTTTGGGGACTCTACCTGAAATTGCAACGCCCGAAAGCTCAGCAGGGCATGGAAAGCTGGCGACATATCATCGAGGCCTTCCATTTTACTGAGCTCTTGAACCAAGCGAACGCCACCCAAGAACCAAGATAGATCAAGGAGTGTATAGCGAATACGTTGGGGTGTGAGGGGCGACAGCGAAAGAGGAAGAGCGCGATGTCCGAGGATACAGTCGGTGCGCAAGGCCCATTCCCAGAGAGCGGTCGCCGCTACGTTTTGGTCCCAGGAGCTGAGCTGGGAACTGAGGTAATCTTCGAGGGCTAATTTATGCTTGCCGCTGGTGTTTTTAAGAATCCCAATGTGCTCATCAGCAGTGAGCTTGAGCTTCATAAGATCGGCTGTCAGCGAGATAGGCAAGCTTTGCTTTTTATCTTTTATATTTTGCAAAAGCAGCTTGCGCTCTGCTGTATAGGAGCAGTTCAGATATCGATCTATCAATTGGCGCTCTTCCATAGATCCTGAACTCCTCAGAGGTCTGGCTATACTTGAGTGCTTCGCCCTCAGGGATGGATCCGAATCGACCTCGCTTCAGTTCCTATCCCACGATTCGAGGCGTTTGTTCCCGCCTTTTTCTGTACGAGCACTCCCTATAAGTCTATCATAGGGTGGAAAGCTAGGGTAAGGCGAGCCGAGTCTCTAGGTATGTTCAGAGAGAGGAGGGCGATAGGTGGGTAAGAGCTATCTTCTGTTTTTTATTGCGAGCCTGAGCTTTTTTCAGGCAAAAGCACAAAGCAAAGCAGAGCCTACACAACTCGTGGATTTCTCCCGCATCAAGCATTTTCAATGGAGCATCGAACCTCACCTTAGGGGGGTCGTCCCCTTCGAAGGCAAAGTTTGGACCTTTGTGCCAGAGGGTAGGTTCTATATCGAGAGCACCTATAACGAATCGGCTAAAGAGCCCGAGCTGGGGTTTGGAACTTTGAAAAATCCGCTCGAGGGCAGCGAGCGTATCAATCTTGCTGAAGGAGAAAAGGAGCGAAGGCTACGTGGGGTTTTGCCTTGGGAGCGGGGTTGGCTCTACCTCGATTCCAAAAAGTACCAGTGGCTGGTTTGGGATGAGCAGAAGAAGCTTTGGCTCACTCCTGTCGATGTCATTATGGATCTGATGAGGCCTCCTCTCGATCGGAAGGGAGAAGCTCCGAGTGCTGAAGTACAGCGTTTGCGCGGACGTTTTCTCAAAGAATTTCGATTGGTCAAAGACGATCGTGACTTTTTTCTCGGAGCGATCCCTCTGCCTAAGTTCTGGAAAGATGCCGATGGCAGCCAAGCCCTCGTCCTGATGAAACACCGGGAATATCCTCTCGCCACTGTGCGCTGTCAGCTCGATAAGGTTCGTGAGTGTCGCTTGATGCGGGCTTGCTTTATACCTTCCTTGAGTACGCAAGAGGTCGAACAGCTAGCAGGGCTTGCCTATCGTGACAAGAATCACGAGCTATGGATGCTCAGTCACAGCCCGCCTCGCATAAGACGCTATCAAGCAGAGAGCTGCTTGCGTGTGAAGTTCAAGGACGAAGTTCTTCTGCCCAAAGAGCTGCGTAAAGTGAGTGGCATAGCCATCGATGCCAAAGATAAGTTATGGCTGACAACTCAGGATGCCGACCTCGAACATTCAGCGTCACTATTCGTTTTCGATATACCCTAATCTTTCAAAATCTCATCGTTTCTTTACAATCTTATCACTTGATTCTGACGACTGAGTTTGGTCTACTGGGATCACAACACAGTAAAAAAAATTCGGGGGATGGGGGAGGCCGGGGCCAACTTAGAAGTTGGCTCCGATATTGAGGGCGACTGTGCCCCCCTTCAGCTGGCGGAAGGCGCTGTTGCCGCGCGGATGGGCACATGAGTCCAAATTATTGAGGCAGCGGCGCCAGGGCCATCCTACCGAGACATTTACCGATCCTAAAGGAGTGAGCAGATTGAGTGAGCTCCCATAGGATACGTAGTTTTTTGTCCAAAGATACTGGGGGTGAGAGATCGCAGTTTCAAAAGGATAGGGCTCATTATCCTCAAAGCTTGGTCGATTGCCGGTATCGCTTGCGAACTTCGCATATTCCTCTTGGATGGCCTTTTCCTCAGCTGCTGAAAAGGAGCTGTTGCTGCTGTCGGCAAAGAGGCTGAACGCCAGTGTTTCCTGAATGATCTGATAGCGTAGTTCGAGTTTATGGAGAGCACGGCGAGAGCCTCCATCGAGGATGTCTTTGCCTTCTTCTGTAACGAAGACAGGACCCAGGGTATTGTCACGAAAGCCTCTATTACTCTCCGAGCCACCTGTCGCAAGCCGCTCTGTGCTCGGCAATACATTTGGTCCATCGAGGCGTCGGATATCGTTGTAAGCTGTGAGAGAGAAGCCAGCAGCGAGCACAAGATTGTTGTAGAGCTCTTTATAGGCGCTAAATCCCAAGGACCACTTGTTG
>CANGNB010000387.1 GCA_947454545.1 Oligoflexaceae bacterium
AGCGTCTTTCCTTGAGCGATCCCGCACACCCTCAGATTGAAGCGCAGCGACCCTTCTACCCTCGACCTGGTAAGCCTAATGTGAAGACGCGCTGGGGCATTGTGTCTGTGCAGGGAGGCACTATCCAATGGATCGATAGGGCCTGGCCGACGGCTGAATATGTCGCCGTGGTCCAGTGGGAAAGTGGGCATCTCAACGTGCAGCTCCTCGATCGCGAACAAAAACATAGGACACTTTTGGAGGTCGATCCCAAAACCTTAAAAGCGAAGATTTTAGTAGAGGAGCACGATGCAGCTTGGGTTCATGCTGAAGCGGGATATCCACGCTGGCTTTCGGATCAGCGAGGTTTTCTCTGGAAGTCGGAACAGCAGGGAGCCGCTGTCTTGGAACTTCGCGATAGTCGCGGGGGCCTCCTTCGCTCGCTTACGGCGTCTGACTTCGGATTTCAGCAGCTTCTAGGTTTGGATCCCCAGCAAAAGCAGGCATTGCTCCTGGCTTCAAAGCTGCCCGAAGCCAGTGCGGTCTTTAAACTTGACCTGCAGACAGGTGAGATTCGCTCGGTGAAGGAGCTTGGCGATGGACAGGTGCATGGGTATGCGCGCTTTCCTTCACCCCTGTATGTGCTCCGTGCAGAGCGCTTAAACGGTGATGAACACTGGCAACTCAGATCCTGGAGCGACGATCGAGAGGATGCCATCGCTTCGCATGTGCCTGCCCCCCTTAGGAAAGCTCATGTGGAAATTCGTCAGCTGGGGCGCGATGCTGTGCGCGTCAGCATTGTAAGGCCAAGTTATTTTCAGGCTAAGCAGCGCTATCCGGCGATCGAGCAGGTCTACGGGGGCCCTGGGAGTCAGATGGTTAAACTTTCAGGGCGTGCTTACCTGGGAGATCAGGTTTTGGCCGATGCTCTTGGCGCCATCGTCATCCGGATGGATACGCGTGGGACTCCAGGGCGTGGTCGGGATTGGGAGCGAGCTCTTGCTGGTAAATTTGGAAGTTTACCTGTCGGAGATCATAGCGAAATTTGGAAAGACATTTTAAAAGCCGTTCCTGAAATTGATCCGAAACGGATTGGTGTCACAGGCTGGTCCTATGGAGGCTATTTTGCCGCTTATGCAGCTTTGTGGAAGCCTGAGCTTTATCGGGTCGCTGTTGTGGGAGCTCCACCCGTCGATTGGTTGGATTATGACTCGACGTATACGGAGCGCTATCTCGGCCTCCCAGAGCGTGAGGAGAAAGCCTATAAAGACGCTTCGCTCCTCGATCTCATCGCTCGGACCAAAGAGCAATCCAGAGTCCCTAGCCCCATGCTTATCTTTCATGGGACTGCGGATGATAATGTGTTTTTTCTTAACTCTTTGAAATTTGTCGATGCTCTCGAGCGTCAGGGCTACCCCTATGAGTTTGTCCCTCTGGTGGGCATGACTCATATGGTGTCCGATACGCAACTTGATGAGCGGCGTTTTCAGAGGACCCTAGCTTTCTTTGCGAAGTATCTCAAAAAAAGCTCATAGTTGTTCTGTGGGCCAGCGGATCTCTCTCGGGAAACGTTCTCCCCAATGCTGCAGCAGCTCCTCTTCTAGGAGCTTGTGCCCTTGAAAACGTGCATCAAGAATTTTGAGAACGATAAAGACCCCTCCAATCTTGCGATCCAAAAAGAGGATGTCGCGGGGAGGTGGTCGCATCTTAAAAGAGAGCGCATATTTTGTGGCCATGGTGGCGACCCGGCTTGGGAGATCGCTGCGAGCCCACATATAGCAGCCTTTGCTATCGACGAGATGGGATGGTACTCGCGGATCTCGAGGCGGCAGCCAGGGTTCTATGGCGATATAAGCCAGTTCAACAAAACATTTTTTTAGTTTTTCATGATCATCTTCGCGCAGAAAGCCAATACCAATTCCGCTTTGAATCACTCTCTCGGAATCAGCATGGATAGCCCCTAGAATCATATTTTTGTAGTGTTCGAGAAAATGATCTTTGAATTCCTGGACTGCCCCCCAATCGAGAAGGATCAGTTGATCGTCTCCGTTCTCTTTGAGACGGACGCGATAATTGCCAAAGTGGGGATCAGTTTGCATCATTTTGAAGTGAAAGAGCTCGAGTAAAAACAGCCGAGCAAAGGCGATTCCAAGCCGAGACCGACGCTCGCTGCTTAAGGCTGCGACTTCCGCGCTATCTAGGGAAATGCCTTCTTCGAAAGAAGTCGCCAAAAGATGGTGACAGGAATATCGAGGAAAAACCCGCGGTACGATAAACTTCTGATCGGCTGCTAAACGAAGGGCAGCTAAATCGGTAAAACGTAGCTCCTGCTCATAGTTGAGCTCTCGCATCAGCATCTCCCGAATCTCCTGGAAGAGCTCTTCATAGCCCTCGCTATGGGTCGGAATAAATTTGAACATGCTGAGCAGGGAACGGAGCGCCTTGATATCCGAATCTATAGCGGTATCAACGCCAGGATATTGAATTTTGAGGCAGATCCATTCACCTGACGCTTTGATCCTAGCTTTGTGAACCTGGCCCATAGATGCAGCAGCCAAAGCTTGGGTATCGATCTCGAGCTCATCGAGGATGTCCTGATGGAGTCTTTTTCTTAGGATTTTTTCTATTTCTGACCACTGCACCGGTGGGCTTTGGTCATTGAGAGTTTTGAGTGATGAGACGACTTCTTCCGGTAGAAAGTGCTCCCCATAGAGTGCGAGCATCTGTCCGACCTTCATGAGGCTGCCTTTGAGTTGCCCCAACTCTCGGACCAGCAGCTGCGCTTGTCCTGTCATCATCGCTTTGAGATGAAGTTCCTTGTTGAGGGGATCACTCAAAGCGCCCTTCAAACTTCCGTGGGCAAACTTGGCTCCCGATTGAATCGCGAGCTTGGTCAGACTTAGACCTCGATCGAAAAACCCCGATTTTATGCGTCTTATGGACTTGTCTTGGGTCACTGGAGCCTCCTCGATCGCAAAACTGCTTCATTGAAACAGATTCTTGATGAGAAAACAACGAGCAGAGCAGCTTTTGTCAGAAAGCTTGGCTAGGGGAGGGA
>CANGNB010000388.1 GCA_947454545.1 Oligoflexaceae bacterium
AGAAGAGCAAAACCATTGAATTCGGTCGTGTTCGCTATCCGATCAATTTCATCCACCAGCTGGGTATATTCCTTGTTGGCAAAAGAACGTTCCTGATTCCCGATCGTGTCTGATGCCGATTGGGTTGCAAGTTCACGCATCCTGATCAGGATGTTGGATATTTCGTTCATGCTTCCTTCTGCCACTTGGATCAGAGAAACCCCGTCATTGGCGTTGCGCTTTGCCTGATCCAAAGAGCGAATCTTGCCGGTCATGGTATCGGAGATTGCCAAACCCGCTGCATCATCCGCTGAGCGGTTGATGCGGTTACCACTTGCCAACTTTTCCATGTTGTTGGACATTTCGTTGGTGGTGGCCTGCAAGCGACGCTGCGCAATCAGAGCAGGCACGTTGGTTTTAATTCGAAGGCCCATAGTCTAAACTCCTTGACGTCGGTGTGAACGAAGGAAGCACCAGCTTCAAGGGATCTATCGACATTTCACCAAGCCCAAATTGAGCCTTTGTAAAACTATTTTTTTAGTTTTTTAAATTTTTATTTGGCTATTTTTTTAATTTCACACAAATAGCAAGTAAGTCAGAGCTCTTAGGATAACCCTCAAAAGCATGAAAACCAGCCCCGAGATAGCAGACAAGGGCAGGAGTTTGAGAGGAAATAAATTTTCGCGCACGCCAAAATTTTTTTTATATTTTCAAAAAAATCGCCATTTTTCGCTTATTTTCTCGGGTTTTAATACACTTCTTCTTGACGAGATCTTTGTTTCCAACGCCAAAATATTTGGAAAACTTGAAAAATAAAGGCAAAAAAACATAGGATCCCGAGCGTTAAAAAAACCCCCTCCCAAATAAGAAGGGTATCAGGCCCTAAGCTCTGACGCACTCCAACACCAGGCAGGTAGAGTCGATCCAGGAGTGCACTCATTCCAAAGGTTCCCAAGCAGCCCATGAAAGCCAAAAGACACAGGGCGCTCAGTCCGGGGAAATTCCCTGCCCCGACGACTGCCGTCAACAGAGTTAAGCCCATGGCCAGAAGGAGATCCCTATCCAAGGGTTGGCTGAAGAGTTGGAACCAATGTTGGTAGTGCACCCGACTCCAGTGCGGAGGATGAGGAATCTCGAAGATACCTCGCAGACCGTAGAGCCCTTCCCAGAGCAAAAAGCCAAACCCAGCACTCACGAGGGCCACTTTCAAGAGGCGACGGGCGAACGTGCTGTCTTCTAATTGTCGCCGAAGTCCACCAGCTGCAGGTCGAAGGAGATGTCCTGGCTTGGAAACGATTCGCATCTCTGTTTCGCCCCGAAACAGATACAAAGGGCGCTTTTGTCCCAGCAGAATAAGTCCCGCAGGCAAGGCAAAGAGCACAAGAAAGCTCGGTTCCAAGCTCGCTAAGACCAGCGCAAACCCTTGGACGATCAGCAGAAGAATCGCTGCCCCCGATCGCAAAAAATGTCCCAAACCTGCAGCCCAGAAGAGGAGCAAAGCCCCCATCGCCAGATCGGGGCTGATGGTACCATTCATCGAAATCAGTCGCCCGCGACTCAAGAGGGACACAGCAATCATGAGGGCCATGATCCAAGAACGGCAGAGAAAGCGGGTGAGTAAGGCGGCAGCGAAGACAAGGCTGATCAAAAACCCCTGATTATACCGGATAAAGACTTGCTCATCAAAATTTTGAAGCCGACAGCTGCCATGGACCAGAGCTCGGTAGACCACACTTTCTCCCCATGAGGGACGTGGCCACACTTCTTCGGAGCGCACGAGAGCTTGTTTTTGCCGCAGTTCAAACGAACGGAGACAGGGGTCTGCCCGCAAATTTTGACTTGAAACCAAACGATTTTGGGGAGGGTAGTAGGGAGGATAAGAGCGCAGATCCATCCAGACCAAGCGCATCAGAATCATAAAGAGCAGACTCAAGCTCAGAGCTAATTTCCACTCGTAGGATCGCATGTTCTTACTCCCTTGCTCCGAAGCTTACTCTCGCTCTGCCTTCGTTCTGGACCTCTTGCTTCAGCCGCGGTAAAGTGTAAGTCATCCATATGCAGAAGCCAAGAAAGAGGTGCTTTTTGAAAAAAGCTAGCGCACTCGTTCTCGTTGCCCTCATTCCCCTCTTGGGCCTCGTCTTCGTCCAGGCGTCCCTCACGCAGCGCCAATCCCTGTACAAAGAGACACGGCATGAGCTCCAGACAGCTCTCGCTGCGACAAAAGCACGCCAAAACAAAATAGCTCAGGAACTCAGGTCTGACCCTTCGCTTCACCAAAACCTCAGCATGCAACTCTACAGCGCTGTGGGCCGTACTCTTGGCGGTTACGTCCAATCCGGTAAAATCGATCACCTCGTACTGGTCGATGCCAACTGTAAACTGCTCGCTCAGTCTGAGCAGGGTACCCCGCTTCACTCCGAATGTCCGATCGATAGCATTCAAGCCATCAAAAGCCCCATCGAAATGTGGCAAAGCACCCCTCAAGGCACTCTCTTGAGTGTTGTCACCCCCATCTCCCTTCCCTCGGGAGAAGGCTATGTTCTTAAGGTTTCCACGTTGCTCACCAGCTCTTGGCTCAAGACTTTTCCCGAACTCAACCAGCACAGCCGCGACTTAGGACTCACCCTCGAGGCGAGCGCGTCTCCGATGCATCGAGTCCTCTGGCAGGCTGCTCCCGCATCGCAAGGAAAACCCTCAGCCTTTGCCGTTTATGCCAATGATCCACGACTTTTATTGGTCCCAAGCCTTTTGGACGAAAAGCCCTTGGACTTTTCCCTCACGCTGGGATTAGCTCTCGCTGGATTGCTCACAAGCATCGGGTGGCTGCTCAAAAAACAGCGCCAACACCAGCAAACGCTCCATAAGGCCATGCAGGACATTCATCAGTGGATCTTTGAACTCGAAGGCAAAAACGAGGACGCTCCCTCGCATCCCGAGCTCGACCTCGAAACCATCAAAGCAACGATGGGCCGTCTGATGAAAAAACAGCTCGACGTCCAAACTCGCCTCGAGCATCAGCAGCGACTGCTTCAACAGCAGA
>CANGNB010000389.1 GCA_947454545.1 Oligoflexaceae bacterium
CCGATCTGAGACCCTTTCTAGCGTACTTTCACAGGGTCAGAGAACCTATAAGCCTAGGCTTTCACAGTTCCCGACTTCGCCTTCTGTTCCATTTCCGTTTTGGCTTGCTTCGAAAGAGCCGCAGCGCGCTTATCTTTAGGATCAGCATCCGAGATCTGCTTCATGAGGCGGATACACTCATCATAGCGGCCGATTTTAAAGAAGATACCACCCAGCGTGTAGATGAAGTTGTAATCGTTCGGGTGAATCTTCAGATAGCGCTGGATATGACGAATAGCCTCTTCGTAGTACTGACCTTCGTGCGCTATCGTAACCAATGAGAAGAGGGCCGCAGAGTTCTCTGGATTGATTTGGAGAGCTTTCACAGTCCAGCGAACGGCCTCTTTGAACTCACCCATACCTTGGAAGGCAAGGCCAAGACCAAAGTTTGCCATCTCGTCATCGGGGGCCAGGCTCACAGCTTTTTGGAAGTGCAGAACAGCGATATCATGGCTCGATTTCAAGAGGCCCAGAGTACCAAGTCCGATATAGACTTTTGCACTGTAGGGGTCGAGCTCAGCACCTTGCATGTAGGCGTCCTTTGCTCCTTCAATATCGCCAAGTTTGGCAAAGCAATCGCCGACCAAGCGATAGAGGTTCGCACGGTGGTGAACAGGAACACCGTCCATCTTGAAGACGCTTTCGATGAGATCGACAGCTTCCACATACTGCTTGTTACGAACTTTCGCTTCGATCTCAAGAACGCGATGATCGAGACCGTTTTGATCGATATGCGTCCCGTGGACACCAATCTTCACGAAGATTTCCAGCATGCTAGCTTTCGCCCGCTCTGCATGGAAACGTTTTTGAGCGTCCTCGAAGTTTTTCTCAACGATATCCTGTACGATCACAGGAGCTGAGCGCAGCTTTTGAATCGATTTGGCCAAGCTCACGGGGGATGCTACGCAGAAATCCAGACGATGCTTACCGCAGAATTCTTCTGCCAAAGCCGTCCGAGCTGCGATGATGGGCAAGCCTTGAGCCATGGACGATACCATGCGGTACGGGTCGCCTTCGACGCGATCCCGCGAGGTCAGTGGCGAAATATATATGGCATCAGACGCTTCTTGGATTGCTTGAATCGACTCGCGCGTCGGTGCATAGTAGAGAGCTGTCGTGTCGATACCAAGGGTGATGAAGTAGTCACGCAGCTCATTTGAGTAGGAACCGACACCGCAGAAGACTAGGCGTAGCTTGTGGCGCAGACTAGGCTCTCGCAAAATCAAGAGGCGAGCGGCAGCGACCAGGTCAGCGATGCCTTCTTCCCATTCAACCTGCCCCAAGTAGGCGATGATAAAATCTTCTTCAGCGATACCTAATGCTTTACGTGCTGCTGATTTCCCTTTGGGTGATCGGTCCGCGCGGGCCTCAATCCAGGGAATCATGTCATGAATAAGAGCTGAGTCAACCCCTTCAATTTCAAGAGCTGTACGAGCAGCCTTGGTCTGAACTATGAAGCCGTCAGCAGCGCTCGTCACTTCCGTACGAATGATGCGCATCTGATCGACATCGTGAGCTGGGAAGGGTACCAGGTTATCAACCCAAACGATCAGTTTGAACTGATGACGCCACTTGGCCTTCATCGCCTGGTAGGCGTAGAGACCTAAGCGCTCTTTAACGATGACGATATCAAAGTTTTCGAGAACCTTTTCGAGGCTCGGCAAAAACGTAGGATTTTCATCATGATCCTGCAGAGCTATGCAGATCAGATCTTGAAAATAGCTGTTGACCGAGAGGTAGCCGCAGATCGACTCGGAAGTGATGACCTGAACTTCATAAGCGTCTGCAATCAGCCGAAACTGATCCACTTCCTCAACACTGGGCAGACTCCCCAGAACCAAGGCAATCTTTTTCTTCGCCTCTAGCATCGGATGCCTCCTTCGGCCTAAAAAGTGCAGATACTATATGGTGTCGCTAAAACCTGTCTTTGCTTTGTCGGGTTCGCCCGATTGGAACTTCTTCAGGGCAGCTCGGTGATGGGTAACCCGAGTGATTTGCTTGTGGAGCTTGTTTTTTGCCAGCTCCATGGCTTCCGAAAGTTCTCGATCAAGGGCCGCGATCTCAGACCAGGTTGCGTGCCACTCCGGAGTCGCTAAATATCCTGGCTGTCGTTCTTCCAGAATATAATCAAGGGCACGAAAGTGAAGGAATGCCGCTTTTTTCCAGCGCATGGCTCCTTCGAATGTCTCCCAGTCCTCTTTGGCAAGGGCTTCGAGAGCCTTACGACCACGTCTCAGGTAGGCTTCGAGGATCTGCCGAAGTCGCAGAAGATCCTGGTCCATATATGCCCCCTACCTTGCATACTTTTATTCTACGAGACCCCCTCTTCATATGTCAATCAGCGCAGAAGCAAGAAAGACGCCCCGTCCTAGGGGAAGGAGCCTGAAGAGCCTGAAGTATCAGCTTTTAAGGAATAGGCCTTGACGGAAGTCCTGGGCCTTGGGAAAGAACAGGAAAAGGAGCACGCAAACCATGGAACATCAAGTCTCTGCGTCCTTAGAAGTCGATTTTGGTGGGAAGATCCTATGGCCTGTCGCCAAGATCGTGCTACCTACTCAATGGCAAATGCTTAAAAAGGGTTTGAGAGCCTGGATGGGTGTTTGGGGAGCGGCAGCTCTTTGCCTACCCGTTCCGATCATACACCTCGTTTTTCCGCCGATCGGACTGATCGCGGGGCCTTTTCTCGGTCTTCTCGTTTATCTGCGCAGTAAAAAAATGATCGAAAGAATAGACGCTGAGCTATCCTGTCCACGCTGCTCTCAACAACTGGAACTGCATCTGACAGCGGTAAGCCTGCCTTCGTTCGATGCCTGCCCCCACTGTAAGGCAGGCTATGGCATCTACTCGTGGAAGCAAGAACCAGCAGAGACTCTCTTGGCGTCACCTCTACAGCCCTAGCGGCTCTGAAAGCTCGGTCGCTCAAAAGTGCCACTGATCTGATAGTTCAGGAGGCCATCGTTGCCACCAAC